>NZ_CP157875.1:282500-405000 GCF_040215105.1 Aeromonas veronii
ACCAGTAAGTAATATCCGGGAGACACACGGCGGGTGCTAACGTCCGTCGTGAAGAGGGAAACAACCCAGACCGCCGGCTAAGGTCCCAAAGTTCTGGTTAAGTGGGAAACGATGTGGGAAGGCTCAGACAGCTAGGATGTTGGCTTAGAAGCAGCCATCATTTAAAGAAAGCGTAATAGCTCACTAGTCGAGTCGGCCTGCGCGGAAGATGTAACGGGGCTCAAACCAGGCACCGAAGCCGCGGATTCACGCTAAGCGTGAGTGGTAGGGGAGCGTTCTGTAAGTCTGCGAAGGTGTATCGAGAGGTATGCTGGAGATATCAGAAGTGCGAATGCTGACGTAAGTAACGATAAAGGGGGTGAAAAGCCTCCTCGCCGGAAGACCAAGGGTTCCTGTCCAACGTTAATCGGGGCAGGGTGAGTCGACCCCTAAGGTGAGGCCGAAAGGCGTAATCGATGGGAAGCAGGTTAATATTCCTGCACGACTTGTAATTGCGATGGGGGGACGGAGAAGGCTAGGTGGGCCAGGCGACGGTTGTCCTGGTGAAAGTGCGTAGGTGGTGTTTCTAGGCAAATCCGGAGACACAACACTGAGACACGAGACGAACGCACTACGGTGCGGAAGCCATTGATGCCCTGCTTCCAGGAAAAGCCTCTAAGCTTCAGATTACAAGTCATCGTACCCCAAACCGACACAGGTGGTCGGGTAGAGAATACCAAGGCGCTTGAGAGAACTCGGGTGAAGGAACTAGGCAAAATAGAACCGTAACTTCGGGAGAAGGTTCGCTCTTGATGGTGAAGTCCCTTGCGGATGGAGCTGTCGGGAGTCGCAGTGACCAGATGGCTGGGACTGTTTATCAAAAACACAGCACTCTGCAAACACGAAAGTGGACGTATAGGGTGTGACACCTGCCCGGTGCCGGAAGGTTAATTGATGGGGTTAGCGCAAGCGAAGCTCTTGATCGAAGCCCCGGTAAACGGCGGCCGTAACTATAACGGTCCTAAGGTAGCGAAATTCCTTGTCGGGTAAGTTCCGACCTGCACGAATGGTGTAACCATGGCCATGCTGTCTCCACCCGAGACTCAGTGAAATCGAATTCGCCGTGAAGATGCGGTGTACCCGCGGCTAGACGGAAAGACCCCGTGAACCTTTACTACAGCTTGGCACTGAACATTGAACCTACATGTGTAGGATAGGTGGGAGGCTTTGAAGCGATGACGCCAGTTGTCGTGGAGCCGTCCTTGAAATACCACCCTTGTATGTTTGATGTTCTAACGCAGGGCCCTGAATCGGGCTCGCGGACAGTGCCTGGTGGGTAGTTTGACTGGGGCGGTCTCCTCCCAAAGAGTAACGGAGGAGCACGAAGGTTGGCTAATCCTGGTCGGACATCAGGAGGTTAGTGCAATGGCATAAGCCAGCTTAACTGCGAGACGGACAGGTCGAGCAGGTACGAAAGTAGGTCATAGTGATCCGGTGGTTCTGAATGGAAGGGCCATCGCTCAACGGATAAAAGGTACTCCGGGGATAACAGGCTGATACCGCCCAAGAGTTCATATCGACGGCGGTGTTTGGCACCTCGATGTCGGCTCATCACATCCTGGGGCTGAAGTCGGTCCCAAGGGTATGGCTGTTCGCCATTTAAAGTGGTACGCGAGCTGGGTTCAGAACGTCGTGAGACAGTTCGGTCCCTATCTGCCGTGGGCGTTGGATGATTGAAGGGAGTTGCTCCTAGTACGAGAGGACCGGAGTGAACGAACCTCTGGTGTTCGGGTTGTCACGCCAGTGGCACTGCCCGGTAGCTAAGTTCGGAATCGATAACCGCTGAAAGCATCTAAGCGGGAAGCGAGCCCTGAGATGAGTCATCCCTGACCCCTTGAGGGTCCTAAAGGGCCGTTGGAGACCACAACGTTGATAGGTGGGGTGTGTAAGCGCGGCGACGTGTTGAGCTAACCCATACTAATTACCCGTGAGGCTTAACCATACAACACCCAAGAAGTGTTCTGGGCCTTGTAGCAAGTGCATGAACTACTCAAATTCAGTGATAGCGACGAGCCAAGAGCGACATCGTTATTCACGTCAGCTTTCTAGATTAAGAATTTGCCTGGCGGCCATAGCGCCGTGGAACCACCTGATCCCATGCCGAACTCAGAAGTGAAACGCGGTAGCGCCGATGGTAGTGTGGCATTCGCCATGCGAGAGTAGGACACTGCCAGGCACCCAATTAAACAGTTGTGCACACATTGCGCGATTGGCTGCGAGGATGACACCTCATGAAGCGGCAAAAGATTTAGCGAAAGCTAACCGAATGCGGAGCGGTAGTTCAGTCGGTTAGAATACCGGCCTGTCACGCCGGGGGTCGCGGGTTCGAGTCCCGTCCGCTCCGCCACTAACAAGAAGCCCAGTCTAATGACTGGGCTTTTTTTCGTTTATGCGTTTTCGACTTCATGCTCACCTGGGCGAGTCTTCGCTCCCTGCCTGGCGAACCTCCATGTCTTGCATATCTCACCGCAGATGGCTGATTGCACCCCAGGATCGCTCAGTAGAACACGCAGAGCAGTCGTGAGGCATCGGGCTGATCGAGGGCACTCGCGCTCTCAAACGCTTCAAGCACCCCTTTCATGTTTCTGGAGGCCAGGGGTTACCCCGATCAGGGAAAGCGACTGGAGAGGGGCTGGCACTCATATGATTGGCTCTGGTTGTTGCTCAGCCAGGTAAAGGGTATGAAGCGGAGAAGGACCCCCTTTCCAGGAATACTTTAATTCCAGGAATACCTTAAAAAGAAAAGGGGACGGCAGTTGCCGTCCCCTCAAGTCATCTCGTCCAGTCCCTGAACTGCCATGCTCCCTGCAATCCTTGACTCTATCCTTTCCTTTGGAATTTCCCCTTCCCATTCCGTTGGGGTGTCCTGTGGCCATCCTAGCCTGGCAATCGCTCCTGATTGCTTCACCCTCTCCATCCTGGAGGTGTCCATTACCGCATCCAGCGGTGTTCCTTGTGTCTTCCTGACAGATAATCATCCCGATTATCTCGCTTCATCCTGAAGCCATTCCTGTCGCCTCCGGCGAGTGTCCTGTCATCCTGAAGAGCGGCTGTCCTGCTGCTCTGCCTCATCCCGAGGTGTCCAACACCGCATCCTGCGGTTGTCCTGTCATTCCTTGTGATAACCGTCCGGGTTATCGGCCTCATCCTGAGGAGTCCTGCCACATCCTGCGGCTTGTCCTATTTATGCGCTGTTTCTGCATCCTGCCGAGTCAGCGCCGTCCTTGTGAGACCCATATTAAGGTAACCATGGGGGGGAACAAGGCATGAAACCCCTTCAAGCTGGGCATTCTGCCGGATGTTTTTTAGACTGACGATGGAAATTATCTTTAATATCATATGGTTATTTTGTTTCCATGGAAAGCATTATGCACTCGGGATGGCTTCGCGTACGGCTCAACACTGTGGGGTCTTACAGGGGGAATGGCGGATCTCTCACAAGGAGAAATTGGCAGGAAAACGATGGTACAAGAGATTCAATGAGGGGTGTAAACGTTCAAATTTTATTGAATGAATATGCTGATAAATCAACCAAAAGCCGGGATATCTCCCGGCTTTTGGTGTTTGACGATGTTATCCGATCAGCTGACCCGGGTGGTGGGAGCCGGATATGCCTTGCGCAGTGACTCGGGCGCCAGCACTTCCAGATTGCCGCTCATGTTGTTCAGCCAGGAGCGGAACTCGGGGGTGTCCTGCACCTCGGTCTCCACTACCACGCTACGCTTGTCGTAGCGGGTCATGCGCGGGTTGTGTCCCGGGATCTGGCCATCGATCAGGGTAGGGCAGTTGGCATCGATGCGGCCGACGAAGCGGATGGGGCCGCTGACGTCCTGGTAGCCCTGGTCGCGGATCAGCTTCTGGATGTTGAACTCCTTGGGCTGGGTCGCGCTGAAGTTGGTCAGCTCCACGTTCTTGATGTGATCGAACGGGATGCCGTAGACCTTGGGGTCCAGCTCGGACAGGGTACAGAGCAGCACGGGGCCATCGGCCTGATTCAGGATGCCGAGCGGGTTGATGCGGTCATAGCAGAGCCACACGGTGCGCTCCTTGATGACGCGCTGGATCTCGGCGCTGAACTTGCGGCCACGCCACAGGGCGTCGCGGATCAAGGTGCTGCGACGGATCTCCGGGTTGCCGGCGAAGGGGCGCGGAGACTGATGCACGCTCTCGAGCCAGCGCTCAGCCAGTTCACTCTGACTGTCGCGGATCACCTGGCCAGCCTTGTCGACCAGGGGGTTCAATTCGGTCAGCACGCTCGCTGGCAACAGCTGGCTCGCCTGGTCGCTCCAGGTTTTCAGGGCCACAGCCAGGGAGAGCGGCATGATATTGGCGAAGTCGTTCAGACCGTGGCGCTCGAAGCACCAGCCATGGGGTTTGCTGCGTTCATCGGAGGTGAGGTCGAACAGTCCCATGCCGGACATTTCTTCCAGGTCCCGTTGCACGGTACGCAGACTGACGTGTATGCCTTCCTCTTCCAGTTTTACCTGAAGTTGGCTGGCGGTCAGCTTGTAAGGGCGGTGCGGGATGCAACGCGCCAAGGTCAGTTGTCGTAACAGCTTCTTACTCATGGTGCTTGCCTTCACTGGTTTAGCGTTGAGTTTATCCTAGCCAGCACTTGCGACAATATATGTCGCAAGTTTTGCTGCGACAACTGTCGCCATTTTCATACATGCGTGGCTAACTTATTGATGGAGATAATAAAATACGCCAATGAAGGCTCCTTATGAAGCCTTTTTTGGTTGAAAAAATGACAGTGGCGACAGCGGATTATCCGTGATTGGGATGGGATATGAGGTTTGCAGGGACGGGATCGTCAGGGTGCAGTGGTCGGGGAGAGGTTGTGAAATGGAGGGTGAGAGCCGTGCTCTCACCCTCCTGCTGCGGGGATCAGAGCAGCCAGGACCAGGGGGACTTGGTCATGGCGGCGCCGACCATGTAGCCAAACACGGCGAGGGCGGCGATGCCGGCTACCAGCTTCTGGCTGCGGGCGGGACGCTTGAGGGCCATGACGCCAAGGCCGATGTAGAGCACCAGGGCAACGAGCTTGGCCATCAGCCAGGGCTGCTGGCCCGGGCTCATCTGCAGGGTCACGGCCAGCAGCACGCCAAGTACCAGCAGAAGGGTGTCGTTGAGGTGGGGCAGGATCTTCAGCCACTTCTGCTGCAGGCGGGCGCTGCCACCCAGGGCCAGCAGCCAGCGATAGAGGAACAGCAGCACGCTGACCAGCGCCAGTGTCATGTGCAGGTGTTTGAGCAGGGGGTAATAGGCAATCATATTGCTTCCTTGTCGTTGTCGTGCAGACCGCTGTTCCAGTTGTGGGCGTGGGTACGCTCCTGTCCCTCCTGATCGTCTTGCAGCAGATCGGAGAGGATCTCCCGGTATTGCAGGCTCTTGTTGATATAGGTGTGTTCGTCATCCAGATAGTTGACCTGCTCGCGCAGCAGGCGGTTGTCATACCGCTTGAACATCTGGCCGGCGCGCCAGGCCTGGTTGGCCCTGAAACCGAGCTGGGTGAGGGCCTCGACCCCCAGATCCACCGCCGATCCCAGGGTTTCCCGGTGCACGCTCTCGACCCCGAGGCGCAGGATCTCGTGGGCCGTCGGTCTGTCCTGGGCACGCGCCAGTATCTTAAGGTGCGGGAAGTGTTTCTTCACCATCTCGATCACCGTGAGGGAGGTGGCGGGATCATTGATGGAGAGCACCAGCAGCTTGGCCTTGTGGGCCCCTGCGGCATGCAGCAGATCGAGTCGACTGGCATCCCCATAAAACACCTGGTAACCGTACTTTCGTAGCATCTCTATCTGGCTGGCGTCCTGTTCAAGGATGGTCGTACCAATGCCATGGCCGTGCAGCAGACGACCCACTATCTGACCGAAACGGCCGAAGCCGGCGATGATGACGGGATGCTCCACCAGCTCGGGTTGCTCGTGCTTGGGCAGATCCTCCCGGTTGCGGTAATCGAACCAGGGCTGGATCACCTTGTCGTTGAGGATCAAGAGCAGCGGGGTCAGCGCCATGGAGAGGGCCACCACCAGGGTCAGCAAGGAGATGGTGCTGCCCGGCAGCACCTTGTTCTGGGCGGCGAAGGAGAACAGCACGAAGGCGAACTCCCCCCCCTGAGCCAGCGCCAGGGCGAAGGTCCAGCGCTGGCTGGGGGAGACCCGCAGGATCAGGGCCAGCACCATCAGTACCAACCACTTCAAGACCATCAGGCCGACCACCAGGGTCGGGATCAGCAGGGGATGCTGGGCGAACAGGCTGAAATCGATGCCAGCCCCCACGGACATGAAGAAGAGGCCGAGCAGCAACCCCTTGAACGGTTCGATGTCCGCTTCCAGCTCGTGGCGATACTCGCTGTCCGCCAGCACCACGCCGGCCAGGAAGGAGCCGAGGGCGGGGGAGAGCCCCACCGACTCCATCAGCACGGCGATGGCAATGACCAGCAGCAGGGCCGCGGCGACGAAGATCTCCCGCATGTGGGACTGGGCGATGGCGCGGAACACCGGTCGCATCAGGTAATGGCCGCCGAGCACTATGCCGGCGATAGCGGCCACCACCAGCAGGCCGTGCTGCCAGCCCGCGAGATCGGAGTTGCCGTTGCTGACCACGGGGGCGATGGCCAGCAGGGGCAGCACCGCCAGAATGGGGATCACGGCGATGTCCTGGAACAGCAGCACGGCGAAGGCGGATCGCCCGCTCTCGCTCTGCATCAGTTTGCGCTCCTGCAGGCTCTGCAAGACGATGGCGGTGGAGGAGAGCGCCAGGATGAGGCCGATGGCCAGCCCCTGTTGCCAGGGCAGCCCGATGAGGGTGGCGACTCCGGTGAGGGCCGCCGTGGTGAGCAATACCTGCAGGCCGCCGGTGCCGAGGATGGGGCCCTTCAGTTGCCACAAGAGAGCGGGGCGCAGCTCCAGACCGACCAGGAACAGCATCAGCACCACCCCGAACTCGGCGAAGTGCATCACGTCTTTCTGTTCTCCCACCAGGCCCAGCAGGAAGGGGCCGATGATGATGCCGGCCAGCAGATAACCGAGCACGGAGCCCAGCCCCCAGCGCTTGGCGAGGGGGACCGCAATCACCGCGGCGCAGAGATAGATCAGGGCATCGAGCAGAATTCCGTGTCCCATCACAGCACCTCCAGCAGATCGCGCAGATAGGGGCTTGCACCCAGCTGGGCCGGGGTCAGCTGCTCATCGCGCAGGGCGCAGATCAACTGACGGTAATCCTGGCCGCAGCGGCGCAGGGCCTCGGGATCCTTCAGCTTGTGGAAGGAGTGCAACACGAAGGGGGGCAGCCAGGCCATGCCGCACAACTGGGCCGTCTGCTGGAAGGGCAACAGGAAGTCGAGCAAGGGCCGCTGGTTGTAACCCGCGCTGCAATAAGACTCGGGCGCTCCCCCGGTGGTGATGGCGGAGAGCCACTGCTTGCCCGCCAGGGCATGGGCTTCCGGACCGTAGGCATAGCCATACTCCAGCACCAGATCCATCCACTCCTTCATGATGGCGGGGCAGGAGTACCAGTAGAAGGGGTGCTGGAAGACGATGAGATCGTGCTCCGCCAGCAACGCCTGCTCGCGTTTCACGTCGAGATACATGTCCGGGTACTGCTGATAGAGGTCGTGCAGGGTGACCCCTTCCAGGCCGTCGATGGCCTGCAACAGTTGCCGGTTGGCCCGGGAGCTCTGCAGCGCCGGGTGTGAAAAGATAACCAGAATGCGTTTCATGGGGTCATAACCTGAGCGGGATTCGTGTCTGCGAATAAGATGCATCGAGTGGCGACGTTAGCAAGAAGCGTCCCGAGTCGCCAGTGGCGGGCGCGAAGGCCGTGGTAGTCCGCGTCTCTTTTGGCACTGCCTAATCAGGGGAAGTGTGCCACGGCCCCCGGGCTATCTCATCCTCTTTTGATCTCCCTCAGGTGGCAGGCTTGACCCTCCCCCAGGGCCCGGGGTTACCATAGGCCTCCTTTGATTGCTGAGTCATCTCATGGTTTTGACCCGTCGCCAACTCGCTCACGCCCGTCGCTGGCTCCCCCTGTGGAGTCTGCTGCTGGTGTTGATGTCGTTTGGCAGCCGGGCGGCGACCGACCTCTGTACCCTGACGCCCCACTGCAGCCAGAGCGAGCGCACCCTGGAGAAAGCCATGCCCTGTGGCAGCTTCACCTCGGCCCTCGCCATGACGGTGCTGACCGGCGACAGCCTGACGGTGGCCATGCTGGAACCTGACTCCCCGGATTTCCTCTCCCCCTCTCTCTATGTGCCGGACGCCCCCAGGGCGCGGCTGGAGCGTCCCCCACGCACCCTCGGTTGAGTCGATTTGTCCCCTGTTCATTGGGTATTTCTTCTTATCTGAGGTGAGTTATGTACAAGTCCCTGTTACTGGCCCTGCTGGCCGGTACCGTCAGTTTCTCTGCCCTGGCAACGGAGCAGATGACAGTCTACAAATCCAAGTACTGCGGCTGCTGCAAGAGCTGGGTCAAGCACATGGAAGAGAACGGCTTTGAGGTCAAGGTCGTGGAAACCGAGCAGCTGGATCCCGTCAAGCAGCAGCATGGCATCACCCCGCAGCTGGCTTCCTGCCATACCGGGGTGGTGAATGGCTATGTGGTCGAGGGGCATGTGCCCGCCGCCGACGTGCAGAAGATGCTCAAGGAGAAACCGGCGATCCGCGGCCTGACCATTCCGGGCATGCCCCAGAGTGCGCCGGGCATGGATATCCCCGGTCAGCCCTACCAGGTGCTGAGCATCAGCGAGGAGGGCGCGACCAAGGTCTGGTCGAGCTATCCTGGCTGACGAACACTGGTCATGAGCCGGCACTACTCCATCATGTGAGGCACACCTGAGCGAATCCGTGTCGCTCATGGCCAGAGAAGGAGGGTCACCATCGCGAGAGGGTGACCCTTTTTCGTTGTTTTGGGGGGAATAAAGGGGGATCACTTGCAACCCGGGGCGACAAGGGGCAGATTGATCGCCAAATTATTCCTACAGGATCCGGGTTACCGCCTGTGCGGTGCCCATGCCAGCCTACGGGCCTCACGCCGTGGCGCCTGGCCCGGGTTTTCCCCATCCTGTCCGTGCGCAAAGGATGCGAGATGTTCAACGTTTCCCGAGGGTTGCTGCTGCTGGCTTGCCTGGCCGCCGCCCCCTTCACCCATGCCAATGAAGAGTCCGCCATGCCCGATTCCACCGTTCAGTCCACCCCTCTCCCACCCGTGGCTGCCAAGCATCCCCACTCACTGAAGAAACACGGGGAGGAGCGGATCGACAACTACTATTGGCTGCGGGACGACGAACGCCAGAAGCCCGAGGTGCTGGATTACCTCAAGGCCGAGAATGCCTACATGGAGGCGATGCTCAAGCCGACCCTGCCCCTGCGTGAGAAACTCTACAAGGAGATGGTCGCCCGCATTCCCCAGCAGGATGAGTCGGTGCCCTATGTGAAGAACGGCTACCGCTACCAGATCCGCTACGAGCCGGGCAAGGAGTACGGCATCTATTCCCGCACGCCGGTAGGAGAGAAAGGGCAGCCTGAACCCAAGGCCAGTTTGCTGCTGGACAGCAATTTGCGGGCCGAGGGGCACGAGTTCTATGCCCTGGGCGCGCTGGAGGTGAGTCGCAACAACCGCTGGCTGGCGGTGGCGGAAGATTTCCTCTCCCGTCGCCAATACCAGGTGCAGTTCCTGGATCTGGAGAGCGGCCAGTGGGCGACGGACAAGCTGGAGAACACCTCCGGCAACCTGGTGTGGGCCAACGACAGCAAGACGGTGTTCTATGTGCGCAAGCACCCCCAGACCCTGCTGCCCTATCAGGTCTATCGCCACGAGCTCGGCACGGATCCTGCCAAGGATCAGCTGGTGTACGAGGAGAAGGACGACAGCTTCTACGTCAGCCTCTACGCCACCACCTCGGAAGACTTCATCGTCATCGCGCTTTCCAGCACCACCACCGGGGAGGCGCGCCTCATCGATGCCAACACCCCGAGCCAGAAGCCGCGCCTGTTCCTGCCGCGCCAGGTGGATCACGAATACAGCCTGGATCACTACCGTGGCCGCTTCTACGTGCGCTCCAACAAGGACGGCAAGAACTTCGGCCTCTACGAGACCAAGGAGAGCCCGGTGGATCGCTGGAAGGCGGTGATCGCCCCGAACCCGGACGTGCTGCTGGAGAGCTATGCCCTGTTCAAGGACTGGCTGGTGCTGGAAGAGCGCAGCCAGGGGCTGACCCGGCTGCGCCAGGTGAACTGGCAGAGTGGCGAGCAAAAAGAGATCGCCTTCGATGATCCGGCCTATGTGACCTGGCTTGGCTACAACCCCGAGCCCGACACCAGCGCCCTGCGCTACGGCTACTCCTCCATGACCACGCCGTCCTCCACCTATGAGCTCAACCTCGACAGCGGCAAGCGCACCCTGCTCAAGCAGCAGGCGGTGGCGGGCTTCAAGGCCGAGAAATATGCCAGCGAGCGGCTCTGGATCGACGCCCGTGACGGGGTCAAGGTGCCGGTCTCCCTGGTCTATCGCAAGGATCTGTTCAAGAAGACGGGACAGAACCCGCTGCTGGTCTACGGCTATGGTTCCTACGGCGCCAGCATGGATCCGGACTTCAGCACCGCCCGTCTGAGTCTGCTGGACAGGGGCTTCGTCTACGCCATCGCCCATATTCGGGGGGGCGAGGAGCTGGGCCGCGGCTGGTATGAAGACGGCAAGCTGCTCAAGAAGCAGAACAGCTTCCACGACTTCATCGATGTGACCCAGGCCCTGGTGGCCCAGGGTTACGGCGCCAGGGATCAGGTCTATGCCATGGGGGGCAGTGCCGGCGGCCTGCTGATGGGGGCCGTCATCAACCAGGCGCCCGAGCTCTATCGCGGCGTGGTCGCCCAGGTGCCCTTCGTGGACGTGGTGACCACCATGCTGGACGAGTCCATCCCCCTCACCACCGGCGAGTACGACGAGTGGGGCAACCCGAACCAGAAGCGCTACTACGACTACATGCTGGCCTACAGCCCCTACGATCAGGTCAAGGCCCAGGCCTACCCGAACCTGCTGGTCACCACCGGCCTGCACGACTCCCAGGTGCAGTACTGGGAGCCAGCCAAGTGGGTCGCCAAATTGCGGGAGCTGAAGACGGACGACAACCTGCTGCTGCTGAGCACCGACATGGACGCCGGTCACGGCGGCAAATCGGGTCGCTTCAAGGCTTATGAAGACATTGCATTGGAGTTCGCGTTTATTCTGGATCTGGCCAAGCCCAAAGCATAAACATCTGGGCGTGATCCTCCGACGATCCCGGCCCGGCCGCCAGCGACCCTGGTGAGCCGGGCCTTGTCATCTGGGGCCCGGCTGCGCGGAAAGGTCCCACATGGGGGCGTGGGACCGATCCGGGCGGGTGGGGATGATGCGCGGATGTTAACGCGACGGGATGGGGAGCCCGCTGGCGGCAACCCGGTTGCGATATGATGTTCTGCTGTAAAGATCATTCTAAACGTTGTTTTTATTCCGTCATTTCATTCATGGTCAGCATAACTGACTTACCTCTCGCCCCTTGTCCTTAAAGGGCTGCAAAGGAATCTTCTTTCCGCCATCGACCTTCCGACCCACCGACAGCGTGAATGGATCCCTCAGCAAAAAATTGATGATCCGCTTCAAATTTCTCGCTATTTTAATCCGCCATTTTGCTGTTTTGTTTGATTAATGTTGGCGCCCTGTGCTTAATCGAGTGGTTACAACTTTTGATCCGACCCTCGTCTGGTCGAATCACCCTCGATCGGCATGATGCTGATTATCTCACCACAGGACGATGGTGGCTTTGGGAAGGGCATCCGTTTTCGCCCGACCCCTTCCTCGTATGAGGTCATATAGACAGGCCCGGCCTTGATGCGGGCCTGACTCATATTCACCCGGGAATCGGGTGAGATAAATCGATGAAAAGGAAGAACAACATGAAAGGATTATCCTTGGCGTGCGCCTTGTCTGCTGCCCTGGTCGGGGCCTCATTCGGTGGCCAGGTACAGGCCGCCGAGCGGTTCGTGACCATCGGCACCGGCGGTCAGACCGGTGTCTACTATGTGGCGGGTCAGTCCATCTGCCGCTTCCTCAATCGTGGCGCCGCCGATCATCAGATCAAGTGCAACGCTCCGGCCAGTGGCGGTGGCGTGGCCAACGTCAACGGCATCCGCAGCGGTGAGTTCAACTTCGGCATCATGCAGTCCGACCACCAGTACAAGGCGATGAAGGGGCTGGCACCCTTCCAGGCCGAAGGTGCCATGGAGGACATTCGCGCCGTCTTCTCCCTGCAGAGCGAAGTCTTCACCATCCTAGCCCGTCAGGATGCCAAGATCACCGGTTTCGACGATCTGAAGGGCAAACGCGTCAACATCGGCAACCCGGGCTCCGGCCAGCGGGATACCTTCGAAGAGATCATGGCGGTGAAGGGCTGGGACAAGTCCGCCTTCAGCCTGGTCTCCGAGCTGAAACCGGCGGAGCAGGCTTCCGCCCTGGGTGACAACAACATTGATGCCATGAGCTACTTCGTGGGCCACCCGAACGGTGCCATCCAGGAAGCCTCCACCACCACGGCCACCGTGCTGGTGCCGGTGACCGGCCCGGAGATCGACAAGCTGCTGGCGGAGAAGAGCTACTACACCAAGGCCGAGATCCCCGGTGGCCTCTACAAGGGCAGCCCGAACCCGACCCCGTCCATCGGTGGCAAGGCGGTGCTCTCCACCAGCGCCAAGGCGGATCCGGAAGTGGTCTACCAGTTGGTGAAATCGGTGTTCGACAACCTGGATCGCTTCAAGCGTCTGCACCCGGCCTTCGCCGATCTGAAGGAAGCCGACATGATCAAGGTGGGCCTCTCCGCTCCCCTGCATGAAGGCGCCGCGCGCTACTACAAGGAGCGTGGCTGGCTGTAACGGCCCCGGTGTCTCATCCCCCCAGACTCGCCCCGCCCGGGGCGAGTCTTGCTTATAAGCGGTAGCAACAGAGTCACACTATGCAACAAGCACAACAACAAGAGGCGCTGTCGGCCGAAGAGCTGATCGCCCAGGATGTGGGAGCCCGCCTGCCGATCGGTGCCATGGGCGCCACCATCGCCGGCCTCGCCCTGCTCTGGTCCCTGTTCCAGCTGTGGATCGCCTCCCCCTTGCCCTTTACCCTGGGCTTCGGTGTGTTCAACGACACCGAGACCCGTTCCATCCATCTGGCCTTCGCCATTCTGCTCGCCTATCTGGTCTTCCCGGCCCTGCGCACGTCGCCGCGAGACAGGGTGCCACTGGCGGACATCGCCCTCGGCCTCATCGGTGCCGCCGCAGCCGGTTACCTCTTCATCATGTATGCCGAGCTGGCCCAGCGCCCCGGCAACCTGACCACCATGGACTTCGTGGTCGCCTGCATCGGCGTACCGCTGCTGCTGGAAGCCGCCCGCCGTGCCCTGGGGCCGGCCCTCGCGGTCATCGCCATCGTCTTCCTGGCCTATAGCCTGGCCGGTCCCTGGATGCCGTCCCTGCTGGCACACCGCGGGGTCAGCCTGCATGCGCTGGCCAACCACCAGTGGATCACCACCGAAGGGGTGTTCGGCATCGCCCTCGGGGTCTCCACCAGCTTCGTCTTCCTGTTCGTGCTGTTCGGCGCCCTGCTGGAGCGGGCCGGTGCCGGTCACTACTTCATCCAGCTCGCCTTCAGCCTGCTCGGCCACCTGCGCGGCGGCCCGGCCAAGGCGGCCGTGGTAGCCTCGGCCCTGACCGGGGTCATCTCCGGCTCGTCCATTGCCAACGTGGTGACCACGGGCACCTTCACCATCCCCATGATGAAGCGGGTCGGCTTCTCCAAGGAGAAGGCCGGAGCGGTCGAGGTGGCCTCCTCGGTCAACGGCCAGATCATGCCCCCCGTCATGGGGGCCGCCGCCTTCCTGATGGTGGAGTATGTGGGCATCCCCTATGTGGAGATCATCAAGCACGCCTTCCTGCCGGCGGCCATCTCCTACATCGCCCTGCTCTACATCGTCCACCTGGAGGCGCTCAAGCTCGGCATGGAGCCCATCGGCAATCACCAGCCCAAGCCCTGGCTGCGTCGCCTGACCGGTTTCGCCTTCGGTGCGGCCCTCATCAGCGGCCTCTCCATGGCGGTCTACTACGGCCTCGGCTGGCTCAAGCCTGCCCTGGGTGAATACGCCCTGCCGGGGGTTGCCGTGCTGCTGGCCATCGCCTACCTGGGGCTGCTCAAGATCGCCGCCAGCAACGATCCCCTGCCTGCCGAAGATCCGGACAAGCCCCTGGACGAGCTGCCGAACACCCGCGCCGTGCTGCTCTCCGGCCTGCACTTCCTGCTGCCGGTGGTGGTGCTGGTGTGGTGCCTGATGGTGGAGCGTCTCTCCCCCGGCCTGTCAGCCTTCTGGGGTACCGTCATGCTGGTGGTGATCCTGCTGACCCAGCGGCCGCTGCTGAACTGGCTGCGTACCGACGGCAAGCACGATTACGGCAGCTTCGTCGACGGGGCCGTGGATCTGCGTGAGGGGCTGATCGCCGGCGCCCGCAACATGATCGGCATCGGCATCGCCACCGCCACCGCGGGCATCATCGTCGGGGCCGTCTCCCAGACCGGGGTCGGTCTGGTGCTGGCGGATCTGGTGGAGTTCCTCTCCATGGGCAACCTGCTGCTGATGCTGCTGCTCACCGCCGTGCTGAGCCTGATCCTCGGCATGGGTCTGCCGACCACCGCCAACTACATAGTGGTTTCCAGTTTGTTGGCGCCGGTCATCGTTACCCTGGGGCAGCAGAACGGCCTCATCGTGCCGCTCATCGCCGTGCACCTGTTCGTGTTCTACTTCGGCATCATGGCAGATGTGACCCCGCCGGTGGGGCTGGCCTCGTTCGCCGCGGCCGCCGTCTCCAAAGGGGATCCCATCAAGACCGGGGTGACGGCGTTTTACTACAGCCTGCGCACCGCAGCGCTGCCGTTCCTGTTCATCTTCAACACCGATCTGCTGCTCATCAACGTGGACTTCGCCCACGGGGTGCTGATCTTCGCAGTGGCCACCGCCGCCATGCTGATCTTCGCCGCCGCCACCCAGGGCTTCTTCCTGGTGAAGAGCCGCTGGTACGAGAACGTGCTGTTGCTGCTGGTGGCCTTCACCCTGTTCCGCCCGGGCTTCTGGATGGACATGGTGCACGACCCCTATCGCGACACCGATCCCGCCGCCCTGGTCCAGACCATGGGGCAGGTGGATGCGGAGAGCACCCTGCGCCTGCGGGTGGAAGGGGAAGATGCGGTCGGCAAGCTGCGACAGTTCACCGTGCTGCTGCCGGTACCGGACGGTGCGGGTGGCGAGGCACGCCTCGAGCATCTGGGTCTTGCCCTCTATGAGCAGGATGGCAAGGTGTTGCTGGACAACGTGGGCTTCGGCTCACCGGCCGCCGAGCTGGGGCTGGAGATCGATCAGCAGATCCTCTCCGTCAAGGCACCCACCGAGCGCTGGAACAAGGAGCTGATGTGGCTGCCCGGCTTCCTGCTGTTCGGCCTGGTGGTCTGGCTGCAACGCAGACGCAAAACAAGCCACTAAGCAAAACGGCGCCCTCGGGCGCCGTTTTCAATATGGGGTCAGCACGGTTGGCTGCGTCCACCAGATGGCACAGGGCGTGCCATTGTCGGCAGGCTCAGTTTGGCTGAGCCTGCTGCTGCTTTTGCAGCAGATCCAGGGTCTGTTGCTCTTGCTGGCTCAGGCCCAGCTGTTCACAGGCTTGCTCGAAGCTGATCCCCAGATGGCACATCATGATGTCGATGGCGGGCAGATAGTTGGTCATTGCGTCTTCCATGGTGATCCTCCTGAGTGGACTCTTATGCCCGAGCCGGGGAAAGGGGGCAATTAGACTTTAGGCGTAGGGTTCCATCTGTTGCGCCCCCTGCCACTGCTCACGGGAATTTGTTAATCTGTCGGTCATTAAAGAGGCAGCCGCTTCAGGGTGGGCAGCCGGTGAGGAGCAGGGCATGTTATTGAGTTTCTTGATCATCGCATCTGGCTGGTGGCACATCCGCGCAGCCTACGGCTCGGATGCCCGTCAGTTCTACATCAGCAAGCCGCTGACCATGCTGTTCATCATCGCCCTCGCCTTCGGTTACCAGAGTGATGATCACAATGGATCCAACGCCTGGATCCTGCTCGGCCTCTGCCTGTCGCTGGCCGGCGACGTGCTGCTGATGCTGCCACGGGATCGTTTCATCCAGGGTTTGGCGGCATTTCTTGTCGCGCATCTGTGCTACATCGTGGGCTTCGCCCAGGGGCCCCTGGTGCTCAAGCTGGTGGATGGCCTGCTGCTGCTGGCGGTGGCGGGCATGGTGTTCGGCCTGCTGTGGAGCAAGCTGGGTGAGATGAAGATCCCGGTGTTCTGCTACATGCTGGTGATCATCGCCATGGCCTGGGTGGCCGCCGGTGCCTGGCACGCCTCCCTGACGGCGGGCAGCGCCGCCGCCCTGGTGGGGGCCTTGATGTTCCTCTTCTCCGACAGCATGCTGGCCCTCGATCGCTTCCGCCGCCCCTTCCCCCACGCCAAGGCCTGGATCATGAGCAGCTACTACGCCGCCCAGTTCCTGATTGCAGCCTCCCTGGCGGGCTGAGAACCGCCTATTCCGACCATAAAAAAACGGGCCAGATGGCCCGTTTTTCGTTGCTGTATCACGCCTCCATGGGCTCGGCATCGGCCGCCTTGGGGGGCGGCTGCTTGAGCAGCAGCATCAGGGCGCTGGCGATGAGCAGGAAGACCCCCATCACGTAGAACACCTGGTTGTAGGCCATGATGGTAGCTTCCCGATTGATGGTGTTTGCCAGCATGGCCTGGGCCTGCAACTGCGCCTGCTCGGGGCCGGCTCCCTGCGCCATCATGTTCTGGGCCAGTTGCAGCAGGTAGCTCTGCCCTTCGATGCTGCTGGCGGCCAGGGTGCTGCCGATCTGGCTGGCATGGATGCGGGTGTCGTTGTCCAGCATGGTGGCGATGATGGCGATGCCGATGGCACCGCCGAGGTTGCGCAGCACGTTGAGCAGGGTGGAGGAGGAGGGAACCTCGTCCGGGGTCAGGCTGGCGGTGGCCACCAGGGAGAGCGGCACCATCACGAAAGGCTGGCCCAGCGCCCGCACGACGAGGGACTGGATCAGCTGGGGCCCGGCATAATCGGCGCTCATGTGCATGTTCATGAAACAGCTGATGGCGAACACCAGGAAGCCGAAGCTCACCAGGTAGCGAGGGTCTATCTTGGTCACCAGCTTGGGCACCAGCGGCAGCACCAGCAACTGGGGCAACCCCATCCACATCAGCACTTCGCCAATCTCCAGCGCGTTGTAGTTGTGGATCTGGGTCATGTAGAGGGGCAGCACATAGATGGATCCCATCAGCGCCATGCCGAGCACCAGATAGGCGAAACAGGCCAGCGCGAAGCGCGGGCTGTGCAGCAGTCGCAGGTTGACCAGGGGGTGGCGGCGCAGCAGCTGGCTGATGACGAAGAAGATGAGTGCCACCACGGAGATGACGCTCAGGCGCACGATGAAACTGGAACCGAACCAGTCCTCCCGGTTGCCCTCTTCCAGTACCACCTCCAGCAGCCCCAACCCCACCGCCATGGTGAGGATCCCGACGAGATCCACCCGTTTGATCACTTCCCAGTCCACCATCTTCTTGTCCAGACCGTGGGCCAGCATGGCCATCACCAGCAGGCCGGGGGGCACGTTCAGGTAGAAGATGTAGTGCCAGGAGAGCTGCTCCGTCAGCCAGCCCCCCAGGGTCGGCCCTATGGTGGGGGCGAAGGTGGCACACAGACCGAACAGCGCCATGCCGGTGGCCCGCTTGTGCAGGGGCAGCAGGCTGATGATGAGGGAGAATGCCATGGGGATGAGGGCGCCGCCGGTGAACCCCTGCAGGGCCCGGAACACGATCATGCTGGTGAGGTTCCAGCTGAACGAACAGAGCACGGAGGCGATGATGAAGGCCCCCGTGGTCCACAGCAGATAGCGGCGCGCCCCCAGGCCGCGGCTGAGCCAGCCGCTCAGGGGAATGGCGATCATCTCCGCCACCAGGTAGGAGGTGGAGATCCAGGAGCTCTCGCTCAGGGTGGCGGATAGCGCTCCCTGAATGTCCTTCAGGGAGGCGTTGGTGATCTGGATGTCGAGGATGGCCATGAAGGCGCCGATCAGGCCCCCCATGACCGCGATCCAGTTACGGCGCGGGATGGCGTCCATCAGTGGGCCGCAACCTGGGGCTCAGGCGTGCGGGTATCCACGATCACCTCGGTGGAGAGGCCCGGCCGCAGCTTGCCGGTCAGTACCCCGGGCTCGGGGATGCGGATCTTGACCGGTACCCGCTGCACAATTTTCGTGAAGTTGCCGGTGGCATTCTCCGGCGGCAGCAGGGCGAACTTGGCGCCGGTGGCGGGGGCCAGGCTGTCGATGATGCCTTCTACCGGCTGATCCGGATAGGCATCCAGGATCACCTCCACCTTCTGGCCCGGCTGCATGTGCTGCAACTGGGTCTCCTTGAAGTTCGCCTCGACCCAGACCTGCTGCAGCGGCACCAGGCTCGCCACCTGCATGCCGGACTGCACGTAGAGCCCTTCCCGCAGGCTGCGTTTGCCGATGATGCCATCGGCGGGCGCCCGCAATTCGGTGTAGCCGAGCTCCAGCTTGGCCTGCTGCAGCTGGGCCTCGCTCAGGGCCAGTCTGGCCTGGTTCTGCTTGGCCTCGGCGTCAAGTACCAGCAGTCGCTCACGGGCTGCCTGCAGGGCGGCGCTGGCCTCCTGCAACAGGGCCTGATTGACCTGCAGGCCGGCCTGTACCTCGTCCAGGCTGTCCTGGGAGCTGTAGTGGCGCTGATTGAGCTGACTGACGCGGCGCACCTGTTGCTGGGCCCGCACCTGTTCGGCGTTGGCGGAGGCGACCTTGGCCTCGGCCTGACGGATCTGGCTCAGTTGCTGGGTGCGGGTGGCGGCCAGGTTTTCGGCGGTAGCCTGGTTGAGGCGCAAGTCCGCCTCGGCTTCCAGCACCTTGGTCTTGTACTCCCGATCATCCAGCCGGGCGATCAGCTGGCCCGCTTTCACCTCCTGGTTGTCGGTCACCAGCACCTCGCCGATGTAGCCGGGCAGCTTGGAGCCGATACCGGTCACCTCGCTCTGCAGATAGGCGTTGTCGGTGCTCTCGAAATAGCGGCCATGGAGATACCAGTAGGCGGCGAACAGCGTGCCGAGCACGGCCAGCACCAGTGCGGCCAGCAGGGGGATCTTCTTGTGTTGACTCATGATATTGGTTTTCCTGAACTGTGGGGTGCAGGCTAACATCGGCCCACTGTTTCGATTAGTATCCCTGCATGAGATATACAGTTTCACTGGTGAGACAATGGACCTGAATGCTGCCTTGATCCTGGTGCGTATCGTCGACAAGGGCTCCTTTACCGCGGCGGCCCAGGACTTGGGGATGACCAAGGCGACGGTCAGCCGCCGCATCGCCGAGCTGGAGCAGCGACTCGGGGCGCGCCTGCTCTATCGCTCCACCCGCCAGCTCACCCTGACCGAGGCGGGTGAGCAGTATTACCTGCGCTGCAGCAAGGCGGTGGAGGAGTTGGCCCAGGCGGAACTGATGCTGAGCGCGAGCCAGCAGGAGGTGACCGGCACCCTCAAGCTGGCGGTGCCCATCGAGACGGGGCAGTTGGTGGTGGGTCGGCTGGTGGCGCGTTTTCTGCAGGCCTATCCGGGGCTGAGGGTGGAGCTGGAGCTGACCAACCGCATCGTGGATCCTATCAGCGAGGGGTTGGATGCCATCGTGCGGATCGGCGACATGAACGACTCCAATCTGGCGGCCCGTCGGCTGTGGAGCACGGAGCGCCTGCTCTGCGCCAGCCCCGAATACCTGGCGCGCAACCCGGGTCTGGAGCGGCCTGAGGATCTGGTGCGCCATGAACGGATAACGGTGAGCACCGGGTTTCTCGCATCGCACTGGTGCTTTGAACTGGATGGTCGGGAGGTGCTGGTCGATCCCCCTGCCAGATTCACCGTCAACAACATTACCTGTGCCCGGGAGGCGGCCAAGACCGGGTTGGGGTTGGCCTCCCTGCCTGCCATGCTGTGCCATGATGAGCTGGCGAGTGGCGCCCTGGTGGCCCTGTTGCCCGACTGGCGTCAGCCCAAGGTGCCGATCTATCTTCTGTTCCCGGAGCGACGGCTGATGCCGCGCAAGTTACGGGTTTTTATCGATTTTCTGGTTGCGAACGGGCCTGATTACGGCATCGACAACCTGTTGTGAGTGGCTGCGGCATCGACAGGCTGCATGGAGGAGACGCGATGGAAGAGTGGATCAATTTGTATCGGGCCTCTCACTCCCTGGAGGCTCACGCCCTGAAGGGGGCGCTGGAGGTCGAGGGAGTGCGGGTGCGGCTCAGCGGGGAAGGATTGTCGGGGGCGCTGGGGGAGTTGCCGGTGGATCTGCTGCAGGTGACCCTGATGGTGTGCGAGGCGGATCGCAGCCGGGCAGGGCGGATCATCGAGCGTTATCAGCAGCGTCAGGGCAACGGCTGGCTCTGCGGTCAGTGTGGGGAGGAGAATGGTGCCAACTTCGATATTTGCTGGCACTGCCACCACGATCCCCACGACCACTGACCCCCTTCCACTCCTCGATCCTCTTGGGTAACAGAGGAGCCTCAGGCGTTCGCCTGTACCCTGTGACACCTCAGCGCAGGGTGAAGTCGATGTCCTCACCTGCGTTGGCGTCGTGATAGGTCGCCAGATCCAGCTCCCCCTCGCTGCGGGCGATCAGCACGGATACCAGAATATCCCCGGAGACGTTGACCGTGGTGCGGGCCATGTCCAGCAAACGGTCGATGCCGGCGATGAGGGCGACGCCCTCCAGGGGCAGGCCCACGGCCGTGAGGGTCAGGGTGAGCAGCATCAGCCCTGTGCCCGGGGTTCCCGCCGTGCCGATGCTGGCCAGGGTGGCGATGCTGATGATGGTCAGATAATCCACCACGTGCAGATCCACCCCGAAAGCCTGGGCCACGAACAGGGCGGTAACTCCCTGATAGAGGGCGGTGCCGTCCATGTTGATGGTGGCGCCGATGGGCAGCACCTTGGCGGTGATGGCGGGGGAGACCCCCAGCCTGCGCTCGGCGCAGGCCAGGCTGATGGGCAGGGTTGTGCTGCTGGAGCTGCTGGTGAAGGCCACCGCCTGGGCATCGAGGATGCTCTTGAAGTAGTGCAGGGGGTTGAGGCGGGCTAGCAGGAGCAGCAGGCTGCTGTAGACCCCGAGCACGTGCAGCAGGCAGCCGAGGTAGACGGCGCCGATCACCTTGAGCAGGGGCAGCAGCAGATCCAGCCCGTACTTGCCGGTCATCCAGGCCATCAGGGCACAGACGCCGTAAGGGGCCAGCACCATCACCATCTGGGTCAGCGTGAACATGCCCTCCGCCAATGAGGCGAAGAAGCGGATGGCGGGACGACCGCGGCGACCGCTGGCATTGAGGGCCAGGGCCAGGGCGATGGCGAAGACCAATACCTGCAGTACCTTGCCATCCACCATGGCCTGGATGGGATTGCGGGGCACCAGATGGCTCAGTACGCTGGCCAGGGTGGGCTGTGCCATGGCGCCGACCCGTTCGTAGGGCCCCATGTTGGCGCCCATGCCGGGCTCCAGCAGCCAGCCCATCATCAGGCCGATGCAGATGGCGATGGCGGTGGAGAACAGATAGAGGGTGATGGCCTTGCCGCCGATCCTGTCCAGGGCCTTGCCTCTGAGCAGGGCCGTCAGACCGGCGATGACGGAGCAGAAGATGAGGGGCACCATCAGCATCTGTATGGTGTTGACGAAGAGCACGCCGATGGGCTTGAGCAGCAACGCCTGCTCGCTGAAGCAGAGTCCGAGCCCGATACCGCCGAGCATGCCGAGCAGGGTCTTCAACCAGAGCGGGCGGCGGGTCCAGATCCGCCAGGGCTTGAAGGCCCATCCATGGAACAGCATGACGCCAATGTCCTTATTTTCTGACTGCGAGGGCAAAAAGGGGCGCTAGTGTAGCCATCCCTCGATCGAGTTGCCACATTATCGACAATGCGGCGGCCACGACCAGCCCGGTAGCATGAAAAAGGGCAATTTATTGGTCTACATCAAGATCGGGAATGGTCGTCGGAGGTTTAATTGACATCTGACATGATAATTAACGAGGTTTCAGATGTCCCAATCGATACATGGTCACGAAGTGATGGAAATGATGCTGGAACAG
The DNA here is from genome assembly GCF_040215105.1 of Aeromonas veronii. NCBI lineage: Bacteria > Pseudomonadati > Pseudomonadota > Gammaproteobacteria > Aeromonadales > Aeromonadaceae > Aeromonas > Aeromonas veronii. The sequence continues at coordinate 304,769 of NZ_CP157875.1, forward strand.
GGGGGGCAGTTCAGCCGTGCCAGCCTCAAGCAGGCGATCGGTCAGCACTTCGGTGCCGATGCCCGCTTTCACACCTGCAGCGCCAGCGAGATGGATGCCGATGCCCTGATCGATTTTCTGGCCAAGCGCGGCAAGTTCATCGAATCCGAAGAGGGTTTCCAGACCAGCGCCGACAAGATCTGCAATCACGGCTGAGGCCGACGGCGAGCCGCCCCCGGTGGCTCGCGCAATCTCCCGCCCTTTGTTAGTATTCCGCCCTCTCTTCTCCTGCTGAAGGCTTAGCCAGGGCGTTGTATGGATACTTTCTCCGCTGCCGTCATGTTGTTTCTGATCATGGATCCGCTGGGCAACCTGCCGGTCTTCCTCTCCATTTTGCGTCACGTCGATCCCAAGCGGCGCCGCAAGGTGATGATCCGCGAGTTGCTGTTCTCCCTGGCCATCATGCTGGCCTTCCTGTTCGCCGGTCAGCAGATCCTGAGCTTCCTCAACCTGCGGCAGGAGGCGGTGAGCATCGCCGGTGGCATCATCCTCTTCCTCATCGCCATCAAGATGATCTTCCCGACCCCGGGTGGGGTGACCGGCCTTGCCGCCGGTGAGGAGCCCTTCCTGGTGCCCATGGCCATCCCCATGATCGCGGGCCCCTCCATCCTCGCCTCCCTGCTGCTGCTGGCGAATCAGGAGCCGACCCGGATGACGGACTGGTCCCTGGCCCTGCTGATGGCCTGGGGGGCCAGCGCCGTGATCCTGATGTTCTACGAGGTATTCAACAAGCTGCTGGGTGAGCGAGGACTCACCGCCCTTGAGCGGCTGATGGGCATGCTGCTGGTGATGATCTCGGTGCAGATGCTGTTGGACGGGGTACACCACTACCTGGAAGTGACCGACAAGGGATAAACCCCGTCTTTGAACGGGGCTCTGTTCAGGCAGCCTCGACCGTCGGGGTCTCCAGCTTGCCCATGATGAGGGTGAGTAGAGTCTCCCGCAGCCAGCGATGACCCGGATCCGCGTCGTGGCGCTGATGCCAGATCAGCAGGTGGGAGATGCTCTCCAGCGCCACCGGCAGGGGTAGCGGCACCAGCGGATAGACCTGGGTCGCGTGGCGGGCGTAGAGCCGGGAGAGGGTCACTATCATGTCCGAGTGCATGCCCATGCGCAGCGCCGCCTCGAAGGTGGGCACGGTGGCCTCTATCCGGCGATAGAGATCCTGCTCCGCCAGCTTGTGATCCAGCATCCAGCGATCCCGCCCTTCGCAGTAGGTCTGCACATGGGGATAGGCCAGATAGCGGGCAAGATCCCAGTCGGTTTCCTGCAGCGCCGGGTGATCCGGCTGCACCAGACAGGTGAGGTCATCGATGGCGAGCAAGCGCTGGCAGATGGCGTTGGGCAAGGTATCGAGGCGAAAATCTGAGTTGATGCAGTTCTCCCGCACCGTGAAGGCGATATCCACCTGGCCCTGGCTCATCTCGGTCAGGCTGTGCTCTGTCCACTCCTCGTAACGCAGCCGCATGCCGGGGGCCTGGCGCTTGAGTTCGCTCAGGTAGAGGGGGGCAAACAGGGTGAAGGCGCTGTCCATGCTGGCGATGACGAACTCCCGCTCCGTGCTGGCGGGATCGAAGGCGGGCGGCTGGATCAGGTTGTCCAGGGAGAGCAGTATGGGTTGCAGCTGTTGTTGCAGATCCAGGGCGCGGGGCGTGGGATCCAGCCCGTAGGCGGAGCGCACGAACAGGGGATCGTCGAAGGTTTCCCGCAGGCGGCCGAGAGCCTTGCTGACGGCGGACTGGCTCAGGTGCAACCGACGGGCGGCCCGGCTGCCGTTGCGCTCCTCCAGCAATACCTGAAGAATTATCAATAGATTAAGGTCGATGCGCCCGAGCTGTTCCAACAACATGATATGAATCCTCGTCAATTCTTAGATGAATTTATACCATTTGTTTTCATATCTTGGCGACCCTATGCTCGATCCCGTCTCTCGCCTTGTGGCGGCTGGTACAGGATGTAGCGGTTGAGGGGACAAGTAGCACTGACTCGTACGGCGGCCATGGTCGCCGTATTTTTTTGCCGGTTGACTCGCAAACTTGCACCTGTCTTGATTTCGCCCAACAATCTCTACGCTTTCTTTTGATACAAACAATCGGTATCTATCAGTCAGGAGTATCCAGATGGGACTCGGTGGAATTCATATCTGGTATTTGTTGATCCTGCTGCTGGTCGTGGTGCTGGTGTTTGGCAGCAAGCGCCTGGCCGGTGCCGGCGAGGATCTGGGTACCGCCATCAAGGACTTTCGCAAGGCTTTGCGTGACGATGATCCGCAGCCGAAATAAGTAGGAGTTGAATGATGTCTGTAAAAGATGAAGTGCTGGAAACCTGTGACAGCTGCGGCAGCATGGCCGAGATTGGAACCATCATCGGGGAAGGTGATGATGTGATGGAGCTGGTGATCGAGGCCGCGGCAGAAGCCGACGCTCGCGCCAAGCTGGCCGGCTACGAAGCGCTGGCCAAACAGGTCAGTGCCGAGGCCGAGTGCCACAGTGAGCTGACGCAAGGCGCCGACGGAGTGATCCTCAAGGCTCGTTTGCAATTCACCTGCACCGCCGAGAAGCTGATCTTCGAGATGCGTGCCCGTTCCCTCTGAGCCCAGTGATGATACGGCAGGCTCGCCTGCCGTCTTGACCCCCAGCCGCTTCTCCCGTTCTATATTGAGTTATCCCGTGGGCAACCTCTGTCCCGGGCGTCGGCCAGCAGAAGGAGATGACATGCGGCTTTGGATCTGGCTCCTGCTGGCACTCTGTTCCCTTCCCCTGCAGGCGGCGGATCCCGCCCCTCCGTCCAGTGCGGCCGCGTCTCGCGTTGTGGACGTCAGACCCAAACGCCTGCCCCAGCCCGGGGATCTTGCCCACATCCTGGAAAAGAAAGAACTGAGGGCCCTGGTGGTCTATGAGCGGGGCTTCTTCTTCTTCGACAAGGGGACCCAGTACGGCATTCTGGTCAATCAGCTGCAAGGCTTCGAGCGCTGGCTGAACAAGACTTATCTCGCCAACGAGAAACTGAAACTCAAGATCATCTATATCCCGGTACGCCAGGACAAGCTGCTGGACTACCTCACCGAGGGGCGGGGGGATCTGGTGGCCGCCAACATGACGGTGACCCCGACCCGACGCGAGCAGGTGACCTTTTCCCAGCCCCTTATCGCCCCCATCGAGGAGTGGGTGGTGAGCCAGCGGGATCTGCCCGCCTTCAACCGCATCACCCAGCTCTCCGGGCGGCGGATCTGGGTGCGTGCCAGCTCCAGCTACCATGAGAGCCTGACCCAGCTGAACTGGCTGTTCCGCGAGCTGGGGCTGCCCCCCGTCTATATCGAGACGGTGCCCGAGTACCTGCAAGATGGCGACCTGATGGAGATGGTGGCGGCCGGCATCATACCGCTCACCGTGACCGACAGTTTCAAGGGGCGGATCTGGCTCGACATGATAGGGGGGCTCAAGGCCCACAAGCTGATCCCCCTGAGGGACAAGGGCCGCAGCGCCTGGGCCCTGCGCAAGAACGACCCCGAGTTGCTCAAGGCGGTGAACGCCTATATCTCGGAGGCGAGCAAGCGCACCCTCTACAGCGACATGACACTGCGTCGCCTGCTGGCCCGAAGCGAGCAGATGAGCAACATACTGGCGCCGGATCCCCTGGGTCGGCTCTCCACCATTCGCAAGGTGATAGAGACCCAGGCAGGCAAATACCAGCTGGACTGGCTGATGCTGGCGGCCCTTGGCTACAAGGAGTCGGGGCTCAACCCCAATGTCCGCTCCAACAAGGGGGCGGTCGGCATCATGCAGCTGCTGCCGAGCACTGGCGGTGCCGTCGGGATCCGCGGGGCCAGGCTCACCAGCCTGGAGGGCAATGTGGAGGCGGCCTGCCGCTACCTGCGTCACATCCTGGACATCTACTTCAACGACCCCGCAATGGACAACCTCAACCGCCACCTGTTCGCGCTGGCGGCCTACAATGCAGGGCCCAACCGGGTGCAGGCGCTGCAGGCCAAGGCGAAAGCCAGGGGGCTGGATCCGAACGTCTGGTTTGGCAACGTGGAACAGCTGGTGGCCAACGAAGTGGGACAAGGGCCCATCAACTACGTCGGCACCATCTACAAGTATTACGTGGCCTATCGCTTCAGCCTGCCTCAGCTGGAGGGCAAGACCGAGGCCATCGAGGCGGCGCGACCCTGATCCTCATCCCAACACCGATCCCTGTGCTGCAGATACCAGGGGGACAGCACTCTGGTGATGGGGTCCGGCTGGCAAAGCTGAGGTCTGTGGCTGAGGGGGGGGCTGTCAGTAAGCTCCATGATCGACTCCTTGGCACAGTGTGTTTGGGGCTCTTGCCCGGGTTATGCCACGACCCCATGACAAGGAGATGAACCTTGATCCCCGCCGAATTTGCCCTGCTGGACGATCCTGGCGCCGCCCTCAAGCTGCGTTGCCAGCTGATCCGCAGTGCCCGCAGCCGGATCCAGGCCCAGTATTACAGCTGGGACGAGGATGGCAGTGGCAAGTTGCTGTTGGCCGAGCTGCTGCACGCCGCCAGGCGCGGGGTGAGAGTGCAACTGCTGATCGACGATCTCTATGCCGGTGACAATCGCCTGCTGGAGATGGTGGCCCATGAACCGGGCATCGAAGTGCGCCTGTTCAACCCTTTCTGGCTGCGGGGCTGGCGCCGGTTGACCCTGCTGCTCGAAGGACTGCTGAGTTTTCGACGGATCAATCACCGCATGCACAACAAGCTGCTGCTGGTGGATGGCTGTCAGGGGGTGATCGGGGGTCGCAACATCGGCGATCGCTACTTCGGATTGGGGGACGCCCCCCATTTCGTCGATCTGGATCTGGCCTGCCGGGGGGCCATCTGCCAGCAGGCCGAGCAGGGTTTCTCACTCTATTGGCGCAGCCGCTGGAGTCGCCCCATCCGCCGCCTGCTGCGGCGAAAATTGCTGTCCGCCGAGGTGACGGCGGTCAATGGTTTCCTGCTCACCCTGACCGAACCCGGGGTGGCTGCTCTTTATGATCTGCCCGCCACCCTGTTCGACGATGAGCCCGTCCCCCTGCGCTGGCATGGGGGGCAGGGCGAACTCTGCTTCGACAGACCAGGCAAGGGGCTGGTGGCCCGGCCAACCATGGCGCGGGAGCTGAGCCGCCGCCTGCTCAGCAATCCGGGGGCGTTGCGGTTGGTGAGTCCTTACCTGATCCTGACCCGCAGCCTGCGGCGCAGTTTCAGACGGCAGCGGGAGGCGGGGGTGAGCATCACCATATTGACCAACTCCCTGGCCAGCACGGACGTGCCCCTGGTCTATGGGGCCTATCGTCGGCACAAACCCTGGCTGGCGCGCCAGCAGATCGCGCTGTTCGAGCTGAATGACGAGACCCTGAGTCTGCACGCCAAGCTGGTGCTGATGGGGGAGGAAGAGGCGCTGCTCGGCAGCTTCAACCTGGATCCCCGCTCCCTGATGCTCAACACCGAGCTGATGCTGCACCTGCACAGCCCCTCGCTGTGCGCCGAGCTGCAGCAGTGGCTGGAGCGCTGGCTGCAGGTCTCCGTCCATCGGGTTGCTGCCCCGTCGGCGATGCGGCGTCTGCTGGCGAAGCTGAGCGACTGGTTGCCATTGCATCCCTGGCTGTGACGGCGCTCTTGTGCGAGATCTCGCAAAGCCTTGTGCGCCTTGGTGGATAACGTTTGCCATCCAATCTCTCTTGGCCTTTTTATCGCTTTGTTTTTAATCGTTTTTTGCTTGATGTGAAAGCAGTGGGCCTGGTGGTGGTTTGCATATCGAACCCCACAAAACGGTTTTTTATTTTATCCAACTGCGTACTATTTCAAGCGCAAGGACAAACACGGCGGCGTGCCGTCGTGTGGGCGAAGAGAGTGGGAAGGAATGGGTCGACCGGATTGCTCCGGCAGGCGTCGCCTCGGATCGGGAGCGGAAACCCGTGAGGTGAAACAGTCTCTCTCAAGGCTCGGAACCCAATATGGAACATGCTATTTGCGAGGGGGTGACATGCGAATGTCGCCCCATTTTTTTATGCCTGTCTGGCGTGCCACCCATAAAAAAACCGCCAACTGGCGGTCTTTTTGTGGGACTTGCCTCAGGCGATACCAGCCAGCAATCGGCTCCAGTTGCGTTTGCTGGCGATGAAGCCATCGCGCAGGGTGCGGTATTCCAGCTGCAGCTTCAGCCTGTCGTAACGGGCCAGCGCCTTGCGCCTGCGCAGCTCCAGCAGCCGCTTGCGGCTCGCGTAGTAGTGCTGGATCTGCTGGCTCAGCTTGTCGTACTCCTCCTGCAGCAAGGCCTGCCACAGCTCCCTGTCATCCTGCTTGTGCAACCTGGCCTGGGCCCGTTTCAGCTGCATCTGCAACCTGGCCTGCTCGATGCGCTCCTCCGGGCAGGAGCGCAGATCCTTCGCCAGCCCGCACCAGGCAGCGCTTCGGATCAGCCACTTGGTGGGATCGAACTGCCACCAGCGGATGCCGTTGCGGTAGTCGTTCTCGAACAGGTGGTGGAAGTTGTGATACCCCTCGCCGAAGGTGAAGAAGGCCAGGATGCCGTTGTCCCGGGCGCTGTTGCGATCGGTAAAGGGCTGGCTGCCCCAGATGTGGGCGAGGGAGTTGATGAAGAAGGTGGTGTGGTGGGTCATCACCATGCGCAGCACCCCGGCCAGCAGCAGCATGCCGAGCAGATCCCCGTGAATCAGCCCCAGCAGCAGCGGGATGCCGATGTTGGTGCCGAGGGTCAGGGCCAGGTAGTGCCTGTGCTGAAAGGCGACGACAGGGTTGTTCTGCAGATCCCGCACGTTGCTGTAGTCGTGGTAGACCTCGCCCTGATACTCCCGCAACATCCAGCCGATGTGGGAGTACCAGAAGCCGCGGCCGGCGCTGTAGGGATCCTGATGGTTGTCATCCACGTGGCGATGGTGGCGGCGATGATCCGAGGACCAGTGCAGGGCCGAGTTCTGCAGGGCGAGGGCTCCGCCGATGGCGAAGAGCCACTGCAGGATCGGGTGTGCCTTGTAGGCCTTGTGGGACCAGAGCCTGTGGTAACCGGCGGTGATGGAGATGCCGCAATAGCAGAACAGCAGCAGGAAGCTGAGCCACTGCCAGAGATCGTAGGCATGGGTCAGCCCGTACCAGGGCACAGCAATCAGTGCCGTCAGCCCGGAGAGGGTGAACAGCAGGGTGTTGGTCATGATGATCGGGGGACGTTCCATTTCACTCGGTTCCTTTCAGCGAACAGCTGTGCGCTATTCTCCATTGAGCCGGAATGTGGGTCAATGGTAAAAAAGTGGGAGACAAACCTGATCCCGGCCCTGCCTTCGGGTTATCATTTGGCCTCGCTAACCTCAAGGTGACTGTTTTCGTGGGTATTCGCGCGCAACAAAAAGAAAAAACTCGGCGTACGCTGATCGAGGCTGCATTCAGTCAACTCTGTGCCAACCGCAGCTTCTCCAACCTCAGCCTGCGGGAAGTGGCACGGGAGGCGGGCATAGCGCCGACCTCCTTCTACCGCCATTTCCGTGACATGGAAGAACTGGGGCTGACCTTGGTGGACGAGGGCGGGCTGACCCTGCGCCAGCTGATGCGTCAGGCACGTCAGCGCATCGCCGGGGGCGGCAGCGTCATCAGCACCTCGGTGCAGACCTTCATGGAATTCGTGGAAAACAACCCGAACATCTTCCGCCTGCTGCTGCGCGAGCGCTCCGGCACCTCGGCGGCTTTCCGTCAGGCGGTGGCCCGGGAGATCCAGCATTTCATCGCCGAGCTGACCGATTACCTGGAGGCGACCACGGAGGCGCCGCGGGAGGAAGCCTTCATTCAGGCCGAGGCCATGGTCACCATCGTCTTCAGTGCAGGCGCAGATGCCCTCGACATGACCAGCGAGGAGTGCAAGGCCCTCTCCGATCGCACCATCAGCCAGTTGCGGATGATCGCCATGGGGGCCGAGGTACTGAATCGCAAGCGTCGTGAATCACTCTCTTAACGCAAGGATGGACTGACATGCATGAACCGAACCCTATCCCGAAGAAACCCCTGCTGCTGGCGATGCTGGTGGGCATCTGTGGTGATGCCTTCCTGTCGGTGGTGACCGAGTCGGCCGTGCCTTTCTCCTTCTTCCCCCTGATTGCCCTGGTACTGGCGGCTTATCAGCTCTACCAGCACTATCGTCATGAACCCATGGTGGGAAATACCCCGACCTGCATGCTTCTCAGCTTTTTCATCGGTGTTTTCGGCCATTCAGCATTGATCAAGGTGCAATACCCGGAGCTTGGCAGCAATTTCTTCTCCCTGATCACCATGTTGCTGCTGCTGGCGGTGCTCTCCATCAAACTCGGCATCAGCGTGGGGAAAAAAGCAAAGGAGTGACGAATCACTCCTTTGCGGGGCTGAAAAGCGGGATGAAAGATCAGTTGCCCTCCGGGGGCGTGCCTTTCTGCTTGGCGTCGATGATGGCTTGCAGCTTGGCGCGGATCTCCATCATGCCGAAAATGCCGAAGACCAGCACCTGGGTGAACTCGAGCCGGGTGACCGCGAAGTAGGGCTTGCAGGCAGCCTTGATGAGGCTGGCCTGTACCCAGTGCATCAGGGCCACGATCAGGCCGCAGACCGGCAGGAAGCCGTTCAGCTTGCCCGGCAGGGTACCCAGCAGCGCGAGGATTACGCCGAGCCAGAAGAACAGCAATACGCCCATCGCCAACAGATTGAACACCCGCTTCATCGTTTACCTCCCGCACATAGTGTTGATAGCAGACCCGATCGGTCTGCTTGTTCTTGAGTCGTTGTCCGCCTGGACGGGGAGGGCCCAGTGCCCGCCTTCCACCGGCATTCACACCGCAGCGTCATGCCGGGTGTCTCGTACATAGAACTGATAGCAGACCCGATCGGTCTGCTTGTCCTTGAGTCGTTGTCCCCATGGACGGGGAGGGTCCCGCGCCCGCCTTCCACCGGCATTCACACCGCAGCGTCATGCCGGGTGTCCCGTACATAGAGCTGATAGCAGACCCGATCGGTCTGCTTGCCCTTGAGTTGTTGTCCGCCTGGACGGGGAGGGCCCAGCGCCCGTCGTCCACCGGCATTCACACCGCAGAGTCATGCCGGGTGTCCCGTACATAGAGCTGATAGCAAACCTGGCCGGCCTGCTTGTCCTTGAGCAGCTGCCAGCTGGCGGGCAGCGCCAGATCGGCCATCTCTTTTTCCCGTTCAAGATAGATGAGGGCATCCGGCGCCAGCCAGCCCCGCTGCTCCAGCAGGTCACACACCTGGGGCAGCAGCTCACGGCGAAAGGGTGGATCCAGGAACACCAGATCGAAGGGGGTCGCCGGCCCCTGCAACCAGCTGACGGCATCAGCCTGGATGACACTGCCCTGCTGGCTGCCGAGCACCGCCAGATTCTTTCTGAGCTGTTCGGCGGCCCCTTTGTCCATCTCGATCAGGGTCACTTGCTCGGCGTAGCGAGAGAGCGCCTCCAGCCCCAGGCTGCCGCTACCGGCAAACAGGTCGAGACAGCGGGTACCGCGTACATGGGGGGCCAGCCAGTTGAAGATGGTTTCCTTGACGCGATCCGTGGTGGGTCTGAGTCCATCCAGGTCCCTGACCGGCAGTTTACGCCCCTTCCATTGGCCGCTGATGATTCTTACGAACCCGCTTTTGCCTTGTGAAGAAGGCTTGGGGTTGGGGTTGTTACGGCTGGTTTTCACTCTGGGCATCGCGTTTCGTCGTCAGAAAATAAAGTGGTAGTATAAGCCGGTTCATTTTTATGTCGGCCCACCGAGGGACGGCTATCTTAGCAGTCAGCCAACGAAGTGAGTATTTTTTAGATGGCAAAAGGTTTGTTTTCCTGGCTGGGTTTCGGCCGCAAGAAAGAAGAGGCCGAGGTCGCCCCATCAGAGGCCCCCGCAGCCACCCCGGTGATCGCAGAGCCCGAGGGCAGTGCCGCCCCCGCTCCCGTTGCTGATGCTCCCCTGCCCGAGGCAGCCGTTACTACCGCCGAAGAGTTCCCCGAAACGCCGGATGCAGGTCCGCTGGTGGTGGAAGAGTGCGCCTCCGAGCTGGAGCCCGTCATCGTCAACGAGGCCCTGATCGCTGATGAGGCGGCCGAGGCCCAGGAGGCCGCACGTCAAAAGGCTAAGGAAGCTGCTCACGTTGCTGCCGAGGCGCAGGCCGCCACAGAGGCTCGTATTGCCGCCGAAGCGCAGGCAGCGGAAGCTGCTCGCATTGCTGCTGAAGCGCAGGCTGCCGAAGAGGCTCGCATTGCCGCCGAAGCGCAGGCTGCCGAAGAATCTCGCATTGCTGCTGAAACGCAGGCTGCCGAAGAAGCTCGCATTGCTGCTGAAACGCAGGCTGCCGAAGAAGCTCGCATTGCTGCTGAAACGCAGGCTGCCGAAGAGGCTCGCCTTGCCGCTGAGGCGCAGGCTGCCGAAGAGGCTCGCCTTGCCGCCGAAGCGCAGGCTGCCGAAGAAGCGCGCATTGCCGCTGAAGCGCAGGCTGCCGAGGAAGCCCGTATTGCTGTTGAAGCGCAGGCTGCCGAAGAAGCTCGTATCGCCAAAGAGGCCCAGCGAGCGGAAGATCTGCGCCTGGTCGCCGCGATGGAGGCGGAAGCTGCCGCCCTGGCCGCGCTGCCACTGGCTGCCAAGGTCGATGACGATACCCAGGAGAAGCCGCAACGGGAGGGTTTCTTCGCCCGCCTCAAGCGCAGCCTGGTGCGTACCAAGGAGAACATCGGTTCCGGCTTCTTCGGCCTGTTCAGTGGCAAGAAGATCGACGACGAGTTGTTCGAGGAGCTGGAGACCCAGCTGCTGACGGCGGATCTCGGGGTGGATACTACCAGCCGTATCATTGACGGCCTGATCCAGCACGCGGATCGCAAGCAGCTCAAGGATGCCGAGGCGCTCTACGGTCTGCTCAAGCAGGACATGGGAGAGATGCTGACCAAGGTCGAGCAGCCTCTGGTCATCGACACCAGCAAGAAGCCCTATGTGATCCTGATGGTCGGCGTCAACGGGGTGGGCAAGACCACCACCATCGGCAAGCTGGCCAAGCAGTTCCAGGCCGAGGGCAAGAACGTCATGCTGGCCGCCGGTGACACCTTCCGCGCCGCTGCCGTCGAGCAGCTGCAGGTCTGGGGTCAGCGCAACAACATTCCGGTCATCGCCCAGCACACCGGCGCCGACTCCGCCTCCGTCATCTATGATGCCATCGAGGCGGCGCGCTCCCGTGGCGCCGACGTGCTGATCGCCGATACCGCCGGCCGCCTGCAGAACAAGAGCAACCTGATGGAAGAGCTCAAGAAGGTGGTGCGGGTGATGAAGAAGCTGGACGAGGAAGCCCCCCACGAGGTCATGCTGACCCTGGACGCGGGCACCGGCCAGAACGCCCTGAGCCAGGCCAAGCTGTTCAGCGAGGCGGTGGGCCTGACTGGCATCACCCTCACCAAGCTGGACGGTACCGCCAAGGGCGGGGTCATCTTCGCGGTGGCGGACAAGTTCCAGATCCCGATCCGTTACATCGGGGTGGGCGAAGGGATCGACGACTTGCGTCCCTTCGTCGCCAACGACTTTATCGAGGCGCTGTTCAGCCGGGACGAGTAAGTCCCGTCGTGATGAACCTGTGCCATGCCCCGACCCCGATCGGGGCATGTCGCTATCAGGGTTTGTGATGGCTCACAGGGACAAGATCAACAAGGTGTACGGTCGCGGTGACGGCATGCAAGCTGTCAGGTGATGCCATTGAATGAGCATCCCGAGCTTCAATCCCGGTCGGGACTGGTCAATATGAGGGAGCCGAATGATTCGTTTCGATAAGGTCAGCAAGGTATACAGCGGCGGTCATCAGGCGCTGCAGAAAGTCAGCTTCCATTTGTGCAAAGGAGAGATGGCCTTCCTGACCGGTCACTCCGGGGCAGGCAAGAGTACCCTGCTCAAGCTCATCAGCGTGATGGAGCGGCCGACCGATGGCCGGGTCTTCTTCCACGGGGATGATGTCAGCCAGATCAAGCGGGGCCAGATCCCCTATGTGCGTCGCCAGATCGGCATGATCTTCCAGGATCACCGGCTGCTGATGGACAGAACCGTGTTCGACAACGTGGCCCTGCCTCTGGTGATCGATGGCTACAGCCATGGGGACATCAACAAGCGGGTGGCGGCGGCACTGGACAAGGTGGGGCTGCTCGGCAAGGAGCGTTACCAGCCACGCATGCTCTCCGGTGGTGAGCAGCAGCGGGTCGGCATCGCTCGTGCCATCGTCAACAAGCCGCCACTGCTGCTGGCGGATGAGCCTACCGGCAACCTGGATCCCCAGCTCTCCATGGACATCATGCGACTGTTCGAGGAGTTCAACCGCTTCGGCGTCTCGGTGCTGATCGCCACCCATGACCTGGGCCTCATCGCCCGCATGCGCTATCGCACCCTGACCCTCAAGGCGGGTCGCATGTATTCGCAAGAGCAGGAGGAGGCGTGATGTCCATGAGCCGCCATGAACAACCCTGGTTAGTGGTCACTGTCTCACGAAACGGGGAGGGCTACTGATGGCCATCGTTCGTCATAAACAGCCGCTGTTGCGCCGCCTCGTCATGTACTGGGTGGATCACCTGCGTCAGGCGTTTGCCAGCATGGGTGAGCTGTGGCGCAATCCGCTCGCCTCCCTGATGACCCTGGCGGTGCTCGGGGTCAGCCTGGCGTTGCCCTCCTGTTTCCACGTGCTGCTGAAAAACGCCGAGATCGTGGAGGGCAGCTGGCAGACCAGTTCCCAGATCTCTCTCTATCTGCGCAAGGACTTGCCGGAGCAGAGCATCCTCGACATGAAGCAGCGCGTCCTGCTCTACCCCGAGGTGGAGTCCGTCACCTACATGAACCGGGATGAGGCGCTGAAGGAGTTTCGGGAGATCTCCGGCTTTGGCGATGCCCTCGACTACCTCGACAGCAACCCCTTGCCCCCTGTGCTCAGCGTGATCCCGGATCCCCGCTGGCAGAACCCGGAAGGGGCCGCCGAGCTGCTCGCCAAGCTGGAAAACGAACCAGGTGTCGAGCAGGGCAAGCTGGATCTGCAGTGGCTGACCCGGTTGCAGGGGATCATGAACCTGCTGCGCCATACCATCACCGGTATCGCCGTGTTGCTGCTCTCCGCCGTACTGCTGATTGTCGGCAACACGTTGCGGCTGAATATCCTCAACCAGCGATCCGAGATCGAAGTGCTCAAACTGGTGGGGGCGACCGATGCCTTTATCCATCGTCCCTTCCTCTATACCGGCATCTGGTTCGGGGTCATCGGCGGCATGCTGGCCTGGTGGCTGACCGAGGTAATGGTGATCTGGAGTGAGGGCGTGGTGAAGGAGCTGGCCGGTCTCTACAACAGCAATTTCCGGTTGGTGGGAATGGGGGCCATCGATGGCTTCAATCTGATACTGCTGGGGGCCTTGTTGGGGCTGATTGCGTCCTGGTTTTCGGTACACAGACACATTCGCGACATAGAACCCTCCTGATTGATTTACCAGCGATGCAAAGCGCTGGATTTTGAGAACTGGATCAAGTAAAAGAAGGGCCCGTTTCTGGCACGGGCCAGTTTCTCAGAGTAATCTGAATGATACCTGATCGCAGGATCTTATCTGAGTCCCGTGAACCTTTTGATTTATAAGCAGTCTATTAAGTGCGACAGAATGTATACGGGTATGGCCCCTCTGCCTTGCTCGTCTGACTTGGCAAGCATGTGAAGGTTGCGAGCTCCGCAACAATGGACTTAGCATGCTACTTTTCAGGGGTCCTTTACTGTGACCCCTTTTTTTTGATTGTTCATTTATGATTCATCCCCCAGTCCTAAGATAAGCCGGGTTCGCGCTGTGGCCGCCGATGTTTGATTCAGGCCCCAGAATGGCATCCGGTCAGTAGACAGACCCTCTCAGGGTGTTAGACTGATTCGATTGAAAAGTAAGAGGTAGAACATGGGAACTTCATTGCAACGCACTATGGCCCTGATCCCGCAAGGTAGTCTGGAAGGCTATATCCAGGCAGTTAACTCGATTCCTGTGCTGAGCGCAGAGGAAGAGCGTGAACTGGCGACGCGTTTGCAGCAGGGTGGCGATCTCGAGGCTGCCCGTCAGCTGGTCATGTCTCACCTGCGTTTTGTTGTTCACGTGGCCAAGAGCTATGCCGGCTATGGTCTGCCCCAGGCCGATCTGGTGCAGGAAGGCAATATCGGCCTGATGAAGGCCGTCAAGCGCTTCGACCCGAGTGTCGGCGTGCGTCTGGTCTCCTTCGCCGTGCACTGGATCAAGGCCGAGATCCACGAATATGTGCTGCGCAACTGGCGCATGGTCAAGGTGGCGACCACCAAGGCCCAGCGCAAGCTCTTCTTCAACCTGCGCAAATCCAAGAAGCGTCTGGGCTGGTTCAGCCACGATGAGGTGCAGGCCGTTGCCGCCGAGCTGGGCGTGTCTCCGTCCGACGTGACCGAGATGGAAGCGCGGATGAGCAACTATGATCAGGCCTTCGATCTGGTCGGCGACGATGAAGACGAGGGTGGCTTTGCCCCGGTTCACTATCTGGAAGACAAGTCTTCCGATCTTGCTGCCACCATCGAGAACGACAACTGGGACAACCACGCCACCCGTCGTCTGAGTGCGGCCATGGCGACCCTGGATGAGCGCAGTCAGCACATCATCCGTGCCCGTTGGCTGGATGAAGAGAGCAAGACCACGTTGCAGGAGCTGGCCGATACCTACGGCGTTTCCGCGGAACGGGTGCGTCAGCTCGAGAAGAACGCGCTCAAGAAGTTGAAAGATGCCATGGATGCCTGAGGGCACTCCCGAGACGAAGCAGGGCCTGATGGCCCTGTTTTTGTATCTGCGTTACCAGCTCGGATCAGTGGTGACGCGGTGCCCCCAATGGCCTTGAATGTGTTATGTTGCCGTCGTTAACACTCTAGGGAGAGTTGAAGTGAAACTGTTAAACGACTTGTTTACCAATAACCGCGAGTGGGCGGAGCAGATCAAGGCCGAGGATCCCGAGTTCTTCGCGACCCTTTCCGCCCAGCAGGCGCCTGAATATCTCTGGATCGGTTGCTCCGACAGCCGGGTGCCCGCGAACCAGCTGATGGGGCTGCTGCCGGGGGACGTGTTCGTTCACCGCAACGTCGCCAACCTGGTGGTACACACCGACTTCAACTGCCTCTCCGTGCTGCAATATGCGGTCGAGGTGCTCAAGGTGAAACACATCATCGTCTGCGGCCACTACGGTTGTGGCGGTGTGCTGGCCGCCATGAAGAACACCGAGCTGGGCCTCATCGACAACTGGTTGCGCAACATCAAGGATGTCTACTTCAAGTACCGCGAGCAGCTCGATGCCATCGAAGACGAGCACGAGCGCCACGACTACCTGTGCGAGCTGAACGTGGCCGAGCAGGTGGCCAACGTCTGCCACACCACCATCATCCAGAACGCCTGGCGCAAGGGGCAGGAGCTGGCGGTGCACGGCTGGATCTACGGGATCAAGGACGGCCTGCTGCACGATCTGGATCTCTGCATCAGCGGCCCGGATCAGATTGCCGACGTCTACCGCGCCTGGCCGGACACCCGTCCGCCCCGCCGCCGCTGAGGATCCCGTCTTTGGCTCCAGCCCTCTATCTGCAGATCAAGCAACATATCCTCGACGGGATCCGCGAACGCCACTATCAGGCGGGGGACAGGATCCCGACCGAGGCGGCCCTGTGCGAGCAGTTTGCCGTGAGCCGGATGACGGTCAACAAGGCACTGCGGGAGCTGGTGACCGAGGGCTGGCTGGTGCGTACCGCCGGTTCCGGCAGCTTCGTGGCGGACAGACGGACAGAATCCCCGCTGCTGGCCATTCGCAACATCGCCGACGAGATCACCGAGCGGGGCAGTCAGTACAGCGCCCGGGTCATTCGTCTGCAGCGCCAGGCTGCCGACGAGAAGGTGGCGGTACGGCTCGGTTTGCGGGTGGGGGCACCCACCTTCCACAGCCTCATTGTCCATCAGGCGGATGGGGAGCCGTTGCAGCTGGAGGAGCGCTTTGTCGATGCGGAGCGTCTGCCGGAGTATGGCGGTCAGGACTTCACTCGCCAGACCCCGAACAGCTATCTGATGGAAGTCTGCCCTCTCTCGGAGATGGAGCATGTGGTGGAGGCCGTGTTGCCGAGCGCCGGTGAAGCGGGATTGTTGCAGGTGCGGGTCGATACACCTTGTCTGCTGCTGCACAGGCGTACCTGGTCGGACGGTTATCTGGTTTCCTACGCCAGATTGCTGTCACCCGGCTCTCGCTACAAGTTGAGTTCAAAGACTCAACTCAGCTAGCTGTATATACAAATAGTGCTAAACAAGCCCACCCATCCGGTGGGCTTTTTTGTGCCTAAACTCTAATAAACAGGCTGTTATCAAGATGTGAAATAGATCCTATCTTTCTCTTTCGAGATCGGCTATAAATTATTGTATATACATTTGAGGTCGCTATGAACAAGGAACTGTTGAACTGCGAGCGGGTCTGGCTCAACGTGACGCCCGCCACCCTGCGCCCGGATCTGGCGGACTACGGCCTGCTGGAACCCCATGCCCTGGGGATCCATGACGGCAAGATCCATGCCCTGGTGCCCATGCAGGACCTTCCCCTCGTCAGCAAGGGGCCCTATCCGGCTCACTGGCGCGATATGAAGGGCCGACTGGTCACGCCGGGTCTCATCGATTGCCATACCCATCTCATCTTTGCCGGCAGTCGCGCCGAGGAGTTCGAGCTGCGCCAGCGGGGTGTGCCCTATGCCGAGATTGCCCGCAAGGGAGGCGGTATCCTCAGTACGGTGCGGGCCACCCGCGCCGCCAGCGAGGATCAGCTTTATGAGCTGGCACTGCCGAGGATCAAGTCCCTGATCCGGGAAGGGGTCACCACGGTGGAGATCAAGTCCGGCTATGGCCTCACCCTGGCGGATGAGCTCAAGATGCTGCGGGTTGCCCGCAGATTGGGGGAGTCGCAACCCATCCGGGTCAAGACCACCCTGCTGGCGGCCCATGCGGTGCCTCACGAGTATCGCGATGATCCCGACTCCTGGGTGGAGACCATCTGTCAGGAGATCATCCCGGCCGCTGCCGAGGCGGGGCTGGCGGATGCGGTGGATGTCTTCTGCGAGCATATCGGTTTCTCCCTTGCCCAGACCGAGCAGGTCTATCTGGCGGCCAATCAATACGATCTCGCGGTGAAGGGGCACATGGAGCAGCTCTCCAACCTGGGGGGCAGCACGCTCGCCGCCCACTTCGGCGCCCTCTCGGTGGATCATCTGGAGCATTTGGACTCTGCCGGGATCCAGGCGCTTGCCCACCGCGGGGTGGTCGCGACCCTGCTGCCCACTGCGTTCTACTTCCTCAAGGAGACCAAGCAGCCCCCCGTCGAGGCGCTGCGCCGGGCCGGGGTGCCCATGGCGGTCTCCTCCGATATCAACCCGGGCACGGCCCCCATCGTCTCTTTGCGCATGGCCATGAACATGGCGTGCACTCTGTTCGGTCTGACGCCGCTCGAAGCCATGGCCGGGGTGACCCGTCATGCGGCCAGGGCTCTCGGCGAGCAGGAGCGGCTGGGCCAGTTGAGAGTGGGCATGCAGGCCGATTTCCTCGTCTGGAACTGTGCCCACCCGGCGGAGATCAGCTATCTCGTCGGTGTCGATCAGCTGGTCTGCCGGGTATTCAACGGTGAGGAGACGCTCCATGGATAAGCACTATCCGGTCGACATGTCGGTCTGGCAGGGGCGTCAGGATCCGGAAGATGGCGAGCTGGCACGACGCTGGCATGACAACGTCTTGCCTTGGCAAGAGGACGCCGCTCCCGGTGTGGCCCTGGTGGGTTTCGCCTGCGACGAAGGGGTGCGCCGCAACAAGGGGCGAGTGGGCGCCGCTGCTGCGCCTCAGGCTATCCGCAAGCTGTTGGCCAACAGCGCTTGGCATCTGAACCAACCGGTTTACGACAGCGGGGATCTGGCCTGTGAAGACGGCGATCTCGACGTCGCCCACGACCGGTTGGCAGAGCGGGTTGCCCGCCTGCTGGGCGAGGGACATTTTCCGTTGGTGCTCGGCGGGGGGCACGAGGTGGCCTTTGGCAGCTGGAGCGGCCTCAATCGTCATCTGGCGCAACAGGGGAGAGTGGGGATCATCAATCTGGATGCTCACTTCGACCTGCGCATGAAAGGGGAGCAGGCGAGCTCCGGCACCCCCTTCTTCCAGATTGCCGAGCAGTGCGCCGCCCAGGGCTCGGCGTTCCACTACGCCTGTCTCGGAGTGGCGGAGACTGCCAACACGGCGGCGCTCTTTGCCAGAGCTCAGACGCTGGGGGTCTGGCACGTGCTGGATGAGGCCATGACCCAAAGCGATCTGCCCACACTGCTAAACGGGCTGGATGCCTTTATCGCCCGCTGCGATCACCTCTATCTCACCATCGATCTCGATGTGCTGCCCGGTGCCGTCATGCCGGGAGTGAGTGCTCCCGCCGCCCGTGGGGTCGAGCTGGCGGTCATCGAACCCCTGATCGCCCATATCCGGGCCAGCGGCAAGCTCAGGCTCGCCGATCTGGCCGAGTACAACCCGAGTCTGGATCAGGACAACCGCAGCGCCCGCGTGGCCGCGCGTCTGATCCACCAGTTAACCAAGTAGCGATGCGCTGCATCGCCCGACCGTATCGATAAACAAGGAGTGTCTATGTCTGTACAACATCAGGATCCCCGCCACGATCCGAACCGCGTGATCCGCGCCCCGCGCGGCACTGAGCTGACCGCCAAGAGCTGGCTCACCGAGGCGCCCTTGCGGATGCTGATGAACAACCTGGATCCGGAAGTGGCCGAGCATCCCCAGTCTCTGGTGGTGTACGGTGGCATCGGCCGCGCTGCCCGCAACTGGGCCTGTTACGACAAGATCGTCGAGGTGCTGACCCGGCTGGAGGAGGATCAGACCCTGCTGGTGCAATCCGGCAAGCCGGTCGGGGTGTTCCAGACCCACAAGGACGCGCCCCGGGTGCTGATCGCCAACTCCAACCTGGTACCCCACTGGGCGAACTGGGAACACTTCAACGAGCTCGATAAGAAGGGCTTGATGATGTACGGCCAGATGACTGCCGGTTCCTGGATCTACATCGGCACCCAGGGCATAGTCCAGGGCACTTACGAGACCTTCTTCGCGGTGGCGAACCAGCACTTCGACGGCAAGCCGGCGGGCCGCTGGATCCTGACCGGTGGCCTCGGCGGCATGGGCGGCGCCCAGCCCCTGGCGGCCACCATGGCGGGCTTCTCCATGATCGCGGTGGAGTGCGACGAGACCCGCATCGATTTTCGCTTGAAGACCCGTTATGTGGACAAGAAGGCTCACAGCCTGGACGAGGCGCTGGCCATGGTCGAGGAGGCCAAACGCAGCGGCACTGCCGTCTCCGTCGGCCTGCTCGGCAACGCTGCCGATGTGTTCGCCGAGCTGGTGGCCCGTGGCATCACCCCGGACGTGGTGACCGACCAGACCTCCGCCCATGACCCCATTCACGGCTACCTGCCTCAGGGCTGGAGCGTTTCCCAGTGGCGTGAGCTGCAAAAAACCGCGCCCCAGGAGGTGAACCAGGCCGCCCGCCACTCCATGGCCCGTCAGGTCGAAGCCATGCTGACCCTGCAGGCCCGCGGTGCCGCGACGCTGGATTACGGCAACAATATCCGCCAGATGGCGCTGGAGGAGGGGGTGAAGAACGCCTTCGACTTCCCCGGCTTCGTGCCCGCCTATATTCGTCCGCTGTTCTGCGAAGGGATAGGCCCGTTCCGCTGGGTGGCCCTGTCCGGGGATCCGGAGGACATCTACAAGACGGATCAGAAGGTGAAAGAGTTGATCCCGGATGATCCTCACCTGCACAACTGGCTCGACATGGCCCGCGAGCGCATCGCCTTCCAGGGGCTGCCGGCGCGGATCTGCTGGGTCGGGGTCAAGGATCGGGTACGTCTCGGTCTTGCCTTCAACGAGATGGTGAAAAACGGCGAGCTGAAGGCCCCCGTGGTGATCGGTCGCGATCATCTGGACTCTGGCTCGGTGGCGAGCCCGAACCGTGAAACGGAATCCATGATGGATGGCTCGGATGCGGTCTCCGACTGGCCCTTGCTCAACGCCCTGCTCAATACCGCAGGCGGTGCGACCTGGGTCTCCCTGCACCACGGTGGTGGGGTGGGCATGGGCTTCTCCCAGCATTCCGGCGTGGTGATCGTCTGTGACGGCACGGATGATGCCGCCAAGCGGGTCGGCCGGGTGCTGCGCAACGATCCGGCTACCGGCGTGATGCGTCACGCGGATGCGGGCTACGAGATCGCCATCAATTGTGCCCATGAGGCGAAACTGGACCTGCCCATGCTGACTTCAGCTGGCAAAGGGGTGAAACAAGATGTTTGAACTCAATCTGTTGCCCGGTGAGCTGACCCTCGCCACCCTGCGCCGCGTCAGTCGCGAGCCGGTTCATATCAGCCTGGATCCGTCCGCCAGACCCGCCATCGAAGCCTCGGCTGCGGTCGTGACCAAGGTGATCGAGCAAAATCGCGTGGTCTACGGCATCAACACCGGTTTCGGTCTGTTGGCGAACACCCGCATCCCGGTGGAGCAGCTCGATGAGCTGCAACGCTCCATCGTGCTCTCCCACGCGGCGGGGATCGGCGAGTACATGAATGACGCCACCGTGCGGCTGATGATGGTGCTCAAGGTCAACTCCCTGGCGCGCGGCTTCTCCGGCATCCGGCTGGACGTGCTGCAGGCCCTGATGCGGCTCATCAATGCTGAGGTCTATCCTGTGGTGCCGAAGAAGGGCTCCGTCGGTGCCTCCGGCGACCTGGCTCCCCTGGCCCACATGAGCTGTCTGCTCATCGGTGAGGGCAAGGCCCGCCACAAGGGGGAGCTGCTGGATGCCGCTGCCGCGCTCAAGATTGCGGGGCTGTCACCCATTTCCCTGGCACCCAAAGAGGGGCTGGCCCTGCTCAATGGCACCCAGGCCAGTACTGCCTTCGCGTTGGAGGGCTTGTTCCACGCCGAGGATCTCTACGCAGGCGCCATCACTATCGGTGCCATGAGCGTGGAAGCGGCGCTCGGCAGCCGCCGTCCATTCGATGCCCGTATCCACGCGGTGCGCGGTCAGAGTGGGCAGATAGATGCGGCCACCTGCTATCGCCATCTGCTGGTGGATGGCAGCGAGATCGGCATGTCCCACCACAACTGCGAGAAGGTGCAGGATCCCTACTCCCTGCGCTGCCAGCCCCAGGTGATGGGGGCCTGTCTGACCCAGATCCGTCAGGCTGCCGAGGTGCTGGTGTGCGAGGCCAATGCGGTTTCCGACAACCCTCTGGTGTTTGCCGATGATGAGGAGATCCTCTCCGGCGGCAACTTCCACGCCGAGCCCGTGGCCTTTGCCGCTGACAACCTGGCACTGGCCATCGCCGAGATAGGATCGCTTTCCGAGCGGCGCATGGCCCTGCTGATCGATTCCCGCATGTCCGGTCTGCCGGCGTTTCTGGTCAACAACGGCGGGGTGAACTCGGGCTTCATGATTGCCCAGGTCACCTCGGCGGCGCTGGCCTCCGAGAACAAGACTTTGGCCCACCCGGCCTCGGTGGACAGCCTGCCCACCTCGGCGAACCAGGAGGATCACGTCTCCATGGCCACCTTCGCCGGTCGCCGTCTGGCGGACATGGCCGAGAACACCCGCGGCATCCTGGCCGTCGAATTGCTGGCGGCGGCTCAGGGGCTGGATTTCCGTGCTCCTCTGCGCAGCACCGAACTCATCGAACTGGCCAAGGGCCGGCTGCGTGCAGAAGTCAGCTTCTACGACAAGGACAGATATTTTGCACCGGATATCGAAGCCGCCGCTGCCTTGCTGGGCCGTGCCAGCTATAACGATCTGATCCCGGTCGGGGTACTGCCCAGCCTATAAGCTGCTTTCTCCCTCTTTCTGATTGAAGAGGGGAATAGAGATCCATAACAAAAGACCGCCTCGAGGGCGGTCTTTTCATTGTTGGTCGGGGTCAGCCCCGCTCGAACATCAGGAACAGATAGACCACGAACAGCACCAGATGGGTGGCGCCATGGAGGGCATTGGTACGGCCACTGCTGAAGGTGACCTTGCAGACCATGAGGGTGGTGATGAGCAGCACCATGTCGGCGGCAGAGAGGCCAAGGCGGACCTCCTGATCTATCAGGGTGCCGATGAACAGCACGGCGGGCACGGTGAGCGCTATGGTGGCCAGTACGGAACCGAAGTAGAGGTTCATGGCACGCTGCAGCTGGTTGTTGAAGGCGGCCTTGATGGCGCCAACGGCCTCGGGGGCCAGCACGATACAGGCGACGATGAAGCCCCCCAGCGCGGCTGGCGCATCCATCACATGAACCCCGTGATTGATGGGGATGGCGAGGGTCTTGGCCAGCAGGATCACCACCACCAGATAGGCGAGCAGCAGCAGGGTGTGGTAGACGTTGCTCTGCAGCGGGCCGTGGTGTTCTTCATGATCCTCGTGATCGCTGTCGACGAAGAAGTGGCTGTGGCTGCGGGTCTGGATCAGCAGGAAGACGCCGTAAAGCAGGATGGAGATGATGATCAGCATCCAGGACATGGCGCGGGACATGCTGCCAAGGTTGCCCCCTTCGGTGAAGTTCGGCAGCACCAGACAGAGCAGCGCCAGAGGGATGATGGCCACCAGGTAGGATTTCACACCGTCGAGGTTGAAGCTCTGGGTGTGGTAGCGCCAGCCTCCGAACAGCAGGGTGAAACCCACCAGGCCGTTGGTGACCAGCATCACCACGGCGAACATGGTGTCTCGCGCCATCTCGGGGTTGGGTTTGCCGGTCAGCATGACGGAGGAGATCATCACCACTTCGAGGGAGATGACCGACAGGGTCAGGATCAGGGTGCCAAAGGGTTCGCCCAGCTTGATGGCCAGGGCATCGGAGTGTCGCACGACGGAGAAGATGGCCCAGGTGACGATGGCGAGCAGGGCCAGGGAGACCGGCAGATAGATGGCAAGGGGAGTGGCCTCCGTCAGCAGATCGCTGCCTTGTGTCTTGAAGAACAGCAGGGTCAGCAGGCTGACGGGCAGGGAAAGCTCTTGCCGGATAAATGACTTCATAGGCGGTAGTTCTCATCTCGGGTCGGCGGTGACCGACGGGGACAGGACAGTCCGTCATGGACCATGGCGAATCCGCACATGATAAGGGTAGTTGTCGGCAGGACGCAGCATTTTTCCCGCGGGATCTATGCAAAATTCGCTGGTGGGCATGCGTTGCTGCGTATCCGCGGGTGGGCAACAAAGTGGCGCTATCCCGCAGCCAGAAGGACAGTGTCATTACCAGGGGTCAAATGGAGAGTTGATGAGGGTGGAGAGGACTCATTACCGCAAGCTGAGTCGAGAAGTGAGGCGTTTCACATCAAATGGCTTGAACATGGAGGCGCAACATCAAGGGGGCTCACCCTGGTTCATTAGTTGTTTCAATTTGATAAATGCAAAAAACCTTTGAGCGTTTAATTGCTAAGTCATTGATAAATTCTGGTTTAGTCGAATCTGGTGGTTAAGATTCAATCGTGAACCTGTCATAAGTGACAATTGTCCAGCTTATCCGAACTGGTTTAGAGTAGCCCCGCGGTTTGACTCACCGTGTGTTCAATACTCCTGTATCTATTTTTGTCAGTAGCACAGAGTGTTAGTTTTGATATTGAGTGTTTCTTTTGGTCCCCTCTGCGGGACCATTTTTCTGCCCGCTTTTCTCCCCTCATCCGTCTGCTGTCTGGCCTCCGCCGTCAACGCCCATCCCCTTGTCGCCATTTAATTACGAAGCGGGATCTTCATCCATAGGCGGGTTTTGGCCAAGGCTGATACCATGATGCCCTAATGGATGCCGTCGGCTACGGAAAGACACATGAAACTGACCACTCAACTCGTCTCTTTTATTACGCTGTGCGTGATCCTGGCCATGACCATGGTGCTGCTCGGCGGGGTGTTCAGCTTTCGTCAGATGGGGATGGAGCTGCAGCAGAACCGGGTCGACTCCCTGGTGGAGATCATCGACAAACAGGTAGGGGCCGCCGACGATCCCCAGGATCTGGCCCGCTGGCTGCCCTCCCTGCTGCGTGCTTCCCACGTGGTCGAGCTGGAGATCCGCCAGGACAAGCAGCGGGTCTACTGGTTTCGTGATGTGCAGCAGCAGACCGACGAGAGCCTGCTGATCCCCTACAGCAAGGCGATCCCCCATCAGAGCGGCATGCGGGCCGAGTTCAAGCTGGAGCGGCCGTTCAAGGAGTTTGAATACTCCATGCAGGCCATGTCCGGCATCTCCCTCGGGGTGACCATAGTCGTGTTCGGGCTCTGGTACTCCATTCGCTGGCTGCGGCTGCAACTGCGCGGGGCCGAGCTCCTGGCCGAGCGGGCCCAGCTTATTCTGGATGGCAAACTCGGCAAGCTGGCTCACGATCCGGCCGACGAGTGGCCCGTCTCCGCCAGCCAGGCACTCAATCATCTGCTGGCGGAGCTGGCCGATGCCCGCAAGGAGCGCAGCCGCTTCGACAACTTCATCCGCAGCAATGCCTTCGTCGACAAGGTGACCGGTATCGGCAACCGCCTGTTCTTCGACAACCGGATGGAGAGCGCCATCATGGAGGCGAGCGTGATCAGCGGTGGTGTCATGCTGATCGAACTGGCCGGGCTGGAGGAGCTGGATCCCGAGCTGACGGGGCGCCCCAGCCAGGAGCTGCTGATGGAGGCGAGCGCCTCCATCGGTACCTTCGTGCGCAAGCACAGCGGCGCTCTTCAGGCCCGCTATGCCGGCCAGGTGTTCGCCGTGCTGTTGCCCAACATGTCAGAGAGCGAGATGGTCGATGGTGCCGGCCAGCTGCTCAAGAGCCTGCAGCGTCTGCATTGGCCGGAAGCGGTCAACGTCGAAACCGCCATTTATCTCGGTGCGGTCTGCTATCAGGCACAGGATTCACTGCTCAAGGTGCAGGAAGAAGCAGAACTGGCGCTCAAGAGCGCTCGTTTGCAGGGCCACAGCGGCTGGTTCCTGTTCGAGAAATCCCTGGATGAGGAGGGAAGCAGCAAGGGGACGGTACGCTGGCGGACCCTGATCACCCGACGCATCGAGGAGCAAGGGGTCCACTTCTATCTGCAACCTGTCCAGCAGGAGCAGGATCAGGTGATCTTGCAGCAAGAACTGCTGATCCGCATCCAGGATGAACATGAGCGGGAGCTGCAGGCCGGGGTCTTCATGCCGATGGCGGAGAAAGCCGGGCTGCTGTTGCCGCTGGACAAACTGGTGGTCGCCCGCACCTTGCGTCTGCTGCGCCAGCGCCCGGAAGGCGGTTGCCCCATCAGCCTCTCCCTCTGTGCCCAGAGCCTGCTCAACCGGGAGTTCCAGCGCGAACTCTTCTTCGACCTGTTCCAGCTACCGCGCAGCACCAACCAGACCCTGGTGTTGCAGTTGTCGGAGGCCCAGGTGACCCGTCACTACGAGGCCCTCAAGCGACCGCTGCGGGCACTGCGCATGCTGGGTTGCCAGCTGGCCATCGATCATGCGGGCCAGGATGTGGTGAGCACCCAATACATCAAGGAGTTCGAGATCAACTTCCTCAGGCTGCACCCCAGCCTGGTGCGGGAGATCCACCTGCGTCAGGTCAACCAGATGGCGGTGCGCAGCCTGGTGGGGGGCTGTGCCAATACCCAGACCCGGGTGATTGCGGTGGGGGTAGAGAGCGGCGACGAGTGGAAGATGCTGCGCCATCTTGGCGTGCATGCGGGGCAGGGGCCCTGGTTCGCCGAGCCCAGCCGGCTGCCGGCAGAAGCCGCCAGCGTCTGAACCGTCTTGGCGGCGTTACCTTCTCAAGGGGCCGCCATGTCTGGGGCCCCCTTCAGAGGCGACCCTGCTCTCTCAGGCCTGCCAGCCCCTGCAGACCGCCGGTGTGGATGAAGACGATCTCGCTGCCACGGGGAATGTGACCCGCCGCCAGCTCCCGAAACAGTCCCCAGATCGCCTTGCCGCTGTAGATGGGTTCCAGCGGCAGACCGGTCTGGGCACCGAATGCCTGCACCCACTGCCACATCTCCCGGCTGAATCTGGCATAGCCTCCGTCGTGGTGATCCAGTGCGATGCGCCAGCCCGGGGTGCTGGCGGCCGGGGGATGAAGCCGGCACACCTCGTCATGAATGAAGGCGCCGCCCTTGAGGACGGCGATGGCCAGTATCTGCTCCGCTTCCCGTTTGCCCGCAACCAGCCCCGCGAGGGTACCGCCACTGGCGCAGGGCAATACCCAGAGATCCGGCGAGAAGGGCACCTCGGCCACCAGTTCGGCCACGCCGGGAATGGCCAAGGGGCTACTTCCCCCTTCGGGGACAATCAGGGTATGTTGGGTCTCAAACTGAGCCAGCCACTCGGAATCCTGGCGTCGCCGGTAGCTCTGTCGGTCCACGAACTGAAGGGTCATGCCCCACTCGCTGGCGGCTCGAAGGGTGGAGTTGCTGACTGAGTCGGCTTCACCGCGTATGATGCCCGTGGTGCGCAGTCCGGCACGGTGGCCCGCTGCCGCCAGTGCATGGATGTGATTGGAGTAGGCGCCACCAAATGAAAGCAGGTGATGTTTTCCCTCCCGCTTTGCCTGCAACAGATGGTATTTGAGCTTTCTCCATTTGTTGCCGGAGAGGGTCGGGTGGATGAGATCGTCCCGTTTGCACCAGAGCCTGACCCCGTGGACATCCAGCAAGGGATGTTGGACGGGGTACAGAGGGGAGGGAATGAGGGGCGCCTCGGTCTGGGGCAGCGCAGTGCCCTGCCATGCATCATCTTTCATAAATATGGAAGCTAATAGCCTGTTTATGTTAAGGTTTAATCCGTTTCACGCAGCCAGGACCGGTCTCGATGAAATCACTTTTCCGTCGTTCGCTTCCCAGCCATCAGGTCGGACTCCTGTTGGCCAGCGATCGCATCCTGCTGGCCTGTGTGGAGCCACGCCCTCTCTTCATCAGCCGTGCCATCAATGGCCCCCACGAGTGGGCCCAGGCCATGGGCGAGCTGTTCGGCCAGCATGGGCTGGCCAAGTCTAAGGTGCGGGTGGCGCTGGCCGCCAGCCTTTATCAACAGATCCAGATAGACAAGCCTGCCGTCCCCGATGCCGAGATGGCGGGGGCCCTGCCCTGGGCCATCAAGGATTTCGTCAACGAACCCGTGCTCCAGCTTGCCATGGACTATGTGGACCTGCCGACACCGCCGGCCGGCCGACCCAGGGTCAACGTGATCTGCCTGCCCAAGAGCCGGGTGCAACAGTTGGCGGATGCCGTCAACGGGGTCGCACAGCTGGACGCCATCGTCAGCGACGAACTGGCCATGACGGCCCTGTACGAGGCGGATCAGACGGTGCGTATCCTGCTCTGGCAGCCAAAGGGCCAGGATCTGCAACTGCTGGTGTTTCATCAGGGGGGGCTCTGCTTCTCGCGCCAGTTGCGCGGCTTTGGCAGCCTCACCGGCGGCCAGGAGCCGGATCCCGACCTGCTCGATGGGTTGGCCCTCGAGATCCAGCGCTCCATCGACTATCTCGCCGGTCAGCTCAAGCTGCCTGAGCCGGGCCAGATGCAGCTTGCCATCGCCTCCTCCTCCATCGGCCATCTGGTGCGTCACCTGGAACAGGCCTTCGGCTTCCCGGTGTCTGCCATGGCCAACAAGGCGGTCCTTGCCGGGGTTGAGTATCTCTCGGCCTACGGTGCTGCCCTGGGAGGTGAGCGATGATGCAGGCTGTCAATTCGTCGACCCTGAACGGCACATGCCCGGCCGGAGTTGAGTCTCTCTCGACTTGTGGCGCCGCCTTGGGCAGGAACGAATGATGAAGCGTCATATCAACCTATACGGGGCCGAGTTCAGGCCCAAGCGCCAGTGGGCCAGCCTCAACCAGATGGCCTTGGCCTGGGGCAGTGCCTTGCTGCTGCTGCTCGTCGTCGCTGCCTTCTATGGCTGGCAGCAACAGGGAGTCAGCCGCGAGCTGGGACAACTGCGGGTGGCGCTCGATGTCAAACGTGGGGAAGCCCAGCGCCTGGACGCCGAGCTTGCCCGTCATCAGGCCGATACCCAGTTGCAACAACAGCTGGTCAGCCGGCAGGAGGAGCTGAGTGCCAGGCAGGGGCTGATGCAGCAGCTTGGCAACCTCTCCTTGCAAAAATCCCAGGGTTACGCCGGCTTGATGGCGGATCTCGCCCGCCTGCGGGATGCCCGTCTCTCCCTGCAACGGATCGAGATCAGCGAGGGGCACATCAACCTCTCCGGCTTCGCCGAGCGCAGTCAGGATGTGCCCGCCTGGGTGAACCGTTTCAAACAGACGCCGTCCCTGGCGGGCAAGCAGTTCGGTGAGCTGACCCTGAGCCGGGACAAGGAGGGCCAACTGGCCTTCCAGCTCAGCGGCATCGAGCAGGAGAAGCCCTGATGGAGTTGAAAGCACAGTGGCAGGCATGGGCCCAGAAAGTGGCCGCCCTCAGCTTGCGAGAGCGGGTACTGATCCTGCTGACCGGCCTGGTGCTGGCCGGGGCCATCGGGATCTACGGCTGGCTGGATGCCGCCGACACCCGGCTGAGCCAGGATCGCGCCGCCCTGACCGCCGCCCAGCGGGATCTGGAGATCCTCGACCTCGAGAATCAGGGCAAGCAGGCCAGGCTGGCACGGGATCCCAATGCCCAGGTACGTGAGCAGCTGGCGCGGGTAGACGCGGATCTCGCCAGGCTGGATGCCGAGCTCAAGGCCCAGACGGTGGATCTGATCCCGGCCCGGGAGATGCCCGCCGTGCTGGAGGCCCTGCTGTCCCGCTCCGCCAACCTGCACATGCTGTCCCTGACCTCGCTCAAACCCGAACCCCTGATGGCGGGAGAGCAGAAGGTCAACCTGTTCAGACACGGGATCCGCCTCCAGCTGGAGGGGGGGTATTTCGATGTCTACCAGTATCTGAAGGCGCTGGAGGCATTGCCCCGCCACTTCTATTGGCAGAGGTTCGACTACAGGGTGGAGGAACACCCCAAGGCCGCGGTGATGATGGAGATCTACACCCTCAGCACCAGCAAGGAGTTTATCCGTGGCTAACATGCTGATAAATAAAAATAATATTCCATGGCTGTCAGGCTCGGCCTGGTGTCTGCTGTGGACCTGCCTGCTGAGCCCCCTGGCCCAGGCCGAGGTATTGCAGGATCCGACGGCCCCGCTGGCGGGGATGAGTGCCAGCAAGGGGGCGAACCCGTCCGCCACGGCCGGCGTGCCGAGGCTGCAGAGCATCATCATCGGCAACGGTCCTGCCCTCGCGGTGATCAATGGCCAGAGCTATCGGGTCGGTCAGCGGATAGAGGGCTACCAGCTGGTCGCCATCAGCGCCGATGCCGTGGTATTGGAGAAGGGGGGCCAGCGTCAGTCGCTGACCCTGTTTGGTAGCAAGATACGGATGTAAATCGGCACCGTGCGGGATGTTATGGGCCGGGTTTGTCGAGTTTAATTGCGAGTCAGGTGCGCTAATTACATGAAAAAACACCATTTCTGTCTGCTTCCCCTCGCGTTGGCGGTAGCGGGTTGCACAACCTACAAGCACCCTGAGCCGGTGCAGGCCAAGGATGCCCTCAAGCAGGCCATGGCGGAGCAGGCTCCGACCACCCCTCTGACGACCTTGCCCCCTTCGGTGCAAAGCGAGCTGCTGCAGCTCAATCGCCCCCAGCAGCCGATGGCCATCCCCGAGAAACGGCTGCGGATCGCGGCCCATGACGTGGATGCGGTCGAGTTCTTCGGCTCCCTGTTCAAGGGCTCCCGCTACAGCGTGGCGGTGCATCCCGGGGTGGCGGGTTCCATCTCGGTGGAGCTCAAGGATGTGACCCTGCAGGAGGCCCTCGCCACCGTGGGGGACATGTACGGCTTCGATGTGCAGCGCAAGGGCAACGTGTTCCACATCTATCCCGCCGGTCTTCGCACCGAGACCATCCCGGTCAACTACCTGATGATGGCCCGCCGTGGCCTCTCCCGCACCTCGGTCAGTACCGGCGGCGTGACCGCGAACGACAACAACAATAACGGCAATAACAACAACTTCGACAACGGCCTGAACAACAGCGGCAACAACAACTTCGGCTCCTCCGACAACGGTGACAACAACACCAACAGTAACGGCACCCGGATCGAGACGGACAGCAACAACGACTACTGGACCGATCTGAGGGACTCCCTGCAGACCCTGGTCGGCAACGGTGAAGGCCGGGCCATCATCACCAGCCCTCAGGCCGGTCTGGTGACGGTGCGGGCTTACCCCAAGGAGCTCAAGGCGGTGCGCGAGTTCCTCGAGCAATCCGGTGAACACCTCAAGCGCCAGGTGGTGCTGGAGGCGCGGATCCTCGAGGTCTCCCTCAACGAAGGCTACGAGCAGGGGGTGGACTGGAGCGGCCTCTCCGCCAGCTGGGATGGTGGCAAGGGGATCACCGGCGGCGGTTCCTTGCTGAAAAGCCCCATCGCCAGCACCCCGAACCAGATCTTCCGGGCTCTGGGAGGCGGTGCCGGCTTCACCATCTCGGACGGCAACTTCAACGTGGCGGTCAGCCTGCTCAAGACCCAGGGGGACGTGAACACGCTCTCCAGCCCCCGGGTGACTGCGACCAACAACCAGAAGGCGGTGATCAAGGTGGGGACGGATGAATACTTTGTCACCAACGCCTCCACCACCACCACTACCTCGGGCAACTCCGCGCCCATCGTCACCCCCAACGTGGAGCTGACCCCCTTCTTCTCCGGCATCGCCCTGGACGTGACGCCGCAGATCGATGAGGCGGGCCGGGTGTTGCTGCACATCCACCCCTCGGTCATCGACACCGAGGAGCAGAGCAAGACCATCAACGTCGGCACCGCCGCTCCTCTGGTGCTGCCGCTGGCCAAGAGCTCCATCCGCGAGTCGGATACCGTGGTGCAGGCCAACAATGGCGACATCGTCGTTATCGGCGGCCTGATGAAGACCGACAAGCAGGAGATCGTCAGCAAGGTGCCCCTGCTCGGCGACATCCCCTGGGTCGGTGAAGCCTTCACCAACCGCCGCGAGAGCACCAAGAAGGTGGAGCTGGTGATCATGCTCAAGCCCACCGTGGTGGAGAAGGGCACCTGGCAGAACGAGTTGCAGCGCTCCTCCGAACTGCTCGACAAGTGGTACCCGCCCAAGGGCTAAGCCATGAGAGTGCAGCGACTCGCTTCCTCCGCCTCCCGGCCCCGGGAGGCCTCATGTACCTGAGCCACTTCGGCCTGCGGGAGGCGCCCTTCGCCCTCACCCCGAACACCAGCCTCTACTACGGCCTGCCGCCCCATGAAGAGGCCCTGCAGGTGCTGAACTGGGCGCTGGCCCAGGGGGAGGGGTTCATCAAGGTGACCGGCGAGGTGGGCACCGGCAAGACACTGCTGTGCCGCAAGTTGCTGACCGAGCTCGGCTCGGAGGCGCGGCCCGTGCGTCTGGCCTGGCTGCCAAACCCCCACCTCAACCCCGCCGAGCTGCGCATCGCCCTGGCGCTGGAGCTGGGTCTGGCGGTACGGGATGGCAGCGAGCTGGATCTCACCGATCGCATCCATCGCCATCTCATCGGTCTGCACCAGCAGGGTCAGCGGGTGGTGGTGCTGATCGACGAGGCCCAGGCCTTGCCGGACGACACCCTGGAGGCGATCCGGCTGTTCGGCAACCTGGAGACGGAGTCCTGCAAGTTGCTGCAGATCGTGCTGTTCGGCCAGCCCGAGCTGGATGCCCGCCTGGCCAAGCCCCATCTGCGCCAGCTGCGCCAGCGCATCGGCTTCTCCTACTGCCTGCGGGCCCTGCGCCTCGACGAGACCCGTGCCTATGTGGAGCATCGACTGCACGCCGCCGGTTATCGCGGGGCATCCCTCTTCGGTCGGCGCGCCCTGCGTCTGCTGTGGCGAGCGTCCCGCGGGGTGCCGCGCCTCATCAACGTGCTGGCCCAGAAGTGCCTGATGCTGGCCTATGGCCGGGGTGAGCGGCAGATAGGCGGCAAGCTGATGCGCCTCGCCATCCGGGATACCGAGGATGCCAGCCACTTTTCATTCCTCCGCTGGTGGCCGCTGCTGTTGCTGCTGGGCGGAGCCCTGGCTTATGGAGTCTGGTCATGAGCGTGATCAATCAGATGCTCAAGGATCTGGAGCAGCGTCAACCGGGGGAGGGAACCGCCGTCTACGTGGCGCCCCCTCGCCAGCAAGGCTGGTGGATGCTGGCATTGACCCTGATGTGCGGACTGGCACTCGGGATCCTTGGTTGGCGCACCTGGATCTACTGGCAGCAGAGCCATCAGGCAGAGACTCCTGCTGCCTTGGCCGCCATTTCACAGCCAGTCAGCGCAGTGGAATCTGCACCGGCAGCATCTTCCGCTGCCAAAACGCTGGCCGGTGTGCCGATGTCGGCAGCCGCCAGCACCGCTGAGCCGCCGGAAGCGGAAGGCGAACCAGACGTCCCGGCAGCCCTGGCGCTGGCCACGACTCGGAGCGACATGGACGAGGCCGACGGTGAGGCGCTTCCCCCGGCGGATGAGGGGATCGACCCCAGCGGGGATGCACTGCTGGCCGAAGGCGAGACGGTGCCGAGCGACGAAGAGTTGCAACCGGATCTGCAGGCCGAACTCGCAGCCGAGCGGGAGGCGGCGGCTCCGCCCCGCAAGCCCAGGGTGCTCAGGATTGAACAGGTGGACCTCTCCGAGCCGGAGCTGGCGACCCTGGCCGAGCGCAAGGCCACCACGGCCATGGCCAAGGGGGATATGCGGGCGGCGCAGGACAACTACTACCAGGTGCTGGTGCACGATCCCCACAACCAGGGGGCCCGCGAACAGCTGGCGGCGCTGCTCTACGGCGAGGGGCGTCTGAACGAGGCGAACCAGGTGCTGGAAGAGGGGCTCAGACTGGAGCCGCGGCAGGCCGATTTTCGCCTGCTGCTGGCGCGGGTGGCCATCAGCGCCGGGGATCGCCGGAAGGCGCTGGACTGGCTGGCCGGTTATCAGCCGGATCTTGCCGCCAACCTCGACTACTACGCCACCTGGGCCGGCTTGACCCAGGAGCTGGGACAGAATGCCCAGGCGGCGGATCTCTACGTCAAGTTGCTGCGTCAGCAGCCGGATCAGGGCCGCTGGTGGCTCGGTCTCGGCGTGGCGGAGGATGGCCAGGGCCATCGCCAGCAGGCGCTGGATGCCTATCGCAATGCCCAGCTGCACGGCAACCTCGGCGAAGCCTCCAGCCAGTGGCTGGATCAGCGCATCGCCCAACTCGCCCCCTGAGGGGCAGTGTTCACTTTTTCGGAGTAGCCATGGCACAACCCAGACTGAAAATGCGGCTCGGCGACCTGCTGGTGCAAGAGCAGATCATCTCCGATGACCAGCTCCAGCTTGCCCTGCAGCAGCAGCGGCAGACCGGCCGCAAGCTGGGAACCACCCTCATCGATCTTGGCTTCATCAGCGAGGTGCAGTTGCTGCAATTCCTCGCCCGCCAGCTGGATGTGCCCTTCTTCGACCTCAACAATCTCACCATAGATGCGGCCGCCGTGGCCCTGTTGCCCGAGGTGCAGGCCCGTCGCTACCGGGCGCTGGCGGTGAATCAGAGCGATGACAAGGTGACGGTGGCCATGTCGGATCCCGCCGACCTCAGCGCCCTCGACGCCATCGCCGCCCTGCTGAGCCCGCGGGAACTGGTGCTCGCTGTGGCGCGGGAAGGCCAGTTGCTGGAGTATTTCGACCGCCTCTATCGGCGCACCCGGGAGATTGAAAACTTCGCGGTGCAGCTGCACGAGGAGCATCAGGATACCGGCTTCGAGCTCGGGGCCAGCAACCTCAACGGCGGGGCCGACGAGGGGGAGGCGACGGTGGCCAAGCTGTTGCGCTCCCTGTTCGAGGACGCGGTGCAGGTCGGGGCATCGGATATCCATATCGAGCCGGACGAGAAGGTGCTGCGCATCCGCCAGCGGATCGACGGCATCTTGCACGAGAATTTGCTGAACGAGGTGCGCATCGCCCAGGCGCTGGTGCTGCGCCTGAAACTGGTGGCCGGGCTCGACATCTCCGAGAAACGGCTGCCCCAGGATGGCCGCTTCAACATGAAGGTGCGCGGGCGCGACGTGGACGTGCGGATGTCGACCATGCCGGTGCAGTACGGGGAATCCGTGGTGATGCGTCTGCTGGATCAATCCTCCGGCATCTTGTCGCTGGCGGATACCGGCATGCCGCCGGCGATCCTCACCCGCTTCCGGCGTCAGCTCAAACGCCCCCACGGCATGATCCTGGTGACGGGCCCCACGGGGAGCGGCAAGACCACCACCCTGTATGGCGCCCTCTCCGAACTCAATCAGGCCAGCCACAAGATCATCACGGTGGAAGACCCGGTGGAATACCGGTTGCCACGCATCAACCAGGTGCAGGTCAACGCCAAGATCGGCCTCACCTTCTCCCAGGTGCTGCGCTCCACCCTGCGCCAGGATCCGGACATCCTGCTGGTGGGGGAGATGCGGGACAACGAGACGGTGGAGATCGGTCTGCGCGGTGCCATCACCGGTCACCTGGTGCTGACCACCCTGCACACCAACGACGCGGTGACCAGTGCCCTGCGCCTCATCGACATGGGAGCCCCCGGCTATCTGGTGGCGAGTGCGCTGCGGGCCGTGGTAGCCCAGCGTCTGGTGCGGCGGGTGTGCGAGCACTGCGTCGAGGTGAGCCCGCCGGACGAGGGGCAGGCCACCTGGCTCTCCGTGCTCTCCGGCGAGGCGCCGGGCCAGCATGTCTATCACAAGGGGCGTGGCTGCCAGAGTTGCAACTTCACCGGTTATTCCGGCCGGATCGGCGTCTACGAGTTGCTGGAGCTGGATCAACCCATGATGGATGCCCTGCGCCGCAACGATGCGGAGGGCTTCGCCCGGGCGGCGCGCGAACACGAGCACTACCGGCCCCTGGCCCTGACGGCGCTGGACTACGCCCGCGAGGGGATCACCTCGGTGGACGAGGTGCTCAGGCTCGCGGAGGATCTGGGCTAAGCCATGAGCAGCTTCAACTACAAGGGACGCGACAGTCAGGGCAATGCCGTCAGCGGCAGCCTGGAGGCGGCGAGCGAGATGGCCGCCGCCGAGCAGCTGATGCGCCGTGGCGTGATGCCGACCGAGCTCAAACCCGGCAGGGCGAAATCCGCCAGCATCGACTGGTCCCTGCTGCTGGAGGGCAGCGTCAAGCTCGAAGAGCTGGTGGTGTTCAGCCGCCAGATGTACGCTCTGACCCGGGCCGGCATCCCCATACTGCGGGCCATCGCCGGGCTGGAGGATAGCACCCACAGCAAGCCGCTGAAGCGGGCGCTGCACGCACTGGGGGAAGATCTCGGCAATGGACGCCCCCTGTCGAGCGCCATGCAATCCCATCCCAAGGTGTTCAGCAACCTGTTTGTCTCCATCATCCACGTGGGGGAGAACACGGGTCAGCTGGAAGAGGCTTTCCTGCAGCTCGCCAACTATTTCGATCTGGAGCTGGAGACCCGCAAGCGGATCAAGACCGCCATGCGCTATCCCAGCTTCGTGATGGCTGCCATCGCCATCGCCATGGTGATCCTCAACATCATGGTGATCCCGGTGTTTGCCGGCATGTTTGCCAAGTTCGGGGTGGAACTGCCGTTGGCGACCCGGATCCTGCTCGCCACCTCCCACTTCTTCGTCCATTACTGGTGGCTGCTGCTCGCCATCCTGGCGGGCGCCGTCATCGGCTGGCGGCGCTGGGTCGCCACGACCCGGGGCAAGCTGACCTGGCACAGATGGCAGCTGCGACTGCCCATCGTCGGCACCATCATAGAACGCTCCCTGCTGGCGCGCTTCGCCCGCAGCTTCTCCATGATGCTCAAGGCCGGGGTGCCGCTGAACCAGGCGCTGACCCTGGTGGCGGATGCGGTGGACAACGCCTGGATGGCGGACCGGATCCGCGACATGCGTGCCGGGATCGAGCGGGGGGAGAGCCTGCTGCGCACCGCCGGTGGCAGCGGCCTGTTTACCCCATTGGTGATGCAGATGATCGCGGTGGGGGAGGAGACGGGTCAGGTGGACGACCTGCTGCACGAGGCGGCGGAATACTACGAGCGGGAGGTGGACTACGACCTCAAGAGCCTCACCGCCCGCATCGAACCCATCCTGATCGGCATCGTCGCCGTCATGGTGCTGGTGCTGGCGCTCGGTATCTTCACACCCATGTGGGACATGATGCGGGCGGTGCGTGGTCAGTCATGAGTAGCGAGCATCTTCGCGGTTTTAAGGGTGGTCAAGGTCGGTAGGAGCAGGGATGAGCAGACAGTCCGAACAGGATGAGCGCTGGCTGGGAGGGTATCGGCGGCTGGCCGCCGTGATCCTGCTGCTGGTCATCATCGCCACCCTGGCCATGAGCTATCGCAGCCACAGGGAACAGGCGCTGGCGGTGAGCGTGACGCTGCTGGGGGAGCAATTTGCCGAGCGAGTCCAGCGTCTGCACGGGCGCTGGCTCGATGAGCGACGACCCGAAGTGTTGCATGCCGAGGGGGTCGCCTGGCAGTTCGATGAGCGGGGCTGGCCCCTCGGGGTATTGCCGCTGCAATCCCCATCTGATGATTGTCGTCAGCTGTGGTTGACCCTGATCGGTGATGGGGGGCAGAACCTGCCGCCGCTGGAAGCCCTGGTCAGCCGGGATGGGAGAGGCTGTGAATACGGCTGGGAAACCCAACGGCTGCACTACCGGTTCGGGGATGGGCGGGTGCAACTGCTGCCCTGAGCCAGATGACACTTAACCTGTGACATGATTTTTTTCTAACCGCATGAAATAATGCGGACAATGACGGAGGCAGCATGGCAGCAACAAGAGTGATATCCGGCCGCGGACCCGGCCAGATGGCGGGTTTTTCCCTGATCGAACTGGTGATCGTCATCGTGATCCTGGGGATCCTGGCGGTCACCGCATTGCCCCGTTTCCTCGACGTCACCGACGAGGCGAAGAAGGCCAGCGTGGAGGGGGTATCCGGCGGTTTCGCGACCGGGGTGTCGCTGGTGCGGGCCCAGTGGGAAGCGGAAGGACGCGCCAAGCAGGACGGTCTCAATACCGTACTCTACGACGGGTCGCGTTTCTATTTGACGACGCCAACCGACACTCAGGTCAATAACGGCGAGCTCTCCCCGGGGTATCCTATGGACACGTCTGCGAGCGGCAATGCCGATGTAAATCCGGCCAATCTGACGGCCCAGCGCTGTCTCTATATTTGGGAGGGATTGCTGCAAAATCCTCCCAAGGCGACTGCCAGCTTCGATGAAGTGCGCGGTAGCGGCAATGACCTGAAGTTTTATGCAACGGTGAGCAGCAACGGACTGGATTCGGTTTGCCGTTACTATCTGGTCAACAGCCTGAGCAAAGGCAGTGATGGACGCTATCAAGACCCGCAAGGGAGCACGAGTGAGTTCATGAGTTTCAGTTATCGCCCGGCCTCCGGCCAGGTCATTACCAATATCAATTGATTAACCGAGGAAAATGCAATGAAGAAGCAAGCGGGTTTTACCCTGATCGAACTGGTGATCGTCATCATCATTCTGGGCATTCTGGCGGTCACCGCCGCACCCAAGTTCCTGAATCTGCAGGATGATGCGCGTACTTCCACTCTGAAAGGGGTCGAGGGTTCTCTGAATTCTGCCGGTGCCATGGTGTATAGCAAAGCCGTGATTGCGGGCAAGGACACTAATGATTCCGATACGCTGGATATCGGTAATGGTGTCAATGTAGGAATTGCCTACGGTTACCCGAAGGCTACTCAGGCAGACTTGGAAAATGTGCTGCAACTGAGCTCTAACGATTGGAGCTTTGGTACTCCTGCGTCCAGCAGCATCAAGATTTTCCCGGCAGGTATTTCAGCCGCTACAGCGACTGACTGCTTCGTCACCTATACCCAAGCAGCCTCTGGTTCTCAGCCGACCTCTGAAGTTACCGCCTGTAAATAAGCCAAACCAATAAGCAAAGTAGAGAGAGGTTGTCCTCTCTCTACTTCTTTCTAGGGTTGTTCATCATGATGGAACAGGACGACGGTTTTACCCTGATAGAACTGGTGATAGTGATCCTGTTACTCGGGATTCTGGCCGCCTTTGCCGTGCCCAAATGGCTGGGCAAAGGCGGCTTTGAAACCCATACCCTGCGCGATGAACTGGTGGCCCGGCTGCGGTTGGTGCAGACCATGAACATGCAGGAAGGGGTGGCGCGCTGCACCCAGCTGGTGGTGGAGACCAATCGCTTCGCTCATCTGACCCAGACGGGCAGTTGTGCGTCCGGGTCCGTCATCGATAACTGGAAGGCGGATGAACAGGTCCGTGGGCGAGTGGTCAAGGCTTCCGGCAGTATCTCCCTGCCTCAGGGCAGCTTTTCTTTCGACAAGCGCAGCGGCCGCCCCCTATCCCCGTCAGCCTGCATCAGCGGTTGTAACCTGATGGTGAGCGATGGTGGGGAGAGTGCCCGTCTGCGTATCGAGCCCGAAGGCTATATTCATGCCCTTCCCTAATGCCCGCCGCGGCTTCACTCTGATCGAGTTCATCGTCGGCATCGTGCTGCTGGCGGTGGCGCTCACCGGCATCCTGGGGCTGCTTGTCAACCAGGCCCCCCAGGCAGTGGATCCGGTGCAGCAGGTACGGGCCGCCCAGCTGGCCCAGCGCATCTTAAGCGAGGTGCTGGAGAAGTCCTTCGATGAGCATTCCGATCACAATGGCGGGCGTTTTCGCTGCGGCGAGACGGCCGGAAGCCCGGCGGTGGCCTACCCGGCCTGCACCGACAGCGCCAGCTATGGCCCGGACAGTGGCGAGACGCGTCCCTACCAGTTCAATGACGTGGATGATTACCAGACCAGCGCCATCTGCGCCAAGGGGTTGGCCAGATGCGACGGCGGCTGGGTGCCGGCCAATTTCTTCGGTGCCAGGAGTGGTGCTGGTCTGGATGCGAGCGAGTATCGCCAGTTCGGGGTCCGGATCCGGGTGAGCGGGGCAGACTTGACCAAGAATGACTTGCCCACTTGCAGCGGCCCCTGCTTCACCGGCAAGCGCGTCGAGCTGTGGGTACGCTTGCCGGATCGCAGCGAACTGGCCTTTACCCTCTATCGAGGGAACTACTGATGCGGGCGGCACGGGGTTTCACTCTGGTGGAGCTGGTCATGGTGATCCTGCTGCTCGGGGTCATGGCGACCTTCACCAGCCAGTTTATCGGCATCGGCACCCAGATTTACGGGGATGCCAGCAGCCGCGAGCAACTGATGAGTGATGCCCGCTTCGCCATGGAGCGGCTCAACCGCGAGCTGCGCGATGCGGTGCCCGGCTCTGTGCGCGTGGAGGACGCCGCTGGCGGCTTGAAGGAGCAGGGGCCTTGCCTGCGCTTCTGGCCCATCGCCACCACCAGTCGCTATCTGGGGCCGGCGGCGATCACGGCCCTCAACATTGTCGCGCCAGCTAAATTGCCTGCCAAAAATGACCTGGCCATCATCTATCCACTGCCTGATGCCACGATTGGCAACACCAATACGCTGGATGTTAGTTGTTTGCAGGGGCGTTGCACTGCCAGGGTGACTGCCGTGGGGAGCCCTGCCTCCGGGGCCTTGTCGCTGACCCTGGCGGCCGCTGTTACCAAGGATTCCCCGGGCCAGCGCATCTATTTTGCCAACCAGCAGGTACGTTATTGCGTGGTGGGCACGACCCTGACCTGGGCCAGCGCCGCCATCGGCACTGGCGCCCTCTGGAGCTCCCCGGCCCTGATGGCCGAGCATATCCGACCGACCAGCTATTTCTATCGGGATCCCGCTGCCTTCAATCAGAGCGAAGTGGGGCTAGGGATTGTGTTTGAGCAGCGCGGCGAGAGCGTCAGCTTCAACCACAAGCTGGAGGTGCTCAATGTCCCTTAAACTTGCCTCTGTCAGGTATCAGCGAGGCAGCGCCATCATGATCGCGCTCTTTGTCATCGTCATCATGGCCCTGCTGGCGGCGGCCATGGGCCGCTTCCTGGTGGACAGCGCTGAGAAGCACACTGCGGAGGTGCGCGGAGTGCGGGCCCTGATGGCGGCACAGAGTGGGCTGGAAATTGCCCTCTATCGACTCTATCCCAACGGCAAGTGGCAAGGGCAGCAATGCGCCGCCAGCACCAGTCTCAGTTTCACCGATGCGGGACTGACGGGCTGCCAGGCCATCGTCACCTGCAGCAAGGTGTCGGTGAGTGCCGCTGGCACCACCCAGACCGCCTATGACTTCAGCAGCGAGGGGCGCTGCGGTGACCCGGGAACCAACAGCGGCCCGAATCCGGACTTTGCCGTCAGCCGCACTCTGGTGGCACAAGCCTTCGATGGAGTGAACCCATGATCCGCCGCCTCTGTGCTGCCCTTGTCTTGTTGTTGGTTGGCTTGCCTGCCCAGGCTGCACTGGACTGCAACAGCATCTTCCCTGGCCCCATCCAGAGTCACGATTCGGCGGGCACCCTTTACATGCAGTCCGGTGCCCGGGTGGAGAATTACAATGGCCTGGAGGTCTGCTTCAGGCAGGTCACCGGCTATGACTACGAAATGAGCACGCAGGCCTGTGGGGCGGGCAAGTGTCAGATCACCGGTGTGGCCAGCTTGAAGCAGACCCGGCCCACTTTCCCGGGGACGACGGATTCCGCAAGCTATACGGTTGCCAACTGGACCACCCCCACCGTCGTACTGGGAACAACCCCCAATTACGGCAAGGCCGCCAGCAGCAGTCGCTGGGACCTGGGCAGTCTGACCATAGATGGTACCGTCACTTCCAATGGCTCAGGCAATGTCAGCTTTTCGGACAGTTACAGCACCTATGTCATCAAGAGCCTGACCATGCAAAACGGCGGCGTTATGACGTTGACCGCAGGCAAGACCTATATCATCGAAGGGGATCTGACCCTGACCGGGGGCAGCCTCATCAAGCTGGTCGGCAGCGGGACGACCTCGTTTTATGTCAAGGGCAGCATCGCAGCTCACAACGACTCGCAACTGCAGACAGGTTCCGGTTTCAAGGCCTATGTGGTCGGCAACATCACACTCACCGGTAGCGACCAGCTGGCAGGCACCTACTATGCGGAAGGGGATGCCACCTTCGAGAATCAGGTGGTCTTGCGTGGCCAGTTGAGTGCCAAGAACGTCAATCTGAAGGGGAACAGCAAGGTCATCTATGACGGCGGGGAGCCTCTGCTCGCCTGCTTCAACGACGACTTCTCCGCCAGTTCTCTCAGCAACAACTGGGTCGTGGCTCGCAGCAGCGGCAACTTCACGCCCTCCATCGTCAATGGTCGCCTCGGCATGACCCAGGCCAGTACCTACCAGGCCACGTCGACGACCTATCAGCGACTCTTCCCCGCTGCCAACAACCTGGTGACTATTGAGTTCGACCACTACGCCTATGGCGGCAACGGAGCGGATGGCATGGCGGTGGTGCTCTCGGACGCCAAGATAACGCCCCAGCCAGGGGCCGCGGGCGGGCCGCTGGGCTATGGCTTCACGGCGGGCAACAACGGCTTTGCCGGCGGCTGGCTCGGGGTGGGGATAGACGAGTATGGCAACTTCTCCGGCGAAGGCGGGGCGACCAACAAGGGACGGCGTAAGCAGTCCGTGGCGGTGCGGGGTTCGGGTTCGGGCACCAGCGGTTACAACTACCTCAGGGGTACCTGCAACAACGGCAGTACCAGCACCAATGGCAACTGCCTCTCGCCGACCGTGGACAGCGGCTCGGACGGCAACCGCCCCCATCGTTACCGCCTGACCGTGGATTCCCGTACCAGTGGCCAGTCTCTGGTCAAGGTGGAGCGCAACACCGGCAGCGGCTACAGCACCCTGATCGACAGTTTCAATGCGCTCAGCCAAAGCGGTCAGGCGGCGATCCCGGAGAACTTCCTGCTCTCCATGACGGGATCTACCGGTGCCGCGACCAACGCGCACCAGATAGACAACTTCCAGGTCTGCGCCCTCAACTCCAGTCCGGTGGGGAACCAGATCGATCACTTCGAGTTCGAGCACAGCGGCAACGCCCTGACCTGCAACCCCGAAACCCTGACCATACGCGCCTGTGCCAATGCCAGTTGCAGCCAGCTGGTCAATGAGCAGGTGAGCGCCACCCTGACGCCGCTTAAAAATGGCAGCAACGGCTGGGTGGCCAGCAACCAGCTGAGCTATAACGGCAACACAGCTACCGTGACCTTCAGCGGCGGCACCACCAAATTGCAGCTTCGCAACAATCTGGCGAGCGCCATGACGGTGGGGGTGAGTGGCTCGACGCCCTCCACCAAACCGCTCAGTACCACTCTCTGCCGGTCGGGCAGCGGGGCCCTGAGCGCGGCGGCCTGTACCCTCAGCTTTGCGGACAGTGGCTTCTTGTTCGATGTGCCTACCGACGTGCCGGATACCGATGCGCTGGACACCATTGCCAACAAGCCCCAACGGGTGGTGATGAAGGCGGTCCGGAAGGACAACGTGACCCAGCAGTGTGTGCCGAGTTTCGCCAGTGTGAGCAAGCCTGTCAGCTTCTGGAGCGACTATGTCAGTCCGTCGAGCAACGCCTTCGGCAGCAAGGTAACGGTCAACGGCAGCGCCATCGCCACCTCGCAGGGGGGGGCGGTGACCAGCAATCTGAGCTTCGATGCCAAGGGTGAGACCACCCTGACGGTGAATTACCCGGATGCGGGCCAGATGCGGCTCAATGCCCGCCACGATGGCAGCGGGGATACCGCAGGTCTGGTGATGACGGGCTCGGGTCTCTTTGTCAGCCGCCCGGTCGGGCTCTGCATCACTCCGACCCAGGGGGCCTGCACGGCGGGGAATGCCAGCTGCCCTGTGTTCAGGAAGACGGGGGAAGAGTTCTCGCTGACCATAGCAGCCGTGGCCTGGCAGGCCGATAACGATACCGATTTCTGCAGCGGCAACTTGACTACCCCGAACTTCGCCTTGGCCAATATTGCCCTCGGCAGCCAGCTGGTGGCCCCCAAGCCCGGAGTCGAGGCGGTGGTCAGCAAGCTGAGTTATGACCATTCCAACGCGAAAGGCAGTAACAACCTCAACACCGTCACCCAGTCGGTGAACGAGGTCGGGGTCTTCCGGATGACTGCAACGCCACCGAACTCAGGTTACTTTGGCTACACCATCCCCGCCGCCAGTAGCGTGCCGGTGGGGCGTTTCGTGCCCTGGGACTTCTACCTGATGAGCAGCACTGTCACCCCGGCCTGCGGCGGCTTTAGCTATATGAGCCAGCCGTTTGGAGTGCAAACGACGGTGCAGGCACGCAACAAGCAGGGTGGGATCACCCAGAACTACCGGGGTGATTTTGCCAAGGGAGTGATCTCTCTGGTGGCTGCGAACAATCAGGACGGGGTCGACAGATCCAACCGCCTGGATCCTCTGACGACCAGCTGGGCGAGCGGCCAGGCCAGCTTCGATGGCCAGAGCCGTTTCGTGCGCCTGCGTGAACTCACTCCGAGCCTGACCGCGCCGGAGGAGCCACTGCGGCTGCTGAGGCTGGGGCTCAAGGTAGGGGATGGTGAGGCCAGCGAGACCAGCTTCCTCGCCAACCGCGACATGAATCCGGCCGTCAGTGGTAGCTGCCAGAGCGGGGTGAATTGCACCGCCAAACAGCTCTCCATTCCGAAGGGGGCGGGCGATACCATGATCGCCTACTACGGCCGGCTGCTTGCCAGCACCCGTCAGGGGGTCGACAGCGCCCCGCTGGCGCTGCCCCTGCAAGTGCAATATTTCGAAGGGGGCCTGTGGCGAGCCAATTCGCAAGATATCTGCACCCAGATCTCCCTGGCGGGTGGCGGCATCGTCTTTACCGATGCGGATCAACGCTATGACGCCGCGACGGGGGATCTGATCCTCAAAGACGGTACCCGCATTCGCCTTGGTCTCGGCAATGTGGCACCGGGTGGCACTCAGGTCGGTTTCGACGCAGGCGAGACCCGGTTCCACTTCGCGCCGCCCAATCAGGCGGTGCGCATTCCCTATCGGATCGTGCTGGAGCAACAGCCATCCCAACCCGTCTGGTTGGCTGATCCCGCCACGACGGGTCATCTGCAGGGGGAGGCGATTTTTGGTCGGGATCGGGGCAATGATCGGATTATTTATCGCCGCGAAGTGATGCCCTGATAGGACGGGTCTGACGGGGAATGAGGCTGTTTGATATTGAGTGACGACTTATCTCCTTGTTTCTTAGTCTTTGTCGGCCTGTGCGGGTGAGTGATGACTCGCATTTTTGTCGCGCCTGATTGATTGGCGACAGTTTGAGCGCTTGCCGATTGGGGTGGGCATTGGTAAAGTTAGCCGGTTTTCTGCACCTCCAAATTCTTAGGATTTCCCGTAGCCATGTTCAAAAAGCTCAGAGGCGTCTTTTCCAACGATCTGTCGATCGACTTGGGAACTGCCAACACCCTGATCTACGTAAAAGATCAAGGGATCGTCCTTAACGAACCCTCAGTTGTCGCCATTCGCCAAGAGCGCGGGAACGCCAAATCGGTCGCTGCTGTCGGTCATGCCGCCAAGCAGATGCTGGGTCGTACCCCTGGTAACATCTCCGCCATTCGTCCGATGAAAGACGGC
Organism: Aeromonas veronii; assembly: GCF_040215105.1. Lineage (NCBI taxonomy): Bacteria > Pseudomonadati > Pseudomonadota > Gammaproteobacteria > Aeromonadales > Aeromonadaceae > Aeromonas > Aeromonas veronii. Next base: position 349,383 of record NZ_CP157875.1, read on the forward strand.
GTCATCGCCGATTTCTACGTGACCGAGAAGATGCTGCAGCACTTCATCAAGCAGGTTCACGACAACAACTATTTCCGTCCGAGCCCCCGTGTGCTGGTATGCGTTCCCTGCGGTTCCACCCAGGTTGAGCGTCGTGCCATCAAGGAGTCCGCACTGGGTGCCGGCGCCCGCGAGGTGTACCTGATCGACGAGCCCATGGCCGCCGCCATCGGTGCCGGCCTGCCGGTCTCCGAAGCGACCGGTTCCATGGTGGTGGACATCGGTGGTGGCACTACCGAAGTGGCCATCATCTCCCTGAACGGCGTGGTCTACTCCCAGTCCGTGCGTATCGGTGGCGACAAGTTCGACGAAGCCATCATCAGCTACGTGCGCCGCAACTATGGCAGCCTGATCGGGGAAGCCACCGCCGAGCGCATCAAGCACGAGATCGGCTCCGCCTATCCGGGCGAAGAGGTGCGCGAGATCGAAGTGCGTGGTCGCAACCTGGCAGAAGGGGTGCCGCGCAGCTTCACCCTGAACTCCAACGAGATCCTGGAAGCGCTGCAAGAGCCGCTGTCCGGTATCGTCTCCGCCGTCATGGTGGCGCTGGAGCAGTCCCCGCCCGAGCTGGCCTCCGACATCTCCGAGCGCGGCATGGTGCTGACCGGTGGTGGCGCCCTGCTCAAAGATATCGACCGTCTGCTGATGGAAGAGACCGGCATCCCGGTCGTCGTGGCTGAGGATCCGCTCACCTGTGTCGCCCGTGGCGGTGGCAAGGCGCTGGAGCTGATCGATATGCACGGTGGCGATCTGTTCCACTACGAATAAGACCCAAAGCCGGCCGAGCGCCGGCTCTTTTTTGACGACTCATGAAACCCATCTTTGGTAGAGGCCCTTCGCTTCAGTTACGGTTGTTTCTCGCCGTCATCATCTCGGTTGCTGCCATCGTCGCGGATTCCCGCTTCGGTGTGTTCACGCACGTCCGCGTCTATCTGAGCTCCCTCGTCAGTCCGCTGCAATACATTGCCAACGCGCCGGGTACCCTGCTCGACACCATGTCGACCCAGGTGCAGACCCGCTCCAGCCTGATCGAACAGACCAAGCTGCAGGAGCAACAGCTGTTTACCCTGCGTTCCCGTCTGCTCAAGCTGGATCAGCTGGAGCACGAGAACCAGCGCCTGCGTGAATTGCTGGGTTCGCCGGTTCACAAGGAGTCCCGCAAGATGGTGGCCGAGCTGCTGTCGGTGGATTCCGACCCCTTCAGCCATCAGGTGCTGATCAACAAGGGGGCGCTGGATGGCGTCTACAACGGCCAGCCGGTGATCAACGATCAGGGGGTGGTCGGCCAGGTGCTGCACGTGGGTTCCACCACCAGCCGGGTGCTGCTTATCACCGACTCCAGCCACGGTATCCCGGTGCGGGTGCTGCGCAATGACCTGCGCGCCATCGCCTCCGGCAGTGGTGAGCTGGACAAGCTGGAGCTGCGCAATCTGCCGCGCAACACCGACGTGCAGGTAGGGGATCTGCTGGTCACCTCGGGCCTCGGCGGCCGTTTCCCGGAAGGCTATCCGGTGGCAACCGTGACCCGATCCGACTATGTGGAGGGCAAACCCTTCGCCCAGATCGAGGCCAAGCCGCTGGTGGCACTGGACAGGCTGCGTTATCTGCTGCTGTTGTGGACCGACAAGAAGCCGGAAGTCCGTGACAACGAGGCGCTGGATGCACCCGCGGCAGCGTCTGCCGCATCGGCCACTTCGGCGGCGGGGGCGACCCGCTGATGCTGCAACCTGCCAGCGGCAGGATCTGGATCTGGGTCTCGATCCTGCTGGCCCTGTGCCTCTCCATCCTGCCGCTTCCTTTCCAGTTCGAGCCCTTCCGGCCGGATTGGCTCGCCATGGTGCTCATCTACTGGGCGCTGGCGTTGCCCCATCGAACCAACGTCGGCACCGCCTGGGTAGCCGGTCTGCTGCTGGATGTGCTGCTTGGCAGCACGCTCGGGGTGCGTGCCATGGCCATGGCCATCACCACCTATCTGGCGGCCTTCCAGTTCCAGAAGATCCGCAACTTCTCCCTCTGGCAACAGGCGCTGATCATCGGTCTGCTCTCCCTGGTGGGGAAGATCACCGTGTTCTGGGCCGAACACCTGTTCAGCCGCGCCAGCCTCAACTTCGCCTATTTTTGGTCGACGTTGACGACGATGCTAATATGGCCCTGGATCTTTATGGTCTTGCGCAAGGTGCGCCGTCACTTCAATATCAAGTGAATGTGAGCAAAAACAATAAATTGTAACCGTATCTCATCTCATCTAAGCGAATATGAACAAGCACAACGAACTGCAACTCTATCTCGCCTCGGGTTCTCCCCGTCGGCACGAACTGCTGACCCAGCTGGGCTACCGCTTCGAGGTACTCAGGCTGGATGTGCCCGAGCAGCGTGGCGAGGGTGAGAAACCCCAGGACTACGTCTGCCGTCTGGCCCGTGACAAGGCGATGGCTGGTGTGGCGGCGGCACCGACGGCGCTGCCCGTGCTGGGCGCTGACACCATAGTGGTGCTGGGGGAGCGGGTGCTTGAGAAGCCGTCCGATCTGCTCGATGCGAAAGACATGCTGGAGGCACTCTCCGGCCGGATCCATCAGGTGATGACGGCGGTGGCACTGGCCACCCCGGAGCGTTGCGATGTGCGGCTGGTCACCACCAATGTGGCGTTTCGCAAGCTGGATGAGGCCGAGATCGAGGCCTATTGGCGCACCGGTGAGCCCTGCGACAAGGCCGGCGCTTACGCCATTCAGGGCATCGCCGGCAAGTTTGTCAGCCGGATCGAGGGGAGCTACAGCGCCGTGGTCGGCCTGCCCCTGCTGGAGACGGATCTGCTGATCCGCCAGCAGCTCGAACAGGGTCGATAACCCGTCCAGCGACGCCTGCTGCGTTACCACTTGCGTGCATTCATGTGCCAGATGGCCAGCCAGAATTCAAAACTAGAAAGGCAAGGTAACTTATGTCAGTAGAACTGCTGGTGAACGTCACCCCCTCGGAGACCCGGGTTGCCCTGGTCGAGAACGGCCTGCTGCAGGAAGTGCATGTGGAGCGCCAGGCCAAGCGCGGCATCGTGGGCAACATCTACAAGGGCAAGATCAGCCGGGTGCTGCCCGGCATGCAGGCCGCCTTCGTCGACATCGGCATGGACAAGGCAGCCTTCTTGCACGCCTCCGATATCGTGCCCCACACCGAGTGCGTGGCGATCAAGGAGAAGGAGCAGTTCCAGGCAGGCAACATCGCCGAGCTGGTGCGCCAGGGTCAGGACATCATGGTGCAGGTGGTCAAAGATCCCCTGGGCACCAAGGGGGCCCGTCTCACCACCGACATTACCCTGCCGTCCCGTTATCTCGTCTTCATGCCGGGCAGTGCCCACGTCGGCGTCTCCCAGCGCATCGAGTCGGAAGCGGAGCGTGAGCGGTTGAAGCGCACCGTGGCCGGCTACGTGGACGATCTCGGTGGCTACATCATCCGCACCGCCGCCGAAGGGGTGGGGGAGCAGGAGCTGGAGCAGGACGCCGCCTTCTTGAAGCGCCTGTGGCGCAAGATCCTGGAGCGCAAGCAGAAGTATCCCCCCTGCAAGATCCTCTACGAAGATCCCAGTCTGGCGTTTCGGGTGGTGCGTGACTTCGTCGGTACCGAGCTCGACAAGATCCGGGTCGACTCCCGCCAAAGCTTCGATCAGCTCAAGCGCTTCACCGAGGAGTACGTGCCGGAGCTCGCCGGCAAGCTGGAGTATTATCTCGGCGACTCCCCCATCTTCGATCTCTACGACGTGGAGAACGAGATCCAGCGTGCGCTGGAGCGCAAGGTGGAGCTGAAATCCGGTGGCTACCTCATCATCGATCAGACCGAAGCCATGACCACGGTGGACATCAACACCGGGGCCTTCGTCGGCCATCGCAATCTGGAAGAGACCATCTTCAACACCAACGTCGAGGCGACGGCCGCCATCGCCCGCCACCTGCGGCTGCGCAATCTCGGCGGCATCATCATCATCGATTTCATCGACATGCAGTCCGAGGATCACCGCCGTCGGGTACTGCACAGCCTGGAACTGGCGCTCGCCAAAGACAGGGCCAAGACTAACGTCAATGGCTTCTCCCAGCTTGGCCTGGTGGAGATGACCCGCAAGCGCACCCGCGAGAGCCTGGAACATGTGCTCTGCTCCGAGTGTCCCGAGTGCAAGGGGCGTGGTCGGGTCAAGACAGTGGAGTCGGTCTGCTTCGAGATCCTGCGGGAGATCATCCGCGTCAACCGCGCCTACGATGCGGATCAGTTCACCGTCTATGCGGCACCGTCCGTGGCGGATTACCTGCGAGGGGAGGAGTCCCACAGTCTGGCCGAGCTGGAAGTCTTCATCGGCAAACAGGTCAGGGTGGTGAGTGAACCGCTCTGTGGGCAGGAACAATTCGATGTGGTGATGATGTAATTGGTCTATCGCTGGTTGAGTCGGGGCTGGTTAGCCCTCGGGGTCTTCTTCGTGCTGCTGGCCATCCTGGTCAGTGTGGTGCGTCTTGGCGGCCCCTTGCTCAACCAGCACAGACAGGCACTCATTGCGACCCTGACCGGCAACAGCCAGCTCGACATCAGCGTCGAGCATGTCGGCCTGGACTGGACCCAGCGCGGGCCCGCCATTGAGCTGCAAGGGCTCGCCATCTCCCCGGACTCCGGCCGCTTCTCCGTTCGCCTTGGCAAGGTCTGGGCCCACCTCGACTTCTGGCGCTCCCTCAACGAATGGAAACCCGTCTTTGGCCAGCTGATGCTGAGCGATGGGGACATGGCGCTGGATCTGACCCGGCCGACGACGCCGAGTAGCGACAAGAACCCGGACCAGCAGGAGGCGCTGCTGCGTTTCCTGCTGACCCAGCTCTCCACCTTCGACATCCACGACACTCGCCTCAGCATCACCACGGCGCTGGGAGAAGTGCGAGCCCTCAACATCGCCCAGCTCCGTTGGCAGAACCGGGGCAAGCGTCATCAGGGGGTGGGCAAGGCCTACCTCATCAACGGCATCGGCGAGAGCACCATCGATCTCATCCTGGATGTGGATGCCCCCGAGGTGCGCCTCGACAGATTGAAGGGACAGCTCTACCTGGGGGCCAGCGAGCTCGATATCAGCCCCATGCTGGCCAAGATCCACGCCGGTGCGCCCAAGGTGGCCGGCCAGCTCGACTTCCAGCTCTGGAGCGAATTTGCCGGTGGTCAGCTGGGCAACTCCCTGCTGGCGTTTGGTGACAATCACCTCATCTGGCGGGACGAGCGTAAGGGGGCTCTCCATCGCCTCGAGCTGCGCGGTGGCAAGATCCAGCTGCGCCGCGAGGGGGAGGGGTGGCAGCTCGCCAGTCACGATGTCATCTTCAAGCTCGACGGTACGACCTGGCTGCACAGCCGGCTGCAGCTCGAGCGGGTAAAGGATCGCATCCAGGGCTATGTGCCTGCCATTGATCTCAACCAGGTGGCGAGTCTGAGCCAGCTGGTCTCCGGCCTCTACCCCAAGCTGACCGAGACCCTCAAGCGTACCCAGCCCACCGGCCAGTTGCAGGAGCTGGTGCTGCAGGCGGGCGGGGATTGGCAGGGACTCTCCCTCAGCGGGCGTTTCGTCGGGCTGGGTACCCAGGCCTGGCAGGATGTTCCGGGTCTGCAGGACTTGAACGGCGAGTTCTGGCTGACACCGACGGGGGGCAGCACTCGCCTGACCCTCGGCAAGGGCGTGGTGGATCCCGCCCGCCACTTCAAGGAACCCATCCCGGTAGACAGTCTGGGGGCTCGGCTCGACTGGTGGCAGGCGCCACAGGGCTGGGTGCTCTATGGCCAGGATATCGTGCTGGACAACCCGGATCTGCATCTGGCCAGCCGCTTCCGGCTCGAGCTGTTCGAGCATCCCTTCCTCGCTCTCACCGGTCGCATCGACGTCAAGACGGCGGCCCATGCGGATCGCTACTACCCCCTGGCGGTGATGAGCGACGGTTTGGTGGACTATCTGAGCGGCGCCATCAAGGGGGGGCAGGCAAAGAGTGCAGACCTGCTCTGGTACGGGGAGTTCAGGGATTTCCCCTATGACAAGGGTCAGGGGGTCTTCCAGGTGGCGGTGCCGCTCGAGAAGGCCACTTACGAGTTCTTCCCCGGTTGGCAACCCCTCACCGATCTGCAGATCGACCTATTGTTCCAGAATGCGGGGCTGGACATGAACAGCCGCTCCACACGCCTTGGCAAGGCGAGCTCGGACTCGGTGCATGCCTGGATCCCGGATCTCTCCCCCGGTGCCCATCTCTACGTGGATGCCAAGGTGGCGGGCGAGGGCAAGGCCATCAGCGATTATCTGCAAGACTCCCCGCTGAAGGATTCGGTCGGACAGGCCTTGCGGGAGATAGAGATCCGTGGGCCCATGAAGGGAACCGTCAAGCTGGATATTCCCCTCGACGGCGAGGGGGAGGTGAAGGCCAGCGGGGATGCCAGCTTCCACAACAACAAGGTCAGGATTGCCACCCTGGACATGCCGCTGGAGGGGGTCGAGGGCAAGCTTGAGTATGACAACGAACACACCCGGTTCAGCAATCTCAAGGCCAGCCTCTGGAACCAGCCGCTGACCCTGGACTATCAGGGCAAGCAACTGCCAAACCACTATCAGGTCGACCTCAAACTCAAGGGGGTCTGGGACAGCAGCCGGCAGCGCCGGGATATTCCGGCCCTCGATCTGCTCAAGGGCCGTAGTAACTGGAGCGGCACCCTGGGGCTGACATTGCCCCATGACAAGCCGTTCAGCTTCCAGCTGGCATTGGACTCCAACCTGCAGGGTATGGGGCTGGATCTGCCGTCTCCGCTGACCAAGGTCGCCGACAGCCGGTTGCCGCTCAAGGTCTCGGTACGAGGACGGGACGGCAGCGCCGACATCCGCGGCGTGCTGGGGGCTGACCTGGACATGCAGAGCCGCCTGGTGTACGGCGAGGGGGCCCCTTACCTGAGCCGGGTTCGGGTGGATGTCGGCCAGCCAGGGGCCAGGGTGCTGCAAGACAAGCCCATGCTGCTTGCCATCAACCAGCAGCAGGCTGACGTGGCTGGCTGGGTGGCGCGACTCCATCAGTGGCTGCCAGAGCAGGGCCCGGGCGGCAACGCCGTGGTCGGCCCCTCTTTCCTGCCGGAAGAGTGGTGGGTGGATGGTCAGCTGGCCCGCGCCGACATCGGCAGTGCCAACCTCAAGGCGGTGCATTTTACCGTGGGGCCGGTCAGCCAGGCCACCGAGGTGATGATCGACAGCCCGGACGTGATGGGGGTGGTGCGGGTGCCGGTCACCGACAAGCAGCCCATCGATGCCAAGTTTGCCCGCATCTATTGGTCCGGCAAGGGGTCAGATCTCAGCCCCAAGGCCGATCCCCGGCAGGATCAGGCCATCATGGATGCCATCCCCTGGCTCAGCTTCAGCTGCGTGGATTGCCGTTTCGGCAAACTGCCCCTCGGGGAACTCAAAGGAGAGCTGGTTCCCGGCACCAACAGCCTGTCGCTCAAGGGACTGGAGATGAAGCTCGCCGGCAGCACCCTCAAGGGCAATGCGCAGTGGCTGTCACAATCCGGCCAGATGCAGACACGGGCCAGCGCCAGGATCAGCACCCAGAACAGCGAGCTGCTGCTCAAGCGCCTCGGCTTTACCTCCCCCATCGGCGACGCCCCGGGCAAGCTGGCGCTGGATCTGAACTGGCAGGACGTGCCCTATCGCCTGAACCTGCCGAGCCTGGCCGGTACGGCGGACTATCAGCTGGAAGGGGGCACATTGCGGGAGGTCAACGACAAGGGAGCGCGTCTGCTCTCCCTGCTCAGTCTGGACTCGCTGATGCGCAAGCTGCGCCTCGATTTTCGTGATGTGTTCGACAAGGGCTTCTATTTTGAGTCCATGTCCGCCTCGGCCCGGATCAAGCAGGGGGTAGCCGAGAACAAGGACTTCTACATGAAGGGGGCGGCGGGCAACCTGCGTGGGGAGGGTATCGCCGATCTGGTGCGCTGGCGCCTCGATTACGAGCTGAGCTTCTCCCCCAACCTCGGCGGTACCCTGCCGGTGGTGGCGGCCTTCTCCCTGACCCCCATCACCGGACTCTATGTGCTGGCGCTCTCCAAGCTGCTGGAGCCCGTGGTGGATGTGGTGACCCGCATCGATTTTCGGGTTTCGGGCCCGCTGGACGATCCCAAACTCATCGAGGCGGGGCGGGATCGCGCCCGCATCAAGCTCAACCAGCAGCAGAAAGAGGCGGTGGATGCGGTGGCCCCCAGTCTGCCAGCACAAGAGGTGACCCCCTTCCTGCTCAATCCCAAGCACCAGGGCTCGGGTCAACGTTGAGCAACGTCTCAAGGGCCGAGCATGTATTTCCCTTTCGCCAAGCCCCCAAAGCCCTCATAGTGCAATGACCCCGGCAAGCGATAGGGAGCCCCATCCCATGGCTTGCCCAACGACAAGGAGCACGTCATGTGGTTAGCCGCCATTCAGTTGATTTCAGGCCGTCACTGGCAGGACAACCAGGCACGGATCGAAGCCGAGCTGGCAGCCTTGCCGGCACAGCGCCCTCTGCTGGCCCTGCTGCCGGAAAACTTCGCCCTCTTTGGCGAGCGGCAGGGTTATCTGGACGGTGCCGAGTCCCTCGGTGATGGCCCCATTCAAAGACAGCTGGCCGACTGGGCCAGAGCTCACGGGATCTGGCTGGTGGCCGGCGCCATGCCGACCCGGATCCCGGGTTCGAGCCATATCCATACCAGCTCGCTGGTGTTTGCCCCCGATGGGGAGTGCAAGGGGCACTACCACAAGATCCATCTGTTCGACGTGGACGTGGCGGATAACCACGGCCGATACCGGGAGTCGGAAACCTTCAGCCCGGGCCACGAGCCCGCCCTGGTGGATTCCCCCTTTGGTCCACTCGGCCTCTCTATCTGTTATGATCTGCGTTTTCCCGAGCTCTATCGCCAGCTGGCCTTCGCCGGCGCCCGGGTGTTGCTGGTGCCCGCCGCCTTCACCGCCGTGACTGGCGAGGCGCACTGGGAACCACTGTTGCGGGCCCGCGCCATCGAGAACCAGTGTTACGTGGTGGCGGCCAATCAGGGGGGGACCCATGAGACGGGGCGCCAGACTTGGGGCCACAGCATGGTGATCGACCCCTGGGGCCGGGTGCTGGCCTGCCAGCCATCGGGCAATGCCACCGTGCTGGCGCAGATGGATGGCGAACTGGTCGAGGAGCTGAAACGCACCATGCCGGTGCTGAGTCATGCCCGACTGCTGTGATGGATATAAGCGAATTGAAACGCAACTGTCTGCCGGTACCGAGCCACACCCGCTTGCGGTGATCCCCATGGGCTGATTGACCTTGTGGTCCCCATGAATGAATCGTCATGACATCTCATATCGAGATTGGAGAAGAAGATTGAGTCTATTGAGCCAGGTTAGTGCCTCCCTGTTGGCCCCGAACGATCTCGATGAGGGACGCCTGCAACAACTGCTCGGCAGCCTGATGAGCCACCAGGTGGAATTCGGCGACCTCTATTTCCAGCGCAGCTGGCACGAGTCCTGGATGCTGGAAGACGGCATCGTCAAGGATGGCAGCTACAACATCGATCAGGGGGTCGGGGTGCGCGCCGTCAGCGGCGAGAAGACCGGCTTCGCCTACTCGGACGAGCTGAGCCTGCTGGCCCTGCAGCAGTCGGTCACCGCCGCCCGCGGCATCGCCGCGGCCGGAGCTCAGGGCAAGGTGAAGGCCTGGGCCCGCACGGAGGCGAACCTGCTCTATCCGGCCATGGATCCCCTGCAGACCCTCGACAAGCAGCAGAAGATCGCCCTGCTCGAGCAGATGGACAAGTTTGCCCGCAGCCTGGATCCCGCCATCAATCAGGTGATGGCCTCCATCAGCGGCGTCTATGAAGAGATCCTGGTGGCGGCTACCGACGGCACCCTGGCCGCCGACGTGCGCCCCCTGGTGCGGTTGTCGGTGACCGTCATTGCCGAGAAGGGCGACAAGCGTGAGCGCGGCAGCGCCGGTGGCGGTGGCCGCTTCGGCTATGACTATTTCCTCGAGCTGGATGGTCTGGAGAGCCGCGCCTTCGGCTATGTGCGGGAAGCCGTGCGCCAGGCCCTGGTGAACCTGGAAGCCATCGATGCACCGGCCGGTGCCATACCCGTGGTGCTCGGCGCAGGCTGGCCCGGGGTCTTGCTGCACGAGGCGGTGGGTCATGGGCTGGAGGGAGACTTCAACCGCAAGGGCTCCTCCGCCTTCGCCGGTCGCATCGGCGAGCAGGTCGCCTCCAAACATTGCACCATCGTCGATGATGGCACCCTGCCGGGTCGACGTGGCTCCGTCTCCATCGATGACGAAGGGACGCCGGGTGGCTACAACGTGTTGATCGAAAACGGGATCCTCAAGGGTTACCTGCAAGACAAGCAGAATGCCCGGCTGATGGGGGTGCCGCTGACCGGCAACGGCCGCCGTGAATCCTATGCCGCCCTGCCGATGCCACGTATGACCAACACCTACATGCTGGCGGGTCAGTACGATCCGGCGGAGATCATCGCCTCGGTGAAGAAGGGGATCTATGCCCCCAATTTCGGTGGCGGTCAGGTGGACATCACCTCCGGCAAGTTCGTCTTCTCCGCCTCCGAGGCCTACCTCATCGAGGATGGCAAGATTGGTGCTCCCATCAAGGGGGCTACCCTCATCGGCAACGGCCCGGAGGCCATGAGCCAGGTCTCCATGGTGGGTCGGGATCTGCAACTGGATCGCGGTGTCGGCATCTGCGGCAAGGAGGGGCAGAGCGTCCCGGTCGGGGTCGGCCAGCCGACCCTGAGACTCGACAGCCTGACCGTGGGCGGCACCCAGTAAGTCCGCCGTCGACAGACTTGCCTGCAAACCCCGGCCTTGGCCGGGGTTTTTGTTGGGGGCCGTGGCGGGCAATAAAAAGCCCCGGCGAAGGCCGGGGCTGGACAGAGTCGGGTCAGTTGACCGAGATGGCGCGAGCGTCGATGTAGTAATGGGTATTGCCTTGAGGATCCTTGCTGATCCTGGCGATCAACCGGTTGGCGCTCTTGTACTCCCAGTCCTGTGCGATCTGCGCGGGGTTGGGGCTGGTGACGCCCACCACGTTCAGGTACTCATGAAACAGACTGTAGCCACGGATCTCGGTCAGCAGGTTATCCATCTCATCTCTCCCAGGTGGTCATTAATCGGGCAATACCACTCTAGGCTTCACAAGCTGAACCCGTCATGTACAAAAAACAAACTATCCGGCAAGGTTGCCGCGCCCTCATGGGGTTCAGGATTTGGGGGCAACCTGGCCGGGTTCAATGTGTCTGTCGCCGGTGGGGATATGGTGCTGGACCTGGGCCGCCGGGGCGCCGTGGAACACGGGGTCCTGCGCCACTTCCTTGACGCCGTTGATGCAGAACTGCATGCCCATGCACACCAGCAGGAAGCCCATGATGCGGGTCATGGCGTCGATGCCGGTGGCACCGAGGAGCTTGCATACCGGGTCCGCCAGCTTGAGCACACCCCAGCTCAACAGGCTCATCAGGGCGAAGGCGGTGACCATGCCGGAGTAGATGACGAAGCGGTTGTAGTCAGCCGGCAGCTCGGCGATCTGGGCGGCGCCGCTGATCACCAGCGCCATGGTGCCGGGACCGCACATGCTGGGCATGGTCAGGGGCACGAAGGCGATGCTCTGGTTGATGTCATTCTCGGCAGCCTGCGTCGGCACCGGGAACAGCATGCGAAAACCGATGAAGGCGATGATGAGGCCACCGGCCAGGCGCAGGCCGGGGATGGAGATACCAAACAGATCCAGGATGGAGGAGCCGATGAAGAAGCTGACGCAGAGGGTTGCGAACAGATAGAGGGCGGCCAGATTGATCTGGCGCCGGACATGTTCGCGTGACATGCCTTTGCTCAGGCCCAGCAGCAGGGTGGCGGTGGTGGGCGGGTTGACCATGGGCAGCAGTGCCAGCAAGGCGATGAATACGACCTGGAAGAACATCTTGCACCTCAAGTTAGTTGGCTGAAACGGGAGCCAGACACGGCTCTGGCGAAAGAGGTAGGTTACTCTACTGAGCCTGCCTGAACGGAGGCATAACAGCGAGCCCCGAAAACCGGGGCTCGCTGTCTGAATCGGATCAGGGCTCAGCAACTGGCAGGCCAGTGCGACGCGTCTGGCCTGGGGTTGCTCAGGCTATCTGTGGCCGGGTCTGATGCTGGCTACGCTGGCGGAGCCAGAAGATCAGGCCGAGAACGAAGCCAAGGGCAGCCAGACTGACCACATAGTGTGATGGTGCCAGCATGTCCTCCTTCATCCACAGGGTCACCAGCATGGGGGTCAGGCCGCCGAAGATGGCGTAGGCCACGTTGTAGGAGAAGGACAACCCGGAGAAGCGCACCACGGCCGGGAAGGCGTTGACCATCACATAGGGTACGGCCCCGACGATGCCGACGGCGAAGCCGACCAGGACGTAGAGGGGGATCAGCTGATCCATGCCCGCCGCCAGACCGTGATAGAACGCATAGGTCGTGGCAGCCAGCAGCAGGGAGCCCAGCATGAAGGTGGGTCCGCTGCCGATGGCATCAATGAGGCGGCCATAGCAGATGCAACCCAGGGTCAGGGCCAGGATCGCCAGGGAGTTGGCGGTCAGGGCGTCGGTCGGGGTGATGCCATGCGCCTTCTGCAGATAGGTCGGGGTCATCAGGATCACCACCACGATGCCGGCGGAGAGCAGCCAGGTCAGCAGCATGGAGACGATGACGCTGCCCTTGTGTTCACGGAGCACCGTCTTGAGAGGCAGCTCCTCGGCCAGCGCCTTGTTGGCCTGCATCTCGGCAAACACCGGGGTCTCGTGCAGCCAGCGGCGCAGATACATGGCGACGATGCCAAAGACACCGCCGAGCACGAAGGCCAGGCGCCAGCCCCACTCGCTCACCTCGACCGGGCTCATGCCGCGGTTGATGGCGGTGGCGACCAGGGAGCCGAGCAGGATGCCGGCGGTCAGCCCCGCGGTGAGGGTGCCGCAGGCGACGCCGACCCGTTTGGCGGGCACGTGTTCGGCCACGAACACCCAGGCACCCGGCACCTCGCCACCGATGGCGGCCCCTTGCAGGATCCGCAGCAGCAGCAGCAGCAGGGGAGCGGCGATGCCGAGGGTCGCATAGGTGGGCAGCAGGCCGATCAGCAGGGTGGGCAGGGCCATCATGATGATGCTCAGGGTGAACATGCGCTTGCGGCCGATGAGATCGCCGAAGTGGGCCATGATGATGCCGCCAAGGGGGCGGGCCAGATAACCGGCGGCGAAGATGCCGAAGGTCTGGAACTGGCGCAGCCACTCGGGGATATCGGCCGGGAAGAACAGCGCGCCGATGACCACGGCGAAGAAGACGAAGATGATAAAATCGTAAAACTCGAGGGCGCCGCCGAGGGCCGCCAGGCTCAGGGTCTTGTAATCCTGTCGGTTGAGGGGGCGATTATGCTCACGCGGTGTGGTGACTGTAGTCATATCCTTATGTTTCCCATCGTTTTTTTAGTTATTGTTCCCCATCGTCTGCGGGGATACGCTCACCCACGAGGGTATGCTTTTGTATCCTGCAATGTAAATCGCACAATTCGCAACACAGTCTTGCAACACCGAGCTCACAAGCGGGCCGGAGATAGGCTGGCCGTGGATCCCGGATCCGTGGCGGCGGCGATGGTTGCGTGGCTCCCATCTACGAGGGTTGGATAGAGAATGACGAAGACCAAGGTGCTGCTCTCCTGGAGCAGCGGCAAGGACAGCGCCTGGGCACTGCATCGGCTGCGCCAGGACCCGGCCATCGAGGTGGTGGGGCTGTTCACCACCCTCAATCAGGCGTTCGAGCGGGTCGCCATGCACGGGGTGCGCAAGCAGCTGCTGATGCAGCAGGCCGAGTGTGTGGGACTGCCGATAGAGACCATCGACCTACCCTGGCCCTGCAGCAACGAGGATTACGGCCGCATCATGACCGGTTTCATTGAAGGGGTGGTGGCGCGGGGGATTCGGCACATGGCGTTCGGGGATCTCTTCCTCGAGGATGTGCGCGCCTATCGGGAGCGTCAGCTAGAGGGGACCGGGATCTCGGCATTGTTCCCGCTCTGGGGCAGCGATACTCGCACCCTGGCGGGAGAGATGATGGCGGCCGGGCTGAAGGCGCGGATCAGCACCCTCGACCCCAAGCGGCTGGAGATGAGCCTGGGGGGGCACGAGTTCGACGAGGCTCTGCTGGCGGCCCTCCCGGAGGGGGTGGATCCGTGCGGCGAGAACGGGGAGTTTCACACCCTGGCCTATGACGGTCCCATGTTCTCGCGGCCGCTGGCCATCGAGACAGGGGAAACCGTGGTAAGAGACGGATTCGTCTTTACGGATCTGCTGCCTGCGGGCCACCAGGCGAGATGAATGACAAGGGTGATGTCAGCTAGCCAGATAAAACGGCTGATAACAAAACGCCGACCCCAGGGTCGGCGTTTTTGTTGGCGTCAGCCGGTGGCTAGCGGGCGGCGAAGGTATCGCAACTGGCGGGTTTGCCGCTGTCGAAGCCCTTCTTGAACCAGGCCAGACGTTGGGCCGAGCTGCCATGGGTGAAGCTGTCCGGCACCACCCGGCCCTGTCCCTGCTGCTGCAACCTGTCGTCGCCGATGGCCTGGGCGGCGTTGAGGGCCTCTTCGATATCCCCGTGTTCCAGCACCTGCTCCCGCTCCATGTAGTGGCCCCAGACCCCGGCGAAGCAGTCGGCCTGCAGCTCCAGCTTGACCGAGAGTCGGTTCTGGGCGACCTGGCTCAGTCCCTGTTGCTGCTGGCGCACCTTGGTGGAGATGCCGAGCAGGTTCTGGACGTGATGGCCCACCTCGTGGGCGACCACATAGCCCTGGGCGAAGTCACCGTCGGCCCCGAGCTTGTCGCGCATGTCCTGATAGAAGGAGAGATCGATGTAGACGGACTTGTCCGCCGGGCAGTAGAAGGGGCCCATCACCGACTGACCCTGACCGCAGCCGGTGCGGGTGGCGCCGCGATAGAGCACCAGCTTGGGGGGCTGATACTGGCTGCCGCTCTGGGTGAAGATCTCGCTCCAGGCATCCTCGGTGGAGGCGAGCATGACGGAGGTGAATTTGGCCAGAGGATCGTTGGCCGTTTGAGACACATTCTGGCGCGGCGCCTGGGTTTGCGGCGCGGGATCGTTGAGCAGGGGGCTGAGATCCACCCCATAGTAACCGGCGATCATCACTACGACCACCAGGATGAGGCGTCCCTTGCCGCCGATGGGCAGGCCGCCACCTCCGCTGCCGCCCCCATCCTGACGCCTGTCTTCTACGTTGTTGCTCTCCCGACGATTTTGCCAGCGCATGTCTGCCTGCTCCCGTGATTGGTCGTGGCAGTAATGATAATGGCTGCGGGCGTGCCTTGCCTAACGGATGGCCTTACTCGGCCCAGGGCATCTCGGGCAGGCTGTCGAGGAATTCGGCGTAGCGGGTCAGGTTGAAGGGGCCTTGATCCGCCTCCATCGCCATCAGCTCGGCGCCGAGGGCGCAGGCAATGTATTGCAGTGCCTCTTCCCGCGGGGTGCCTTTCATCACCAGACGCATCAGGGTCGCCTTCACCTGCAGGGGGTTGCCGTCGGCGAGCTGGTTATCCACCATTTCCAGCAGGGTCTGTTCGTCGAAAAATTCGGTGTTCTCTGTCATGTCTTGTTCCTGAGTCGAAGGGTAGGAGTGTCATTGGGCGGGCATTATAGCCGCATCCGGCCCGGGCCTAGGTAGCGCGGTGCCAAGTATCCGCGTCAGGCGGCACTTTTTACCCGCCCCCCTTGCCAAGGGGAAAGGGTGGGGGCAGTCTTGTTGGCTTCTCCCGTTCCCGTTTTCCGACTAGAAGAGCCTTGCCATGATTCTCTCCGAGCGCCTCGCCCTGCGCGAGCTCAATCTCACCGATGCCCCCTTCATCCTCGAACTGCTCAACGATGGCGACTTCCACCGCTGGATAGGCGATCGGGGCGTGCGCACCCTGAGCGATGCCGAAGAGTATATCCAGCAGGGGCCGGCGGTCAGCTATGCCCGGTATGGGCACGGTCTCTATCTGGTCAGCCGACGGGAAGATGGCGCCAGGATAGGCATCTGCGGTCTCATCAAGCGCGATACCCTGCCGTGCGAAGACATCGGCTACGCCTTCCTGCCGGCTTACCGTGGCCTGGGATACGGGGTTGAGGCGGCGCAGGCCGCGATCCGGGATGGGCGTGAGCGCCTCGGCATCGAGCGGGTCATCGCCATCGTCACTCCGGGCAACGAGCGTTCGGTCGCGCTGCTGGCCAAGTTGGGGCTCACTCAGGGCAAGCTGGTCAAACTGGGTGACAGTGAGGAGGAGTGCCTGCTGCTGGAAGCATCGGACAAGGAGCCGTGCGTTTTATCGTGAGGCAAGGGAGGCCGCCGTGAGTTGCGGCCTGTTTGCATCGGGTCTGCCATGGGGCAGTGCTGATCAGTTGAGATCCTCGATGGAGAACTCGCCGGGGATGCCGTCACAGGAGATGGCGAAGCCACCGCTGAAACGGGTGCTGAACTGGATCAGGAAGGCATCATAATCCTGCTCTTGCGGGGGCAGGTTGACGGGCTTGCTACGACGCAGGGGTTTGTGTGTTTGTACTGCTTTCATCATGGTATTTCTCTATATCAATTAGGTGTTTGCTCCTTGTTTTTGCAAATGTCAGGTCAATGGGCGTGGTCAGATCCACGCAGGAATACCCAGCCCTGTCAGGGGCGTCTGCACTTTTCAAGGAAATGCGCCAAGGATCACGCGGATGCATGATGCTACTTGGAAGTGGGCAGATCGGGTCTGCGCCGTGAAAACCGGGCAACGCAGGCAGACAGCCTGACGGTTTTCGAGGCGAGTAAATCAGAGGGAGGTTATGTGTGTACTGGCAGGATTCATCTAACGGTGAAGCATTGCGAACATAATCAGGGCTGATTAACTAGCCGGCGCGCATTCTCTCCTCGATTTGCCTGAAAAGCAAACAAATATTTGGTGCCATCATTTCACCCCCGCTTTTTTCACTGCCGCATCAGACGAAAAAGGGCTCCCACCGGGAGCCCTCTCTGTTGGCCATCATGGCTTGAGGCAAGCTTAGTAGCCGCCGCTCGCCTTCTTGGCCGCGGTGATCATGGGGGTGATGGTCATCCCCTGCACCACGATGGAGAACATCACCACCGAGTAGGTCATCACCAGGATGACCTCCCGCAGGTCGACCCCGTGTTCCGGCAATATCATGACGCCGGAGGGCAGCGCCAGGGCCATGGCCATGGCCAGGCCACCGCGCAGGCCACCCCAGGTCAGGATGCGGATGGAGAAGGTGTTGTAGCTGCGGAAGCGACGGAAGGCCACATAAGGCAGGGACACGCTGATGAAGCGGGCGGCCAGACAGAGCGGCACCGCGATGACCAGCAGGATCCAGTCACGCCAGGCCAGATCCAGAAGCACCAGCGCCAGACCGATCAGCAGGAACAGCAGGGCGTTGAGGAACTGATCCATCAACTCCCAGAAGTGATCCAGGTGGTGGCGGCTCTGCTCGGAGAAGCCGGAGTGGCGGGTCCAGTTGCCGATCATGATGCCGGTCACCACCATGGCCAGGGCGCCGGAGACGCCGATCATGTTGGCGAAGGCGAAGCCGGCGGTCGGGATGCACAGGGTCAGCAGCAGCTCGAGGGAGCCGTCGTCGGTGGCGCTGATCATCACGTGGGCGATGAGGCCCAGCACGGCGCCGAACAGGATGCCGCCGAGGGCTTCATGCAGGAACAGACCGGCCACGCTGGTGAAGGTCGGTTCGACGCCACCGAAGGCCACGGCAAAGACGGTGGCGAAGATGACGAGGCCGACGCCGTCGTTGAACAGGGACTCCCCCTCGATCTGGATGGCGATCTGGGGTGGCGCCTTCATCTTCTTGACGATGGCCAGCACGGCGATGGGGTCGGTGGGGGAGATCAGGGCACCGAACAGCATGCAGTAGATCAGCGGGACGTCCCAGCCCAGCAGGCTGGAGATGAACCAGAAGCCGTAGCCGATGATGAAGGTGGAGAGCAGGGTCGCGATGATGGAGAGAATGGTGATCTCCCACTTCTGGCTGCGCAACGCCTTCAGATTGATGCCGAGCCCGCCCGCGAACAGCAGGAAGCCCAGGATCCCTTTCAGCAGGAAGTTCTGGAAGTCAATGCTCTCCATGGTCTTGACGGCCAGAGGTTCCAGATTGAACCAACCCAACTTACCAAACAGCACCATCAGGGCGGAGATCAGCATGGATCCTGCGGTGATGGCGATGGTGGTCTGGATCTTCACAACATACTGGTTGGCAAAGGCGATGAAGATCGCCAACGCTGCCAAGAAACAGAGTGTGTAGTAGACGCTCATAGTTATTTTTTCTCGTTTTAGTAGACAGCAAGCACGTATCCCTATTAAGGACGGGCATAGGGTACTCTCGGGACACATCTTACTCATTACCCATTTGTGAGTATATGGTGGTCGGTTACGGACAGATAGACGGCTAGATTTCCATTTGATTTTTTTGCTGTTAGGATGGAGGCCACGTAGTTGCATGGATGTGAGAGGAACGAGTGGTGTCGAACATAAAAAAGAAGCTGGAAGCCTGCCTCAGGGAACGGATCCTGATCATCGACGGGGCCATGGGCACCATGATCCAGGGCTACAAGCTCGGTGAATCGGATTACCGGGGTGAGCGCTTCGCCGACTGGCATACGGACATCAAGGGCAACAACGATCTGCTGGTGCTGAGCAAGCCCGCGGTGATCCGCGAGATCCACGATCAATACTGTGCCGCCGGGGCCGACATCCTCGAAACCAATACCTTCAACGCCACCCGTATCGCCATGGCCGATTACGAGATGGAAGAGCTCTCCGCCGAGATCAACCGGGAAGCCGCCAGGCTGGCCCGGGCCGTGGCGGACGAGTGGACGGCGAAAGAGCCGCACAAGCCGCGCTTCGTGGCCGGTGTGCTGGGCCCCACCAACCGCACCGCCTCCATCTCGCCGGACGTCAACGATCCCGGCAAGCGCAACGTCACCTATGACGAGCTGGTGGCCGCCTACACCGAATCGACCCACGCCCTCATCGAAGGGGGCGCCGACATCATCCTTATCGAGACCATTTTCGATACCCTCAACGCCAAGGCCGCCGCCTTCGCGGTGGAAGGGGTGTTCGAGGCGCTGGGCCATGCCCTGCCGGTGATGATCTCCGGCACCATCACGGACGCCTCGGGTCGCACCCTGTCCGGCCAGACCACGGAAGCCTTCTACCATTCCCTGCGCCACGTCAAACCCATCTCGTTTGGCCTCAACTGTGCGCTCGGTCCGGACGAGTTGCGCCAGTACGTAGAAGAGCTCTCCCGCATCAGCGAATCCTGCGTGAGCGCCCACCCCAACGCCGGCCTGCCCAACGCGTTTGGCGAGTACGATCTCGACGCGGTCGAGATGGCGGAACACATCCGCGAGTGGGCTTCGAGCGGCTTCCTCAATCTGGTGGGGGGCTGCTGCGGCACCACCCCGACCCATATTCGCGCCATGGCGGACGCCGTGGCGGGCATCAAGCCCCGCGCCTTGCCAGAGATCCCGGTGGCCTGCCGGTTGTCCGGTCTCGAACCCCTCATCATCACGGCGGAATCCATGTTCGTGAACGTGGGGGAGCGCACTAACGTCACCGGCTCGGCGCGGTTCAAGCGCCTCATCAAGGAGGGGCTCTATGACGAGGCCCTGGATGTGGCCAAGCAGCAGGTGGAGAGCGGCGCCCAGATCATCGACATCAACATGGACGAGGGCATGCTGGACGCCGAGGCGGCCATGGTGCGTTTCCTCAACCTCATCGCCGGCGAGCCGGACATCGCCCGGGTGCCGGTGATGATCGACTCCTCCAAGTGGGAGGTGCTGGAAGCCGGCCTCAAGTGCGTGCAGGGCAAGCCCGTGGTCAACTCCATCTCCATGAAGGAGGGGGAGGAGAAATTCATCCAGCAGGCGAAGCTGCTGCGTCGCTACGGCGCCGCCGTCATCGTCATGGCCTTCGACGAGGTGGGCCAGGCGGACACCCGCGCCCGCAAGTTCGAGATCTGCCAGCGCGCCTATCGCATCCTG
Source organism: Aeromonas veronii (assembly GCF_040215105.1). NCBI lineage: Bacteria > Pseudomonadati > Pseudomonadota > Gammaproteobacteria > Aeromonadales > Aeromonadaceae > Aeromonas > Aeromonas veronii. The sequence continues at coordinate 369,525 of NZ_CP157875.1, forward strand.
GTGGATCAGGTGGGCTTCCCGCCGGAAGACATCATCTTCGACCCCAACATCTTCGCGGTGGCGACCGGCATTGACGAGCACAACAACTACGCGGTGGACTTCATCGAAGCGGTGAAGGACATCAAGGACAACCTGCCCCACGCCATGATCTCCGGCGGCGTCTCCAACGTCTCCTTCTCCTTCCGGGGCAACGAGCCGGTGCGTGAAGCCATCCACGCCGTCTTCCTCTACCACGCCATCCAGAACGGCATGGACATGGGCATCGTCAACGCCGGTCAGCTCGCCATCTATGAGGACATCCCGGCTGAGTTGAAAGAGAAGGTCGAGGCCGTGGTGCTCAACCTCAACCCCGATGCCACCGAGGCGCTGCTGGCCATCGCCGAGAAGTATCGCGGTGCCGGTGCCCAGGCGGAGGATCCGCGGGATCAGGAGTGGCGCAGCTGGCCCGTGGGCAAGCGGCTCGAGCACGCCCTGGTCAAGGGACTCACCGACTTCATCGAAGAGGATACCGAAGAGGCGCGGGCCGGAGCCGAGCGGCCGCTGCACGTCATCGAGGGGCCCCTGATGGACGGCATGAACGTGGTCGGCGACCTGTTCGGCGCGGGCAAGATGTTCCTGCCCCAGGTGGTGAAGTCCGCCCGGGTGATGAAGCGGGCGGTGGCCTATCTGCAGCCCTACATAGAGGCGGAGAAGCAGGGGGGCTACAGCAACGGCAAAATCGTACTCGCCACCGTGAAGGGGGATGTGCACGACATCGGCAAGAACATCGTCGGGGTGGTGCTGCAGTGCAACAACTTCGAGATCGTGGATCTCGGGGTCATGGTCTCCTGCGAGACCATCCTCAAGACGGCTCGCGAGGTGAACGCCGACATCATCGGCCTGTCCGGCCTCATCACCCCGTCGCTGGACGAGATGGTGCACGTGGCCAAGGAGATGGAGCGTCAGGGCTTCAAGCTGCCCCTGCTCATCGGTGGCGCCACCACCTCCAAGGCTCATACCGCGGTCAAGATAGAGCAGAACTACAAGGAGCCCGTGGTCTATGTGTCGAACGCCTCGCGCGCCGTGGGGGTGGCCCAGAGCCTGCTGAGCCCTGAGCTCAAGCCCGCTTTCGTCGCCCGCATCGACAAGGAGTACGAAATTGCCCGCGAGCAGCATGCCCGCAAGCAGCCCCGCTCCAAACCGGTCAGTCTGGCCCATGCCCGCGCCAACCGTCATCAGCTGGACTGGGTCGGCTATGAGCCCCCCGCGCCCCGCGAGCCCGGGGTGCAGAAATTCGAGAACGTGTCCATTTCGGTGCTGCGTCCCTACATCGACTGGACGCCGTTCTTCCTGAGCTGGGAGCTGGCAGGCAAGTATCCACGCATCCTGGAAGATGAAATCATCGGCGAGGAGGCGACCAAACTGTTTGCCGATGCCAACGCCATGCTGGATAAACTCGAGCAGGATCACAGCGTGCGCTGCGCCGGCATCGTCGGCCTCTTCCCCGCCAACGCCGTGGGGGACAGCATCGAGGTCTACACCGACGAGTCGCGCACCCAGGTGCGCAAGGTGCTGCACCACCTGCGCCAGCAGAGCGAGAAGCAGGGTTTCCCGAACTACTGTCTGGCGGACTATGTGGCACCGAAAGAGAGCGGCAAACCGGACTGGATCGGTGCCTTCGCCGTCACCGGCGGCATCGGTGAAGAGGCCATCGCCAACGCCTATAAAGCGGAGCACGACGACTACAACGCCATCCTGATCCAGGCGGTGTGCGACCGTCTGGCCGAGGCCTTCGCCGAGTACCTGCACGAGCAGGTGCGCAAAGTGCACTGGGGCTATGCCGCGGACGAGGCGCTCTCCAACGAGGAGCTGATCCGCGAAAATTATCAGGGCATACGCCCCGCGCCGGGTTACCCGGCCTGCCCCGAGCACACGGAGAAGGGGAGCATCTGGGAGCTGCTGGGGGTGGAGCAGGCCATCGGCATGAAGCTCACCGAGTCCTATGCCATGTGGCCGGGGGCGGCGGTGTCGGGCTGGTACTTCTCCCATCCCGACAGCAAATACTTCGCGGTGGCGCAGATCCAGCAGGATCAGGTGGAAGACTACGCCGTGCGCAAGGGCATGACCCTGGTGGAAGCCGAGCGCTGGCTGGGGCCTAACCTGCATTGATCGACAGGGTCTGCGGACCCTGTATCGAGGTAATGATGAAGATTGGATTTGTCGGCCTGGGGGCCGTGGTACAGACGGCCTATCTGCCTGCCCTCGTTGCATTGGCAGAAGATGCTGAAATATGGGGGTTTGACCCGGCTCAGACGCTGCCGGGAGTGATCTCAGCCCCGAGTCTGGCAGCCTTGCTGGCTCTGCCCCTGGATCGGCTGGTCATCGCGACCCCTTCTTTGCTGCACCTGCCGGTGCTGGAGCAAGCGCTGGCGAGCGCCATCCCCTTGATCCTTGTCGAGAAACCCGTGGTGGCCAGCCTGGCCCAGCACGAGCGCCTGCTGGCCCTGCTGGCGGATCCCGCCGTGGCGGGTCGGGTGCTGGCGCTGGATCACTGGATGGCCCGCCGCGCCGCGCAGCAACTGCTCGGCGAGGGACTGGATGCCGGCTGGCAGCCTCAGGGGGCGGCCGTTCGGCCCGCGACCCTCAAGGATGTGGCTGAAGTGGAAGGCTTTTTGCTGGAGCCTTGCGGCATCGATGCACAGGGTCATCCCTTCGCCCTCAACTTCGCCACCGGCGAGCCGGATCAGCGGACCTTCCGCCATCCGGATGGGGTCATCCTCGATATCGGCACCCATGTACTGGCTATGATCCACGAACTGCTGGTGGCCCTCGGCGGTGATGACAGCCTGCACCTGGTGGTGGAAGGGGTCTGCGATCGGCTGGGACGACCCATCGCACGGGGCGATCTGAGTACGGCGGAGGGACGGGCCTGCCTGCGCGGGGAAGCGGCCGGGGTGCCTGTCACCCTCTGGCTCGACAAGTACGCGGGGCCTGGTGTGGAGAAGAAGGGATTACGCCTGACACTCAAGGATGGCCGGGTGATCGAGCTGCTGCGAAGCGGCAATCTGGCCTGGCTGCATCATCATGAAAACGGGATGGAGCAACGTTGGCAGTTGGAGGGATCCCTCTATCGTCACTGCATTGCCCAGACCCTGCTGGCGCCAATCCCTGTCGGGGGATGGGGCGGGGTCACCGCCCGCCGCCTGCAGGAGGTGGGGCTGCTGCTCGGCCTGCAACAGCAGTTGCGCGGCCCGCACTGAAACGGCTTTAGAGGGCATTTGCAAGACGGCGCTCTTTGTCCTGGGCCCTTCTTGCAGAACGGCGCATGGTGAGGGGAAAGGATTGGCGTTGCCAGTCGTTCATGGCACCTTATACTCTCCAGTCCGATTATCAGGTCTGCCATTTCCATGAATATTGCCATTTTATCCCGTGAGCCCAACAACTACTCCACCCGCCGCCTGGTCGAGGTGGCCCGGGCCCGTGGTCATCAGGTTGAAGTGCTCGACACCCTGCGCTGCTACATGAACATCGCCTCCCACAGCCCCTCCATCCACTACGAGGGCCGGGAACTGGCGGGCTATGACGCCGTGATCCCGCGCATCGGTGCCAGCATCACCTTCTACGGCACCGCCGTGCTGCGCCAGTTCGAGATGATGAACACCATGGCCCTGAACAGCTCGGTGGCCATCTCCCGCTCCCGGGACAAGCTGCGCGCCATGCAGCTGCTCTCCCGCCATGGCATCGGCCTGCCCATCACCGGTTATGCCCACAGCACCCATGACGTGCCGGATCTCATCACCATGGTGGGCGGCGCCCCCCTGGTGGTGAAGCTGCTGGAAGGAACCCAGGGCATAGGTGTGGTGCTGTGCGAAACCCAGAAGGCCGCCGAGAGCGTGATCGAGGCCTTCATCCAGACCAACAACAACATCCTGGTGCAGGAGTATATCCGCGAGGCCAACGGTGCCGACATCCGCTGCCTGGTTGTCAACGGCAAGGTGGTGGCCGCCATGCGCCGCCAGGCCCAGCCCGGTGAGTTTCGCTCCAACCTGCACCGTGGCGGCACCGCCGAGGCGATCAAGATCAGCCCCGAGGAGCGGGCGACCGCGGTGCAGGCCGCCAAGATCATGGGGCTGGACGTGGCCGGGGTGGACATCCTTCGCAGCGCCCGCGGCCCTCTGGTGCTGGAGGTGAACTCCTCTCCCGGTCTGCAAGGGGTGGAAGCCGCCTCCGGCAAGGATGTGGCGGGCAAGATCATCGAGTATCTGGAGCTCAAGGCGAGCCGCAAGCACAAGCCGGCGGAGTGACGGCAAAGCCGATGGTTGGAGATGACAAGGCGCCTTAGGGCGCCTTGTCGTTTCTGCTCGCCCCGTTGAGACGCACTCCCCTCACCCTGGCCCCTCCCAAAGGGAGAGGGGACCTAGAGGTGAGTCAGGTGTTTTGCGCCCTTCCCCCGCTTTTTTGAAGAAACGGGGAGAAGGGCCGGGGATGAGGGGGCGGTTACAAGCCTGACTCGGCCCCATCGGCTTGGGACGAGTCGTCATCAATCACGGCTCCCTGACCCATCTCCAGCTTGGCGCTGAACACCCCCTCTTCCAGCCGGGTGATGATGTGCCAGTCCAGCTTCTCGCAGATGCGCTGGATGATGGTGAGGCCGCAGCCATAGCCCAGGATCTGATCCGGCGCCGCCGCCGTGGGGTTGCTGATGGTGAGGGTCTGCCGGTTCAGGGTAATCTCGATGTGACCGTCGGCGTAGCTGAGGGCATTCTTGAGCAGGTTGCTGAGCGCGATGGCGAGCAGGGAGAGGGGGGCCTGTACCTCGCTCTGTTCGTCCAGATTGAGCCGGATCTCGACGCTCTCCCGCTGCAGCAGAGGCGCGAGACGGGCCAGCTCCCGGCGGATCAGCGGGGCGACCAGCTGGGGCGGGCGTTCCACCGCCTCCTTGCGACCCAGCAGCAGGAAGGTTTCGGTGAGCAGGGCCATCTCGTCGCTGGCGGTGCGGATGCGCCCCGCCGCCCGGGCCGCCGGGGCGGGCAGGTCGCTGACCTTGCCGAGCAGGGCCGCCGAGCCCTGGATCACCATGTTGGGGGTGCGCAGCTCGTGGCTCGCGAAGCGGCTGAACTCCTGCTCCCTGGCGAACACGGCGGCGACCTCCTGCTTGCCGGCCAGCAGCGCCTGTTCGATTTCTCTCAGCTCCTGCCAGGGGGCGTCCGGCACGAAGTCGGCCCGATCCGGGGTGAGGTGGGCAACCCGCTGACGCAAGCGCTCCAGCGGCCGGGTGATGTGACGCACCAGCCAGATGCCGAAGGCGACGCAACCGAGCAGCAGGGTGAGGCCGATCAGTCGGGTGATCAGGTGCAGCCTGTCTTCGTAAGGATCCAGGTAGTCGTCGGCGTCGTCGTTGAAGACCAGGTAGAGCAGGCCCTGGCCGGAGGGGTGAGGTCGCACCAGGAAGTGCTTGTCCTCCTCGCCGAGCTGATGCTCATAAAAGCCCGGGGTCTGGTAGGGCCTCAGCCAGGCGGGAAGGCGCCCGGCCTGGGTCCAGTAGCTGGAGAACTGGCGCGGGCTGGGGGCGGGGGCCAGCTCTCCCAGCCGCAGCCAGTCATCGCCATAGCGGGTGACCTCGGCCTCCAGCCAGTGGCGCAGGCTCAGCTCCTCCATCTTGCTCTCCGCCGCCACCATCAGCAGGCTGAGGGTGGTCAGCAGCAGGAGCCCGGCCCCCCCCAGTATCAGGATCAGCCGTTTGCGCAGGCTGGGCAGCTTGCTGGCGCTCTCCTCGTGGCCACGGTTCATGACGAGGCGGTCAGCCGGTAGCCCTGACCGTGCAGGGTTTCCAGCATGGGGGTGGGAAAGGGCTTGTCGAGGGCGTTGCGCAGGGCATAGATGTGGCTGCGCAGGGCGTCGGAGTCCGGCTCCTCATCTCCCCAGACGGTGTTCAGTACCTCCTGACGGGTGACCAGCTGGGGGGCCCGTTTCACCAGCAGGCTGAGGATCTGGAACGGGATCTTGCCGAGCCTGAGCTCCACCCCGGCGCGGTGGGCACGGCCGCTGGCAGGATCCACCGTCAGCTCGCCGAAGCTGAGGGTTCCCATGTCTCCTCTGGGTCCGCGCAGGGCCAGAGCCTGCAACCTGACTTCCAGCTCCTCCATGGCGAAGGGCTTGACCAGGTAGTCGTCGCCGCCGGCGCGAAAGCCCGCCAGCTTGTCGTCCAGGCTGTCGCGGGCGGTGAGAAACAGCACCGGGGTCGGGATGCCATCGGCCCTCAGCTGCTCCACGGTGCGCAGGCCGTCGAGGCGCGGCATCATGACGTCCATGATGATGACATCGAAGCGCTGCTCCGCCAGCAGCTGCAGGGCGGCCTGGCCGTGGTAGGCACAGTCCAGCTGGTGCCCCGCGAGCTCCAGGTAGTCCATGATGGTCTCCGCCACCTGGGGATTGTCTTCCACCACCAGTATTTTCATGTTCTGATCTCCTGGTTGTGGCCGCGATTTCACGGCCGCTTCACACCGGATGAGGCATGCTGTGTGCCAGTGTAACCCCGAGGATCCCCGATGACGAAGCCCCTCTGCGCGCTCTTGCTATTGATTTTGCTGCCCTTTGGGGCGGCGCATGCGGCTGAGTTCAAATTGATCGGCCGCACCAGCTGGCAGCTTGGCCAGCTGATGGTCAACGGCATCCCCTTTGTCATCGATGAAGATACCCGCTTCAAGGACGGTCTGGACGAGGACGATCTCGGCGGAACCTGGGTCGAGCTGGAAGGGGAGATGCGAGGGGATCGCCGCCTGATCCACAAAGTGGAGGAGCTGGAAGAGGATGACGAGATGGATCTGGAGGGGCCGGTGGCGCAGGGGCGGGTCTGGGGCTATGCCGCCTCGGACGGCAGCCTGGCCCCTTTTGAAGGACGCTGGCTGGAGCTGGAGTGCAAGTTTGACGGCATGCGACTGAGTCGTTGCCAGGAAGAAGATTGAGCCACCTTGGCCGCGGGCCGGAAAAAAGAGCGGATCCGGCCCATAGTTAAACCTCGCGTCGCCACGACCCCGAGGTCCCCATGACAAACGCTCCACTGATCCTCTGTCTGCTGCCCTTCGGCGCCCTGGCCATGGAGCCCGAGCTCTGGCTGGTGGAACTGGAACATAACGATGGCATTCGCCTGCAGTTTCAGGGGGCCGAGCTGGAACTCGGCAGCGCCGATTTGGTGGGGATCGACGGGCCGGATGACCTCCAGCCGGGCATGCGTCTCGCCATCGAGAGTCGCCACGGCGTCGCCGAGCAGATCCGCTTGCTCACCTCGGCGCCGACCCTGGCCCAGAGCAGTCAGTGGTCACGGGCAGAGGACAGGCTGCTGGCCGCCGCGGGGCAGACCCTGTTGCTGCAGGAGCTGGGAGTGCTGGTGTTCGATGGGAACACGCGCTGGCAGAATGGCAGCCCGGCGGATCTGCAATCGGGACGCAAACTGGTGCTGACCCGTGACGAAGAGGGGCACCTGACGGACATATTGATCCCCAACCCGGAAGAAGATCCTGAATAGGGCTAAATAATATTCAGATATGATGGGTATTATTTAATCGTATTAACTAGCACACATGGCTCGTCGGTAATTAAAAACTTAAACACCACGAAATTCATAAAATAAATAATAAAGTAATAGCTCTGATATCAAGCTTGTCATTATTAAATAAGCGCAATGTTAATTGCCGGATTCACGATTTATATAAATCAAACTGTGGACTCGATCGCAATTGGCTTTGTTCTTCGCTGATATTTTCCCTCTTGCATGCAGCAAGAAAAGTAATTTGCATGCCAAACATTAAATATTGGGGGAGCTATGGATAAATTAAAAACAAGCGGTTTGGCGTTGACCATCTCGACGCTGCTGATGAGCCAGGCCTATGGGGCTGAGCCCATCTACCCTGATCAGTTGCGCCTCTTTTCACTCGGAGCCGGGGTATGCGGGGATAATTACCGCCCGGTAAATCGGGAAGAAGCACAGAGTGTCCGCAATAATATTGTGGCCATGATGGGGCAATGGCAGATCAGCGGGCTGGCCAATAATTGGGTTATTATGGGGTCAGGCTACAATGGTGAAATAAAACCCGGGAGCGCATCTGATACCTGGTGTTATCCAACCAATCCGGTCACCAGTGAAATACCCGTATTGCCCGCGCTGAATATTCCAGACGGTGATGAGGTGGACGTACAATGGCGGCTGGTGCATGACAGTGCCAATTTCATCAAACCCGCCAGCTACCTCGCCCATTATCTCGGCTATGCCTGGGTGGGGGGTGACCACAGCCCCTATGTGGGTGAGGACATGGACGTGAGCCAGGATGGCGACAGCTGGCTCATCCGCGGCAACAACAGCGGCGGTTGCGACGGCTATCGCTGCGGCGAGAAAACCAGCATCCGGGTCAGCAACTTCGCCTACACCCTGGATCCCGAGAGCTTCAGTCACGGCGAGGTGACCCAGTCCGATCGCACCCTGATCAAGACGGTCGTAGGGTGGGCCGTCAACGACAGCGACACCCCCCAGTCCGGCTATGACGTGACCCTGCGCTACGACACGGCCACCAACTGGTCCAAGACCAACACCTACGGTCTGAGCGAGAAGGTCTCCACCAAGAACAAGTTCAAGTGGCCCCTGGTGGGGGAGACTGAGCTCTCCATCGAGATCGCCGCGAGCCAGTCCTGGGCCTCCCAGAACGGGGGCGCGACCACCACCTCTCTGTCCCAGTCGGCGCGCCCGACCGTGCCCGCCCACTCCAGGATCCCGGTGAAGATCGAGCTCTACAAGGCGAACATCTCCTACCCCTACGAGTTCAAGGCGGACGTCAGCTACGATCTCGCCCTGAACGGCTTCCTGCGCTGGGGCGGCAACGCCTGGCACACCCATCCGGACAACCGCCCGACCTGGAACCACAGCTTCGTCATGGGCCCGTTCAAGGACAAGGCGAGCAGCATCCGCTACCAGTGGGACAAGCGTTACATCCCGGGTGAGGTGAAGTGGTGGGACTGGAACTGGACCATACAGCAGAACGGTGCCGATACCATGAAGCATGCCCTGGCCAGGGTGCTGCGTCCGGTGCGCGCCAGCATCACGGGTGACTTCCACGCCGAGAGCCAGTTTGCCGGCAATATCGAGATCGGTGCGCCCGTTCCCATCGGGGGTGACAGCAAGGTGCGCCGTGCCCGCAGTGTCGACAGCCAGGCTGGCGGGCTGCGCCTGGAGATCCCCCTGGATGCCGGCGAGCTCTCCGCGCTGGGCTTTGACAACGTCCAGATCAAGCTGGAACCCGCGACCAACCAGTGAATTCGTGGCAGTGAAATAAGTATGTTAAACCGGGTTTTTGCCCGGTTTTTATTTGTGAAAAATAAGATAAACAGTGCTTTCCACTGCCCTGATCACGTCGCCCGTTTGCCGCTTATACGTGTTTCCGAGTGCAAGCAGGGCGCATCCCGCCGACTTCCCTTGCTGGCGGGCGACCTGAACGATATAAATTCAGCTCAAATGGGGCTATTGATGAGCCATTCCCCTATCAAAAGAAGGTCAATAGGGATTGCCGCAGAAGTGGCTTCTACACTCAATGCCAGGCCCGCAAGAGGATGCGGGCCGCGAGAGGACAAGGATGAGCTGCGATGGAACAAGAGACGGACGGGATCAGGATCTCCGATCTCAATGAGGCAGTGGTGCACGGCATCCTCGAGGTGATCAGCGAAGGGATCTGGGACTGGAATGCCAACACGGGGTTCGTTTACCGCAATGCCGGCTGGTATCTGATGCTGGGTTACGATCCCCACTCCCTGGAGAACACGGTATTCACCTGGGAGAGCGTGATCCACCCCGACGATCTGGCCCACGTCATGGCCTGTTTCGATGACTGCCTGAACGGCAAGGCCTCCGACTACAGGGCCGAGTACCGTTGTCGCTGCCGCAATGGGGAGTACCGCTGGATAGAGGACAGCGGCCGCATCATAGCGCGCAACCCCGATGGTTCCGTGGCCCGGATGATCGGGGCCCATCGCGATATTCACGCCCAGCGCGAGCTCTATGTGCGGCTGGAGCTGCACAACCGCAGCCTGGAGCAACAGGTCGCCGAGCGCACGGCCGAGCTGGAGTGCCTCAACCGGGCGCTGCAGCATCAGGTGGAGGAGAACCGCCGCCTGGCGGAGACGGATGTGCTGACCGGTGCCGCCAGCCGGTATCGGCTGGAACAGGCGATCCGGCTGGAACACGAGCGGGCGCGGCGCTTCCAGGAGCCCTTTTCCGTGATCGCCATGGATGTGGATGACTTCAAGCAGATCAATGACAGCCATGGTCACGGGGTGGGCGACAAGACCCTCATCGACATCGTCAAGGCGACCCGGGGCGGGATCCGCGAGATCGATCTGCTCGCCCGCTGGGGAGGCGATGAGTTCATGCTGATCCTGCCCAACACCCGGCTGGCGGATGCCCTGCTGGTGGCCGAGAAGCTGCGCCTGCGACTCGGGCATCTGCGGGTGATGGAGCGGGACCCCATCACCCTGAGCTTCGGGCTGGTGGAGTCTCAGCCCGAGGAGGCGGTGGCCCAGCTGATGGCGAGGGTGGACAGGGCGCTCTACCGGGCCAAGCTGGCGGGCAAGGACCAGCTCTGTGGCTAGACATGGGCCGGGCCGAGGGGCTGCCATGGGCCTCTCTTCCCCCGAATGCGGCTTGATCTCGCTCTCTGCTTGACGCCAACCCGGCTCACTGGTCTGATGCGCGCTCTTTTCATACCTGTGAGATATATCTTGATGAAGAAGTGCCTCCTGATTGCCCTGACCGCCCTGCCGTTGATGGCCCACGCCGGCCTGATGGACTCCCTGACCGATACCATGACCAGCAGCCTCACCAACAGTGCCAAAGAGATGGCCGGTACGGCCATGGATGACGCCGCCAATGCCGCGGTCAAACGGGCGCTGGAGATCAAGGAAGGGGGCTCCAGCAAGGATGCCATCAAGGCAAAGCTGGGGGCGCCGGCCAGCACCGAGACCGTCGAGGGGCGGGAAGTGTGGCGTTATGACCTGACTGCCCTGAACAAGATCTCTCCCACCCTGGCCGAGACCAGCAAGGTGCTGTTCAAGGATACCGAGATAGAGAACAAGCACGTGCTCATCCAGTTCGACGGCGAGACCGCCAAGACGGTGAGCCTGGCGGACAAGGCCAAGGCATAAGCCAGACAACAAGGGACCATGGGCCCCTTGTTGTTATCGATGGCCAGGGCTCTGCCTTGGCACCATGACAAAGAGGGTGGCCATGGCCACCCTCTTTGGGTTGTCGGAGCGCTTACTTGTTCGCTTCGGCAAACTGCTTCATCACTTCGGCATGCTTGGTCATGCCGTCGGCGCGCAGCTCCAGATTCTTGACGAACTCGGCCTTCTTGGCCGGATCTTCAATCTTGTCGTAGCGCTGCTGCAGGTGGGCCTGGATCTGCTCCGGGGTCATGTTCTTCATGCGGGCCATCTTGTCGTGGCGACCGCCATGATGCTTGCCATCCTTCATGGCACAATCGGCCATGGGGGCACCGGGCTGCGCCGTGCTCACGGCTTCACTGGCGGCATAGGCGCCGAGCGGCAGGCCGAGGATCAGGGTGGCGGTCAACAGGGTCTTGGTCAGCTTTTTCATAGGTAACTCCTTTCGGATGAATGCGGGATTCGGCTCGTTCGCCTTGGTACTCAGTAAACACCGAGGAAGTGTCTGAAATTTGCCAGTTGAAGCCTATTTTGTAGCAGAGTGTGGCATCCAGGCACGTTGGCACACTTTGACATAACCCCCAAGACCGATTTTCGTATAATCGTCCCAGCTCGATAACGGGAGAGACAGTGATGAACCAAGGCAGCCCTCATATTCTGGTGGTGGACGACCACAGCGAGATCCGCGATCTGCTCAAGCGCTTTCTGGAACAGCACGGGATGCGGGTCAGCTGTGCCCGCGATGGCAAGGAGATGAAACGCCTGCTGGAGGAACGGGAATTCGACCTGCTGGTGCTGGATCTGATGATGCCGGGGGAGGATGGCCTGACCCTGTGCCGCGAGCTGCGCGTCAAATCCAGCCTGCCCATCATCATGCTCACCGCCATGGGGGAGGAGACCGACCGCATCATCGGGCTGGAGATGGGGGCCGACGACTACCTCGCCAAGCCCTTCAATCCCCGCGAGCTGCTGGCCCGGATCAAGGCGGTGATGCGCCGTACCCAGGCCGAGCCCCAATCCCTGCCCGAGACCCTGACCCGGGATCTGCGCTTCGATCGCTGGCTGCTGGACATCCATCGCCGGGAGCTGGTGGATGAGGAAGGGGTGGGGATGAGCCTCTCCACCGCCGAATTCGATCTGCTGAAGGTCTTCCTCGAGCGCCCCCAGCGGGTGCTGAGCCGGGATCAACTGCTGGATCTGGCCCGTGGCCGGGAGGCGGTGGCCTTCGATCGCGCCATCGATACCCTGGTGAGCCGGCTGCGGCGCAAGCTGGAGCGGGATCCCAAGAACCCGGAACTCATCAAGACCATCTGGGGTGGTGGCTACCTGTTCGCCGCCGACGTGACCCAGGAGTGAGCCGGTGACTGCCTTCAAGCGACTCTTTGCCAAGCTGTGGCCCAAGGGGCTGACCGGCCAGATAGTGCTGGTGGCCCTGGCCGGGCTGGTGTTGATCCAGCTGCTCAGCATCCAGATCTACCGCACGGATCGGGAGGAGGCGCTCGGCTACGTCAACAGCCGCAACGCCATGCAGCGCATCGTCTCCGTGGTGCGCCTGCTGACGCTCTCCCCTCCCTCTCTCTATCACGAGATCCTCAAGGCGAGCCGCAGCGAGACCCTGTTGCTGCGCCTCTCCGATGAACCGCTGCAGCCGGACAACCGCAGCCCCCGCTTCGAGCGGCTGGTGCGCTCCAAGCTGGATTACCCGCCCCACCTGGCGGTGGAGATCAGTGCCGAGCTCAAGCAGGAGTTCCAGCGCAGCCAGGCCTGGCGCCACCACAACCGCATGATGAAGGATCGCGCCGGCATGCCGCCGCCCCAGGACATGCGGCTCTATGGCTCCATCCAGTTGCCAAACGGGGGCTGGCTGCAGTTCAGCTCCCTGGTGGACAAGGAGTCGGCCAGCTGGTCCTGGCAGACCACCCTCAACCTGCTGCTGGTGGCGAGCCTGGTGATCGGCCTGATGATCTGGCTGTTCCGCCGTGCCACCCAGCCGCTCAAGCAGTTGGCGGCCAACGCGGATCGGCTGGGACGCGGGGAGGACATAGAGCCCCTGCGGGAGGCCGGGCCGACGGAGATCCGTGAATCCATCCAGGCGTTCAACCGCATGCATACCCGGCTCGATCGCTTCGTGCAGGACAGGACCCGCATGCTGGCGGCCATCTCCCACGACCTGCGCACCCCCATCACCAGCCTGCGCCTGCGCAGCGAGTTTCTGGCGGATGGGGAAGACAAGGATCGCTTCCAGCAGACCCTGCAACAGATGGAGCAGATGCTGGCGGCCACCCTCAGCTTCGCCCGTGAGGAGGGCTTGCAGGAGGCGACCCGGGAGCTGGATCTGGTCAGCCTGCTGGAGAGCCTGTGCGACGACTATGCGGATACCGGCCAGCCGGTCACCTGCCTGGCACAGGGCAAGGAGGTCTATGCCTGCCGTGCGAACACCCTGCGCCGGGTGCTGCAAAACCTCATCGGCAATGCCATCAAGTATGCGGGCAGCGCCGAAGTTTCCCTGGAGCGCACCGATGGCGAACTGCTGATCCGGGTCTGCGATCGGGGGCCCGGCATAGAGCCGGGTCAGCTGGAGGAGGTGTTCAAGCCCTTCGTGCGCCTCGACGGGGCCCGCAATACGGAGTCCGGCAGCGTGGGGCTGGGGCTTGCCATCGCCCGCACCCTGGTGCATCAGCACGGCGGGGAGCTGACCCTGCACAACCGGGACTGCGGGGGGCTGGAGGCGAGGATCAGCCTGCCACTGTGAAAAAGAGTGAATGAAGAAGGGCGCCGATGGCGCCCTTCTTGTCGATGGCATCGTGAGCCCTTGGTCAGAACAGGAAGGTCATGCCCAGGTTGTAGCGGCGCCCGTCCAGCACGGTGCCGTAGCTGCCATAGTCTACCGTCTTGTCGAACAGGTTGTAGACACCGGCGGTGACATTGAGCTGCGCATTGGCCTTGTAGACCAGGCCGGTGTCGAAGAAGGTGTAGGAGGGGGTGCCTTCGGCCATCCGGGTGCGACTCAGGTAATCAGAGGTCTTGCTGCGGAAGTTGACTCTGGACCAGAGGCTGACCTCGTCGGTGGTCTGCCAGTCGACCGAGCCGTTGAACATGTGGCGTGGCATCTGGTTCAGCGGCTGGCCTTCCATGGGGCCGCTCTTCTGCTCGGACTGGGTGTAGGTGTAGCTGGTGGCCAGGGACCAGTCCTGGTTGATGGCCCAGTTGGCCGTGCTCTCCACCCCGCGCATATTGGCTTTGTCGACGTTGATGCGATCGCTGATGAAGTCGTAGGTATGGCCGTTGAAGGTACAGACCGGGTCGCTCTTGCTGGAACAGCGGCGGATCTCGGTGAGCATGTCTTCAAAGTCGGTGTTGAACAGGGTCAGGCTGGCGCTGAGCCCTTCACGCCCATCCCATAGCAGGGCTATCTCTTCGCTGACGCTGGTTTCAGGCTTGAGCTCCGGGTTGCCGATGATGATCCCATCCTGGGTGCCACCGCCGCTGGCCTGACCCCAGTTGGCGGCGGACATGCGCAGATCCGGCGAGCGGTAGCCGGTGGAGACGCCCCCCTTGAGGGTCCAGAACTCGGCGGGATGCCAGACCCCGTACAGGCGCGGGCTCCAGTGGCTGCCGTAGTTCTCGTCCCTGTCCATGCGAACGCCGCCGGTCAGGGCGAAGGATTCCGTCAGAGACCATTCATCCTCCACGAAGAGGGCCCAGCTCCAGCGTGTCAGCTGATCAGCACGATTGCCTGCCTTGAGCTGATTGCCCTGATCCTGCAGATCCTCATAGCGATACTGGCCCCCCACGCTCAGATAGTGATCCCCCAGGATGAACTGGGTGTGGGTATCGGCAATGCTGTTGATCATCTTCATCTGGCGGCCGGGATTGGTGTTCTCCTCCCGCTGCAGGTAGCTGCTGGAGGCGCCAAATTCGTATTGACCGTTGTGGGTGATGGCGTAGTTGGTGCGCTCGTAGGTATTGAGGCTTGGCTTGGACGTGGCCGACAGGGAGTTGCCCGGGGTTCTGTCCCTGTCCTGCAGGGTGCGGCTGAGTTCGACGTCGAAGCCGTTGTGTTCATCCGGCGTGAGGCTGAACACGGCGGTGCCGCTCTTCGTCTCCTGCTCGGCGAAACCGTTCTGGAACTGATCCTCGCCCCGATGGGAGAGTTGACCGTTCAGGCGCATCCCCAGCAAGCCGTCCACCAGGTTGCCCGCGGTGTAGCCATCGGTCTGGAAGATATCGCCTGACGCCTTGTTTTCCTGGAAGGTGGAGTCGGCATGCAGGGAGCCTTGCCAGGCGCTCATGTCGCTGGTCTTGCGGGTGATGACGTTGATGACCCCGCCCATGGCATCCGAGCCATAACGGGACGACATGGGGCCGCGCACCACTTCGATGCGGTCGATGGCCTGCAGCGGGGGCAGCCAGCCCTGTTCGATGCCGGGGCCGTCGCTGTTGGGACGGGTGCCCCGGCTGTCGACCCGTTTGCCGTCGACCAGCATCAGGGTGTATTTCGACCCCATACCGCGAATGCTGATGTCGCTGCTGCTGCCACCGCCGGTGATCACCACACCGGGCACGTCTTTCAAGGCATCGGTGACATCGCGATAAGCGCGTTTCTCCAGTTGCTCGCGGGTCACCACGGAGATGGACGCCGCCGTGTCCTCGATCTTCTGCTGGAAGCCGGAAGCGGTCACGACCATGACCTCCGGCTCGTCCGCATAGGCAGGGGGGGCGAGTGAGACGAGCAGGAGAGGCGTCAGCTTGTGAGGGGGGATCTTTATCATCTTGGCCTGAACTCTTGAGTGAGAGACAACGGCGCTCTTGGCGGTGCCGCAGGGTGACGCCGCGGTCGGTGTGCCGCAAAAAATAAGCGTCAAACGGATAACTAATTAATCCGTCGGCGGCATTGTAGAGATCCATTCAATGCATGTAAATGATAATCAATATCATTTAATTGTTGTGGGAATTCAGGGAAGGGACAGATGAAAATAGGGGAGAGGGGCTGAGCCGGGCGGGCTCTGGTTGCGGTGACGGGGAGAAAAAGCGTAAGGAAACGGGCAACAAAAAACCCGCCGAAGCGGGTTTTTTCAATTCTTGCAGAAGGTCTTGTCGATGAACGGCAAGGCTTCCTGGCTTGAATTACAGACCAACTACGTTGGCAGCAGCCGGGCCTTTCTGGCCTTGCTCGATGGTGAACTCAACGCGCTGACCTTCTTCCAGGGTTTTGAAACCGTTGGACTGGATGGCGGAGAAGTGTACGAACACGTCTTTGCTGCCGTCAGCCGGGGAGATGAAGCCAAAACCTTTCTCAGCGTTGAAGAACTTAACGGTACCAGTCATTTTGTTGGACATGATAATTTCCTTGAATAGTGATATTGAAACGCCACCTGGTGTGGCAATCCATGATTTTTCGTCAGCAATACGTATGGGGAGCACTAAAGAAGGATAATTATTTGGCGTGAATCTTCTATGAAGAGCTCATGCACCAATCACTGCTTTAAAATGACTGCCTAACATAATCAGGTCTGAACTACCGAACCATCGAATCGATTAGAACACGCACACCTCGTCATGGCAATCTTTATCTCGGCGTTAACTGCCTGCCTTCGTCCGCTTTGGAGTGGTTTATGTGGCGAAAACCGGGTTCAACCGCATGAATCGGGGCGGCTTCTGGCCGCCATTCCGGTGGCAGGATAGTTGATATCCAGATTGCCATATTCCTATCTGGACAGGCCATGCGGGGTTAGCGTTTGCTTCGATATTTGTTGCTGACGGAGTCTGACCAACTGAAAGTTTCAGACGTCGATTGCTCCTTGGCCCGTGCCTTGGCCTTCTCTCTTGCCTGGGCCGAGGCTGCCTTGGCGGCCTTGTTGCGATCGGCCTCGATTTTCTGGCGCCCCTCTTCGCGGATCTTGTTGCGCTCCCCGTTGCTCAGGGTGTGATCCGCGTTAGCCTGGGCTTTTTGCAGCAACAAGGTGATCTCGGCCTTTTCGGCCTCGGTGAGATCCTTCATCTCGAGTTTCTTCATGGGGCACTCCTCTGGCAGGGATGGTTCACCCTAGCACAGTCGGGTGAAGCATCTCTTCTGGAATCGCCATTTCCATCATAAAAATGAATATGCCGACAGCGTCTGACGGGTTGCAGATGACCAGCTGGGTGGCTGCCCTGCGAGCTCATGCCGTGAGGCTGGATCCGGTCGGGAGGTTGGGGGTATGCTGAGGTGAGTGCGATCCAGGATCGTCACTGCAAGCGTACTGAAGTCTATGATTCGGATGGCATGCTGGAACCCTGGTTCCAACTGTCTGGGTAACATTTTTGGAGTCTGATGATGAGTAACAAAGAACAGCATCACGGCAAAGATGCCAAGAAAAAACCGCAGATGTCACTGAAAGAGAAACGCGAAGCCAAGCGGCAGAAAGCCGATCTGAAAAATGGCGGTGCGATGAAGTAACGCTCCTACACTGTTGTTCCTTTGGAGCCAGTATCAAGCCAGCCTGTCATGGGCTGGCTTTTATGTTTTCAGCGTTCGGTGATGCGCCATAGGTGGCGAAGATCCGGGCATAACGACCATCCTCCCTCATCCTGGCCAGCTGGCGATCGAACCACTGTTGCTGCGCCGCCTCGCGAAAGGCGAAGTGGTAGTGGGTGGGAGGAAACAGATCGTGCTGGCGTACCCGTCCGGGGTGATAGAGTCCCTGGTTGCGCCTGTCCCGATTGAGTTGGGCCAGATAGTAGTAGAACACCCGCTGCTCCAGGATCACCGCATCCGTGCGCCCCAGCAGCAGCTTCTGCACCTGACTCTCTTGCCGTGCCACTTCTTCATACCGCGCATTCAGTGTGCTGATGCGGGCAAACTCCTCCCCCAGGATCTGCTGCGCTCGCTGAAAGGCGCTGACCCTCAGGGTGGTCAGGTCTGACAGGGTTCGCACAGAGACCTCGTCCAGCGTAAACACCCGGTTGTAAAAGGTGATCACCGGTTGGGAGAGATGCACTCGCGTCAGCATGCCGGGTCTGACATTGATGACGGCATCCAGCTTGCCTTCTGCCAGCATGCGAAAGGTACGCTCCAGCGGTAAATAGATGAACCTGGGTTCATAGCCGCTGCCGGCGAAGGCGGTCGTCAGCAGATCCAGCTCTATGCCCCGGCCTTGTTCCTGTATCACATAAGGGGGAATGGCAAAGCTGACCCCAACGCGCAATGGTTCGGCCAGCAGCGGGCTCATATAAAGCAGCAGGATGCCGTACAGCAGATGGTTGAACCGGGTCATCGGGGATCTCGGATGGGATTTTTCCTCATGGTAGCCACAAGAGACGGCAATGACGCCCAGACGGAGAGGCGCAGCCCTCCAACGTGCAGAACAGGACGCTGGCTGCGTCAGAAGCGGACAAAAAAAGGCCCTGAATTGTCAGGGCCTGTGTGTCCTAGAACGGAATGTCGTCGTCGAAGTCCATCGGCGGCTCGTTGTAGACCGGCGGCGCGGACTGCGGCTGTTGCTGCGGACGGCCATAGCCACCCTGTTGCTGTTGCATGTTCTGCTGCGGTGCGGCGGCAGGGCGCTGCATGTTCTGCTGGGGAGTCTGCTGTGGCTGGCCCCAGTTGCCCTGGGATTGCTGACCACCCATGCCCTGACCGCCTTGCGGGCGACCACCCAGCATCTGCATCACGCCGGTGAAGCTGTCGACCAGCACTTCGGTGGTGTAGCGCTCCTGGCCGCTCTGATCCTGCCACTTGCGAGTCTGCAGCTTGCCTTCGACATAAACCTGGGAACCCTTCTTCAGGTATTCACCCGCGACCTCGGCCAGTTTACCCATGAACACGACGCGGTGCCACTCGGTGCGTTCTTTCTGCTCACCGGTCTGCTTGTCACGCCAGGTCTCGGAGGTGGCTATGGTGATGTTGGTCACGGCACCGCCACTCGGCATGTAGCGCACTTCAGGATCCTGCCCCAGGTTACCGATCAGAATGACTTTGTTGATGCCTCGACTGGCCATAATCTCTCTTCCACCTTTATATGCCGACCAGCTGACTGGTCTGGGTTCACTCACAATATTGCTGCCGTACAAGTCCATCATCGTCTTGTCTGACGCGGGATTGCCAGCGGGTCGCTGATGGGGCCTGGCCCTGTCATCGACCTACGGATTAGCTCGCCATAGTAACAGTTGATGTGCGGGTTCGCACATCTTTAGCGCCGCAGGAGCGGTTTGAATCAGGGCCCTGGCGGATGGGAATACGCTATCGCAGTTGCCGCGATCCCGGCAAGTGCGGTCATGGGGGCTGGCTCACGTCCTGGTATTTTTATGGGGATCAGGAGAGTGATCACAGTTCGTGCAATCATGTCTCATTTGCCCCCCCAAATAGGGGGGATCTCCTAGTTCACTGTATTGCCTGATAAAAAAACGATTTTATTGCGGTTCGAACGAGGCCTAATGCTTTTTTAATGCTGTGTAAAAACTTCGACTTGTTACTCTCTTGCGACCATAGCTGGCGTATGAAACGACGATTCAAGCCGACAGGCACACAGTTCAAGGAAGAGCCCCATGAAGACCGAGACTCCGCTGGTACTCGTGACCGAAGGCAACGTTCAGGCAAGTACCTTTACGAGCTATCTGATGGCTCAACTGGGTCAGCCCATATGCCTCATCAGCCATCCGGATCAACTGCTGACCATCACGAACTGCAGCCTGTTTCTGGTCGATCTGGACTACCTCAAGTCAAGCCAGCAGTTTGGCTGGCATCGGGACATCGCCGCCTTCGATTCGGCCCATACCGTGTTGCTCAATGCGCCGACCAACACGGACCGGGATCTGCTGCTGATGTGGCCCAACACCAGCGGTCTCTTCTTTCGTCAGGATCCTCTGGATCGGCTGGTCGCCGGCATCAAGAAGGTGATGCAGGGGGAGTTCTGGATCCCCCGTCATCTGATGTGCGAGCTGGTCAGCTATTACCGTCAAGGGATCGAGCCGACCCAGCGCAGCCAGAGCCTGTTGACGGTGCGCGAGCGCGAGATCATCCGCTATCTGATGACGGGAGCCTCCAACACCGAGATCGCCGACAGCCTGTTTGTCAGTGAGCACACCATCAAGTCCCACCTTTATAACGTCTTCAAGAAGTTGAACGTCAAGAACCGGCTGCAGGCGGTGAGCTGGGCCAAAGAGTACCTCGACATGACGAGCTCCCACTGATGCGGGCCTGGGGGCTGTGCCTCTGGCTGCTGTCCGGTGCCGCGCTGGCCAGCGAAGGGGGGATCAAGGATGCCAACGCCCCGCTGGAATCCCTGCAACCCGAGCAGGAGAACGATCGCATCGAGATCGGGGGGTTGGTGATAGATCGCACTTTCACACGCTTTGGCCAGAGTTTTTATCGCCACTTCAGCCGGCTTCGAGAGGATGAAGATCCTGCCGGACGGGATAACCTCACCATACACGAGCGGCCGACGGCACGCTGGGGCAGCCTTATCTGGATCACCGCCAATCGCAAGGTGCTGTTTCGCACTAGCCTCTCACCGGTGCGTAGCCAGGGAGAAGAGAGCGCACAGCAGGCCTGGGGGCAGGTAAAGACGGTTTTACAGCAGCAGAAGGTGGCCATGCTGTTCATGGATACCTTCGATCTGGAACACGATGAACTATAAGGACATGACATATGTGCTCACGCCTGCTGCTCCTGGCGTTGACGGTCGGCATGACGGCCTCTGCCTCGGAGCTTGTGTATAAGCCCATCAACCCCAGTTTTGGTGGCAACCCCCTCAACAGTGCCCATCTGCTGGGCACGGCGAATGCCCAGAACGACTACAAGGACCCGTCTGCCGGCAGCAGCTCGGGGGGAACCTCGGCTCTGGACAGGCTCACCTCCAACCTGCAGTCGCGGCTGGTGAGTCAGCTGCTTGCCGATATCGGCAGGGATGGCAGTCAAAGCGGCAGCCTGGTCACCGACGAGTTCGCGATCAATGTGCTGGATCAGGATGGCACCCTGGCCATCTCCATCACGGACAGGGCAACGAACGAAACCACCCTGATCGAAGTCAACGGCCTGATAGCCGACTGAGGATGCCATGACAAGGATACAGTTATGCGCGGCCTTGCCCGTGCTCGCCAGCTTGCTCCTCGGGGGGTGTGCCACCCATATCGGCTCCCCGGAGCCGGAGGAGAAGGCGACCCTGATGCCAAGATCCATCTCCTACAAGGAGCTCATCAGCCTGCCCAAGCCCAAGGGCAAGATAGTGGCGGCGGTCTACGATTTTCGCGACCAGACCGGCCAATACCTGCCGGCGCCCGCCTCCAACTTCTCCACGGCCGTGACCCAGGGCGGTGTCGCCATGCTGAGCACGGCGTTGTGGGATTCCCAGTGGTTCGTGCCGCTGGAGCGGGAAGGGCTGCAGAACCTGCTGACCGAGCGCAAGATAGTGCGCGCTACCCAGAACAAGCCCAACGTGCCCGGCAACAACCAGCAGCAGCTTCCCTCGCTGGTGGCGGCCAATATCCTGATCGAAGGGGGCATCGTGGCCTATGACAGCAATGTGCGGACCGGCGGGGCGGGGGCCAAGTACTTTGGCATCGGTGCCAGCGGGGAGTACAGGGTCGATCAGGTCACGGTCAACCTGAGGGCGGTGGATATCCGCTCCGGCCGCATCCTCAACAGCGTGACCACCTCCAAGACCATCCTCTCCCAGCAGGTGCAGGCCGGGGTGTTCCGCTTCGTCGAGTACAAGCGGCTGCTGGAGGCGGAGGCGGGCTTCAGTACCAATGAACCGGTACAGATGTGCGTCATGTCCGCCATCGAATCGGCGGTGATCCGGCTCATCGCCAACGGGGTGCGAGACAACCTCTGGCAGCTTGCCGACAATCGCGATCTGGAAAACCCCATCCTGCAGGGCTATCTGCAAGACAGCGCCCCCATCCTGTGATCCGGATGCGCGGCGTGCGCTGCGCAAGTCGACGTGAGAATGACAGACCTTCAGGGGTCTGTTTTTTTATGCCCGATACCTCTTGGCCGCAACCCTACCCGCCCCATCAACGGACTCAGCATGAGCTCACACTTTCTGCTCAGAAAGTGAACGCTTGAGAATCATTCTCGAATCAGCTTTGTGCCTGATAGCCGCCTTTCAGGGGGCTGGTGATACTGGTTCGGCACTCCAAAAAGGTAATCAATGATGAAATACCTGCAACGCTTCCTGTTGACCCTGAGTCTGCTCGGCCTGCCCGTGCTGGCGCAGGATCTGGCGTCGCTGAATGAACTCGACACGGGCAATGAGCTCGAGCTGGTTCAGCGTGGGGACGCCAATCAGGCACAGCTTTGGCAACTCGGATCGGACAACGAGCTGCAACTCGGCCAGCAGGGCAATGACAACCGGCTGCGTCTGGTGCAACGGGGCTCACAGCAGTCCCTGAGTCTGGATCAGGTCGGCGATCAGCACTGGGTCGAGGCCGTGCAGCTTGGCGTGGGCAACAGCGCCGAGCTGTATCAGGCGGGCATCGGCAACCAGATCTGGCTATGGCAGCAAGGAGTGGATAACCAGGCCTGGATCAGCCAGAGCGGATATGACAATCGGGCGCGGGCCGTGCAGCTCGGTGATGGCAACCTGGCCAGCATAGAGCAGAACGGCACCAGTCTGTCGGCCACCGTCATTCAGGCGGGCGCCAACCAGCAAGTGAAAATCGTTCAAACCAACTGAGCTTCGGCTCACCGCAAAGCACGAGAGGGAAATCATGTTCAAACGTACCATTATCGCCTCTGCCGTATTACTGGCGACTTCCAGTGTCTGGGCCGCTTCCGCCAACAACCAGGCTACGGTTGCCCAGTCCGGCAGCAACAACCTGGCCACGGTCGAGCAGATCGACAACAGCAACCACAACGAGGCCAGCATCAGCCAGATCGGGGCTGACAACCAGGCGAAAACCGTCCAGAAGAACACCAGCCAGTCTGACGCCAAGGTGGCCCAGACCGGCGCGGGCAACGATGCCCTGGTGACGCAGGAGTCCAGCACCGCCGGATCCCTCGCCGAGGTGGCGAGCACGGGCAACTTCAACGTCGCCACCGTGACCCAGCAGGTGTTCAACGAAGGCTCCCATGCCTCGGTGAATCAGGTCGGCAATCACAACGTCGCCGATGTGAAGCAGGACAACGGTGATGGTGCCAGCTCCATCGTGAGCCAGGTGGGCAACAACAACGATGCCAATATCGACAACTACTGGTCCGATAAAGCCATTGCCAATATCAGCCAGACCGGCAATGACCATGAGGCCCGGGTCTCCCAGCAGATCGCCGACGGGGCGGAAGCCCAGGTGAGTCAGAGCGGCAACCTGAACAAGGCGACCGTCACCCAGGCCACTGGCAGCTATGGCTACACCTACCCGGAAGGCACCCTGGCCAAGGTGACCCAGTCTGGCAGCGGCAACGAGGCCGTGGTCGATCAGCGTGACCTCGACAACAAGGCCTATGTCACCCAGAGCGGCGTCGACGGCTATGTGAAGACGGCGCAATCCGGCTCGGCGGCCGGTGAAGGCAATACCCTGACGGCCATTCAGGGCGGGATTGGCGAGAGTGCAACCCTGACCCAGACCGGCAACCGCAACGACATCCAGAGCAACCAGGCGGGACAGGATGACGTGCTGACCGTCCTGCAGTCGGGCGATGACAACCGGGCGATTACCTATCAGAACGGTCTGGGCGAGCAGGCCAGCATCATTCAGGTTGGGGACGGCAACGAGGCCAATACCGAGCAGCGCGGCGCGGGCAACCAGGCGCGGGTGGATCAGCTGGGCGAGGGCAACGAGGCTGTGGTCAAACAGCTGGCGAGCAGTACGGATGGGGTTGTGGCCATCGATCAGCAGGGTAACGACAACTACGCCAATGCGGTGCAGGAAGCGGGCAGCAACAACCAGATCGCCATCGTTCAGACCGGGGATCGCAACCAGGTGGCGGCCGCCCGTGACGGGGAAGGCAAGGGCGCCTGGACCTGGGGCTCGGACAACGAGCTGATCGTGACCCAGACCGGCAACGACAACTGGGCCTATGCCGATGCGTCCCACTCCGGGTCGACCGTTACCGTGACCCAGACTGGCGAGCTGAACAACGCCTCCGTCGAATCCTACCTGGGTAGCGACAATGAGCTGACCGTCAGACAGACCGGCAACCACCATGTAGCCGATGTCTATGTCAACGCCGGCATGAATGGTGGTGGCAACCTGGTCGACGTGGTCCAGACCGCCAGCTACAACACGGCCCAGGTCGATGTGTATGGCAGCAACAACACGGCCTATGTCTATCAGGGCGGCAATTGATGAGTCTGTGTGCATCCGGGGGCCTGCGGGCCCCTTTCTCGTTGGGGGTGGGTCGGCGCCGGAGGTGGCATGCCGGATGGGCGGGCGCCCTGCTCTGCCTCTGTGCCCTGATGCCGGCGCAGGCCGCGCTGCAAGGTCCGGCCCCCGAGGTCACTCTCAATGCCTTGCAGGACAAACATGGCCTCTCGCTGGCACCCATGCTACTGAGCCAGCAGGGGCAAACCCTCTATTATCGACTGGATCTCTGGAGCCAGAGCGGGGCCGGACAGAGCCATCAACAGCAACGAGGACGGCTCGTGCTGGCGGCGGATCGCCCCCATGGACTGGGGCGACTGACCCTCGGCTTGAGCTGCCCGTATCACGTCAGGTTCAGGCTGCAACTGTGGCAGGAGGAGCGATTGCTGAGTGAAACAGAGCGACCCTTCCAGTGCGGGTCGACCCCATGATTTCCGCTGCTAACTGTCTATTCATCCAGTAGTCTCTATGCCATACTGGTTCGCTCTGGTTTGTGTATCGAGCGTGCAAGAAGATGGAAAAAATCGTGATTCGGGGTGCCCGCACCCACAATCTCAAGAACATCAACCTGATCCTGCCCCGCGACAAGTTGATCGTGGTGACGGGTCTGTCCGGATCCGGCAAGTCTTCGCTGGCGTTCGATACTCTCTATGCCGAGGGGCAGCGCCGTTACGTGGAGTCTCTCTCCGCCTATGCCCGCCAGTTCCTCTCCCTGATGGAGAAGCCGGACGTGGATCATATCGAGGGGCTCTCCCCAGCCATCTCCATCGAGCAGAAATCCACCTCCCATAACCCGCGATCCACCGTGGGCACCATCACCGAGATCTACGACTATCTGCGTCTGCTGTTTGCGCGGGTAGGTGAACCCCGCTGTCCGACCCACGCCATCCCGCTCACCGCCCAGACCATCAGTCAGATGGTGGATCAGGTACTGGCCCAGCCGGAAGGCAGCAAGCTGATGTTGCTGGCCCCCGTGGTGCGTAACCGCAAGGGGGAGCACACCAAGCTGCTGGAGAACCTGGCGGCCCAGGGTTACATCCGTGCCCGCATCGACGGCGAGGTGTGCGATCTCTCCGATCCCCCCACCCTGGAGCTGCACAAGAAGCACACCATCGAGGTGGTAGTGGACCGCTTCAAGGTGCGCGACGACCTGGCTCTGCGTCTGGCCGAATCCTTCGAGACGGCGCTGACGCTCTCCGGCGGCATCGTGCTGGTGGCCCCCATGGACGGTGAAGAAGGGGTGGAACCCATGACCTTCTCCGCCAACTTCGCCTGCCCAGAGTGTGGCTACTCCATGTCGGAGCTGGAGCCGCGGATCTTCTCCTTCAACAACCCGGCCGGCGCCTGCCCCACCTGTGACGGCCTCGGGGTACAGCAATATTTCGATCCCGCCAAGGTGATCAGCGATCCGGGCCAGAGTCTGGCTGGTGGCGCCATCCGAGGCTGGGACAAGCGCAGCTTCTACTACTTCCAGATGCTCAAATCCCTCGCCGAACACTACAAGTTCGATCTGGAAAGCCCCTGGGAGGATCTGCCCCTCAAGACCCAGGAGGTGATCCTGCGGGGTTCCGGCAAGGCCGAGATCGAGTTCCGCTACATGAACGATCGCGGTGATGTGGTGGTGCGCAAGCACCCGTTCGAGGGGATCCTGCACAACATGGAGCGCCGCTACCGGGAAACCGAGTCCAACTCGGTGCGGGAAGAGCTCTCCAAGTACATTGCCAACAAGTCCTGCACCAGCTGCGGTGGTAGCCGGCTGCGGGAAGAAGCGCGCCACGTGTTCGTGGACAACCGCAACCTGCCCGCCATCGCCGAGCAATCCATCGGCGATGCCCTGGCGTTCTTTGCCGGTATCAACCTCACCGGCCAGCGCGCCCAGATCGCCGAGAAGATCTTGAAAGAGATCGTCGAGCGACTCGGCTTCCTGGTTAACGTGGGCCTCAACTATCTGAGCCTCTCCCGCAGCGCCGAAACGCTGTCCGGCGGTGAGGCCCAGCGGATCCGGCTGGCGAGCCAGATCGGCGCCGGTCTGGTGGGGGTCATGTATGTGCTGGATGAGCCCTCCATCGGCCTGCACCAGCGCGACAACGAGCGGTTGCTCAAGACCCTGACCCATCTGCGCGACCTCGGCAATACGGTGATCGTGGTGGAGCACGACGAGGACGCCATTCGCCTCGCCGACCACGTGCTCGACATCGGCCCCGGCGCCGGGGTGCACGGCGGCGCCATTGTCGCGCAGGGGACGCCGGCAGAGATCATTGCGAATCCCGAGTCCCTGACCGGTGACTACCTGTCCGGTCGCAAGCAGATCGCCATCCCTGCCGAGCGCACCCCGCTCACCGGCAAGTGGTTGAAATTGAAGGGGGCGAGCGGCAACAACCTGCGCAACGTCAACCTGGATCTGCCCATCGGGGTGATGACCTGCGTCACCGGCGTTTCCGGTTCCGGCAAGTCGACCCTGATCAACGACACCCTGTTCCGCATCGCCCATCGGGAGTTGAACAAGGCCACCGAGTCGACCCCGGCGCCTTATCGCAGCGTGGAAGGGCTGGAACATCTGGACAAGGTGGTGGACATCGATCAGAGCCCCATCGGCCGTACTCCGAGATCCAACCCGGCGACCTATACCGGCCTGTTCACCCCCATCCGCGAGCTGCTCTCCGGCACCCAGGAGGCGCGCTCCCGCGGCTATCAGCCGGGCCGTTTCTCCTTCAACGTGAAGGGAGGGCGCTGCGAGGCCTGCCAGGGGGACGGGGTCATCAAGGTGGAGATGCACTTCCTGCCGGATGTGTATGTGCCCTGCGATGTCTGCAAGGGCAAGCGCTACAACCGCGAGACTCTGGAGGTGAAGTACAAGGGCAAGAACATCCACGAGATCCTGGAGATGACGGTGGAAGACGCGCGCGAGTTCTTCGACCCGGTACCAGCGGTGGCGCGCAAGCTGCAAACCCTGATGGATGTGGGCCTCTCCTACATCCGCCTCGGCCAGTCGGCCACCACGCTCTCGGGCGGCGAGGCGCAGCGGGTCAAGCTGGCGCGGGAGCTTTCCAAGCGGGACACCGGCCAGACCCTCTACATCCTGGATGAGCCGACCACGGGCCTGCACTTCCACGACATCCAGCAGCTGCTCAAGGTGCTGCACCAGTTGCGGGACAGAGGCAATACCATCGTCATCATCGAGCACAATCTGGACGTGATAAAAACCGCAGACTGGATCGTCGATCTGGGGCCGGAAGGGGGCTCTGGCGGTGGCCGCATCCTGGTCACCGGCACGCCGGAGGAGATGAGTCGCTGCAAGGAGTCCCACACGGCGCGCTTCCTGGCGCCGCTGCTGGGAAAATAGAGCGAGCAAGACGAACAAGGGGCCTTTATGGCCCCTTTTTCATGGGGGCTCAAGGCCGGAAAATCTCGAGGGAGGTGGCTGACAGGGGTCAGTGGGTCAGCATCAGGAAGGCGAGGGCAACCACGAAGCCCAGCAAGATAAACAGGAAGGAGCCGATGCCCCAGATGGCTGCCAATATACCCAGTATTTTGTCTTTTCGAGTCTGTGGTTTCATAAATCTTCTATTACAGCCTGCTTACACCGCATTAATAAAATACGCCGTCAGCGACAGTTAAACAACATCCAGGCTGGATAGTCAGCAAATTAAACATATATTTCATTGGTATTTATAGTGCGGTGTATAAATGCAACTCATGTGTAAGTGTATGTATATAATATGATTTTTATTGGTTCTTGATGGTTTCGCGATCAAACAAAGTTGCGGTGTCAATCCATCTATTTCTTGATAACTATTGAGCTAAATCAATAACTCTTCATTCACATCCTTTTATAGTTTTCGCGCTTACAACATAGAAAGAAAACAAAAAAAGGGAATTAAGTGATGAAAAAGATCCTTCCTCTGGTAATCGCAGCCGCCTTTGCTTCCCCCCTCGCCATGGCACACCAGGCCGGTGATATCCTGGTGCGTGGCGGGCTGGCATTTGTCTCCCCCCAGACCAGCAGCGACGATGTGCTGGGCACGGGTGAGCTGGATATCGACAGCAACATGCAACTGGGGCTGACCCTCTCCTACATGATCACCGACAACTGGGGCGTCGAGCTGCTGGCGGCAACACCCTTCTCTCATTCGGTATCGACCCCGGGGCTGGGTGAGGTGGCCAAGGTCAAGCACCTGCCGCCGACCCTGATGGCGCAATACTATTTCGGTGATGCCAACAGCAAGGTGCGTCCTTACATAGGGGCGGGCGTCAACTACACCTTCTTCTTCGACGAAGAGGGCCGCGGCGCACTGGATGGCACCGATGTCAGCGTCGACTCCTCATGGGGGTTGGCGGGTCAGGTGGGGCTGGATATGGCCATCAACGACCGCTGGTTCGTCAACGCCTCCGCCTGGGTCATGGACATCGACACCGATGTGCATACCGCGGTGGGCACCATCAACACCTCCATCGACCCGGTCGCCTTCATGTTTGGTGTTGGCTACCGCTTCTGATCCCCATCGGATCGGCCCATCGTGGCCAGCTAATCCAGCACGTCTCTTTGGCCCGGCACAGTCCGGGCCTTTTCTATTCACGGCCGGACGACGCCTTCGCGGCAGAATCCTCCCGGGCCAAGAGGCTTTCATCAGGTTTGCCAGCGGCACAGACTGCCGATGCGGGCGACGGGGACGAAGCCCAGGCTGCGATAGATGCGTTGGGCATGATAATGCTCGTCGGCAACTATGATGAGGCGTTCGACCTGCGTCAGACCCTGGCGTGAGACCTGGCTCAGCAGCTGGCGACAGAGCCCGCGGTTGCGCCAATCCCTGTGGGTACGCACCAGTTGGAAGCGTCCCTGGGTAGCGGTGAAGAAGAGGCCGCAGCTGGCGAGCAGCTCGTCTCCTTGCCAGATCCCCCACCATTGCCCGAGCCCATCGGCAATCATGCCCTGATAGAGATTGCGCCGCGCGTGCAGATACGTGAGGTAGTGTTCGGCGGGGTGAGCCGGCTCCCGCTCGGCCATCTCCAGCGCCAGCCAGTCATCCCAGTCTGCGGTGGTGAAGGGACGCGCGGGGGCAAACGTCGTCTGGGCCGGGGCCTGCCAGCGAGGGGACTCCAGCGCTAGCACCACGCACTCCATGTATTGGTAGCCCGAGGCCACGAAGCCCGCGACCCGGCTGTTCTGCCCCTCGGCAAGGGGCCACTGGAAGGTGCGGTGACGGATCCTGGGATCCTGGCCTATCCAGTGATCGAAACTGGCTTCGAGCCAGCCCTTGTCACGGTCATTGGGCGGGGAGGGGAGCAGCAGATAGTTGCCGAAGTAGTAATCCGGCGCCGACGGGGTACGCACAGCCCAGAACTGGCCGTGATCCCTGACCTCGCCTTGATAGCGGTCAAACAGCAAGTCGGTGGCAAAGCCGGGGTGATCTTCCATGATGGATTCCTGCAAGTGACTCAAATGATTATCGGCAGGAGGAGGGGAAAGTTAAAAAAAGGCCGGGAAGACCCGGCCAAACAATCACACGCAGATTCAGAACGTCCTAGACGATCCGCCCGCATCATAGCGTGCCTGAGATCATTTTGGGATGGGGGTTCATGTTTACTTAAGTCGAATTGCCGAATAAAAAAACCATCGATCCGAAATTCGATGCAAATCGATGTTGACTTTGATCGGTTTTCTCATAAAGATAGCAAGACGTTTAGACGTCCAAACATCCGTTTTGACGTACCAAAGCAGATGGCAGGACAGGGAGAGAACAGATGGGATTTCACAGCGCGCGTCAGGTTGAGGCTCTCAACCAGAGTCTGGCGGATTTGGGTAACAACATTTCGGTCAGCTTCGAATTCTTCCCCCCCAACAGCGAAGGGATGGAAAATACTCTGTGGCAATCCATCGAGCGGCTGCAGGTGCTGGAGCCCAAGTTCGTCTCCGTGACCTATGGCGCCAACTCGGGCACCCGGGATCGCACCCACAAGGTGATCAAGGACATCAAGGAACGCACGGGTCTCATCGCCGCGCCGCACCTGACCTGCATCGATGCCAGCCGCGACGAACTGCGCACCATCGCTCGCGACTACTGGAACAGCGGCATCCGTCATATCGTCGCCCTGCGCGGTGATCTGCCGCCCGGTGTCGACAAGCCGGACATGTATGCCACCGACCTGGTTGCCCTGCTCAAGTCCGAGGCGGATTTCGATATCTCGGTGGCAGCCTATCCCGAGGGCCACCCCGAGGCACGCAGCGCCCAGTCCGATCTGCTGAGCCTCAAGCGCAAGATCGATGCGGGTGCCAACCGTGCCATAACCCAGTTCTTCTTCGACGTGGAGACCTACCTGCGTTTTCGGGATCGCTGCGCCGCCATCGGGATCGACGCCGAAATCGTGCCGGGGATACTGCCGGTCTCCAACTACCAGACCCTGGCCAAGTTCGCCGGTTTCACCAACGTGAAGATCCCGCGCTGGATGCATCAGCGCTTCGAGGGGCTGGACAATGACCAGACCACCCGCAACATGGTGGGGGCCAGCATCGCCATCGATCAGGTGCGAGTGCTGAGTCAGGAAGGGGTGAAGGATTTCCACTTCTATACCCTGAACCGCTCCGAGCTGACCTACGCCATCTGCCACACTCTGGGGGTGCGGCCCAAGTCCCAGGTCTGATCCCGGCAGGCAGCGCAATGAAAAAAGCCAATGAGTCACCTCATTGGCTTTTTTGCTATGGCCGGGCGTTAGGGCCGGGTCGGCTGTATCTCCTTGGGCTCCAGAGTAATGATGGCATTGCCGGCGGCCCCCGGATACTGGTCATAACGCTGGTCTTGCTCCAGGGTGTAGAAGGTATCCAGGTAATCGTCATTGTTGGTCATCCAGGAGTCAGGCAGGGCCTTGACGATGCGGCCACCGAGGTCGAGGAAGGGCAGGGCTTCCGGCACGCCGCCGGCGGTGAAGCCGAGTTTGAGCGCCTCGATCAGCAGGGCGCTCAGCTCCTTGTAGTTGACGTTGTCATCCTGCTCCATCATGACGAGATCGACGGCCCCCCAGCGATAGCGATCCCAATACACCAGGATCTGGTTCGGGCTGTAATCCGTGTTGTCGTAGTCGAGATAAGGCATGTCGACGATATCCACCACGGGCTCATCCCGGCTGGGATTGACGCCAGCCACCACGGCGTAGACTTCGGCGGCCCCGAGCAGCCAGGGCTCCTGGTCATCGCTTAGTCTGATCTTCTTCAGGATGCTGGTTTTAAGGGGGGTCGTGCTGCTTTGTGCCATCGGGGCAGCTTGCAACTCTGCGACGGCCAGCGCTTTTCGCATCACCTGCAGCCCGGCGTTCTTGGCTTTGACGGGATCGGCCTCCACCACCAGAACCGGCCGTGCCGGCGCTTGGTTCACATCGAGATAGACGGGGTTGCCAGCCGTATCGAAGGCTTCGATGGCGCTCCAGCTCTGTTCATCGCCACTGGGCACATAGGCGATGAGCGGTTCACTCCCTTGCTTGAGTGCAGTCGCCTGCTCGGGGTTGGCCAGCCTCAGCTGCATCAGCTGCTTGACCTCTCCCTCCAGCCCCTGCCGGCTGATGGCCGCCTGGTCGGCTGCCACGGCCTGCCGCTTCAACCTGGGGCTGGCTTTTTGCAGCAGATCCGGCAGCGGGGCCTGGTAGTGCTGATTGGCGAGCAGGGGATGCAGGTTCTTGTGTTGCAGCGCCAGCTCCCGCGCCAATTCCCTGTCCCGATCGGCGGCGTGAGCCGCGGTGGTGCCCAGCAGGGCCAGTAATAATATGACAGCCTGATTCCTCAT
Source organism: Aeromonas veronii (assembly GCF_040215105.1). Lineage (NCBI taxonomy): Bacteria > Pseudomonadati > Pseudomonadota > Gammaproteobacteria > Aeromonadales > Aeromonadaceae > Aeromonas > Aeromonas veronii. Next base: position 401,759 of record NZ_CP157875.1, read on the forward strand.
TATCTTTCTCCAGTATTGAGTCTGACGAGGCACATCCCGGGAAGAATGGACGCCTCCAGCCCACTAGACGGCAATGAGTTTCAGCTGTGAACAATATTCTCCGAATTATGTGCGGAGTCTCACTGGGGTCTCCCCAGATGGTCAGGTCAGCCGCGCAGTCGATTGACTTGATGCAGGACTATGCCGATCAGCAGGCCCCAGCAGGCGGAACCTATGCCGAGCAGGGTGATCCCGGAGGCGGTGATGATGAAGGTGAGCAAGGCGGCTTCCCGCTCCTCATCCTGCTGCAGCGCTCCCTGCAGGCTGCTGCCTATGGTGCCGAGCAGCGCCAAACCGGCCACGCAGGTCACCAGCACATTGGGGAAAGCGCTGAACAGTGCCACTACGGTGGCCCCGAAGCAGCCGGTGAGGAGGTAGAAGCAACCGGCCCAGACGGCGGCGGGCCAGCGGCGGTTGGCATCGGGATCCACCTCTTTGCCCATGCAGATTGCGGCGGTGATGGCGGCGAGGTTGAAGGCATAGCCGCCGAAGGGAGCCAGCAGCAAGCCGGTCAGGCCGGTCCAGGTGATGAGGGAAGAAGTGGCGGGTTGATAACCGTGGGCTCGCAGAATGGCGATGCCGGGCATGTTCTGCGAGGTCATGGTGACGATGAACAGCGGCAGGGCTATCCCCAATAAGGCATCAAGGGAGAATGTCGGGGTGGTCCAGACCGGGCTGGAGAGTTGCCAGCTGACGCTGCTCAGCTGCAGCTCCCCTCTGAGGGTACAGAGCAGCATGCCGGTCACCAGTACCAGCACCATGGTATAGCGTGGCAAGCAGTGACGACCTATCAAAAATGCTGCCAAAAGTGTTCCCAGCAGCAAGGGATCCTGCGGTGCAACCTTGAACAGGTCGAGTCCGAAACGGAGCAGCACTCCGGCCAGCATGGCGGCGGCCAGAGGGGCGGGAATGTGGCGCATCAGCCGATCGAACCAGCCACTGATGCCACACAGGGTGATCAGCAAGGAGGAGATGGCGAAGGCGCCGATGGCCTCCGCCAGACTGAAGTTTCCCAGACTGGTAATGAGCAGGGCGGCGCCGGGGGTGGACCAGGCGGTCAATACGGGGACGCGATAATAGAGGGAGAGGCCGATGCAGCTCACCCCCATGCCAATCCCAAGGGTCCATAGCCAGGAGGAGACCTGGGCGGCATCGGCTCCTGCGGCGGTTGCCGCCTGAATGATCAGTACGACGGAGCTGGTATAGCCAACCAGCACGGCGATCAGGCCTGCGGCCAGATGGGGTAGGGCGAGGGGCATGGGACTTCCTTGTGCAGGCTGGCGGCCTGTGCGTTATTGCGTACAATGTGATCCTGACTATAGCCTTGTGCGTTATTACGCACAAGATGGTGGAATAAGATGTCGGGGAGGAGTGATGCAAGAGATGAGTCAGCACCTGGCGACGCGGTTGAAGGCACTGCGTGCCGAACTGGGTTGGAGTCTGGATGCCGCCGCCCGGGAAACCGGGGTCAGCAAGGCCATGCTGGGGCAGATTGAGCGGGGGGAATCGAGTCCGACGGTGGCGACCCTGTGGAAGATTGCCACCGGCTTTCGCGTCTCTTTCTCAAGCTTCATCGAGCCCACTCCGAATGAACAGGAGCGGACCCTCTATCGCGTCGCCGATGCCATTCGCCAACAGCCGGCGGGGGAGGGCATGCAGGTGGCGCCACTCTTTCCCTATGAGGGGCGATTCGGGTTCGAGCTGTTTGAGCTCACCCTGCTACCCGGCTATCAACGGGAGTCCGAACCCCACGAACCGGGTGTCACCGAGCATGTGATCGTCATTAGTGGCGCCATGGAGGTGCTGACTGACGGAGAGTGGCGGGCTCTGGAACAGGGAGAGGCGGTACGTTTCGCCGCCGACCGTCCCCACGGGTATCGCAATCTGGGCATTGCTCCCGCCGTCTTCCACAACCTGATCCACTATCCCGCCCGCTCCTGATGGATTAGCCCGGGCGCCCATCCGCCCTCGGGCTCATCAGTATGGGGGTGTAGACCCAGGTGAACAGTCCGTAGGCCGCTATCCAGCTCCAGCCACTCAGATTCCATCCCGTCAGGGTCAATGCCGGCCAGAGTTGAGGGATCAGGACCCGCATCAGCGCAGAGAGGATGACCAGGGCGAAAGCCGCCGTGATCCTGCGGCCCACTTTCAAGGCTCTGCCACTATGGCCGAGGGAGACTCTGGCGATCATCCCGAGGATCATGGTACCCATGCAGCCCGCACTCAGCAGATGGCTGGCCAGCGACAGAGTGATGGGCCAGCCGGCGGCCTGGGCTGCGAGGGCGAGCAAGCCCAGCGGGATGAACAGGTAAGCCAGATGCAGGGACCACAGCAAGGGGTGTGGAAGGGTGGTAGCAGGGCGCCAGCGCAGTTGCCGCCACAGGTGCAGGGATGCCGCCACTATATATAGAGGGAATGTATAGAGAGGGTTGATCCCGGCAAGGGGCTGCAACAACCAGAGCAGCAGGATCAGCCACAGGGATGCCAAGGCTCCGCGCTCCAACCAAAGGCGGGGAATGGCTTTCTCCGTGTTGGTGGCTCTGGCGGTAAAGAAGGGGATGACCCGGCCTCCCATCACGGCGATCAGCGTCGTGAAGAGCAGTACCGTGGTGATCAGCAGATGCTCGGTGATGAGCCAATCGCTTCGCCACCACCAGCTGGCGCCATTGAGCAGGGTCAGCAGGACGAGCAGGGGGACAAAGAAGAGGTTGCGCCACTGACGGGTCAGGATGATGGGCTTGGCGAGAAACCAGGCGCACAGTGGCAGCCAGATGAGGTCGGCCAGCATCAGCGGAATATTGCCCTCTCCCAGCCAGGGCAATAAAACCCTTGGCAAGGCCCAGAGCCCCACCACCAGAGCCAGCGACCAACTACGTACGCCAGGGTGGGCCGTCCAGTTCTGGACTGCGGTCAGCAGGAAGCCTGCGACGATGGCTGCACCGAAGCCGAACAGCATCTCATGGGCGTGCCACCAGATGGGATTGGTCAGCCCGGGCAGAATGAACCAGCCGTTGAGTTGCCCCAACCACCCCATCATGGCCAGGATCGAAAACAGGGCTCCAAGCAGAAAGAAGGGCCTGAACCCCAAGCGAAACAGGGGGACTATCCGTTCTTCCTTGCGGCTATCCAGAATCTGATGCATGGCGACAACCTAATTGGGTATTTGAGAAGTTAATTATAAAGTGACTTTTCAAATGTTCAAT
>NZ_CP157875.1:707500-792500 GCF_040215105.1 Aeromonas veronii
AATGCGCTCTCTCACCTGCAGGACGGGCGCGAGCTCAAGTTCGTGTTCCTGCCGGATGGCGAGGATCCGGACTCCCTGGTGCGCCAGATCGGCAAGGAGGGCTTCGAAGCTCTGCTGGACGAGGCTCAGCCTTTTGCGGACTTCATGTTCGAGCGCCTCGGGCGGGATGCGGCGCTCTCCGGCGAAGCGGGCAAGTTCGAGGTGGCCAACAAGGCGGCCGAGCTGATCCGCCGGGTGCCGGAGGGTTTCACCCGGGAGGGACTCATCACCCGGCTCTCCAATATGATGCGCTGGGGAGAGAACAAGCAGCGTATTGCCGAGCTGTTTGCCCGCGGCAGCCAGCCGAAGGCCGAAGTCATCAAGCCCAAGGCTACCAAGCTGACCCCCATACGCCGGGCGTTGGCGCTGATGCTGCAATACCCGGCGGTCACGGCCGAGCTGCCCGCCATGCCGGAGCTCGCCGGATTGCGGGTACAGGGCATCCAGTTCCTGTTGCAGCTGCACCAGCAGATCCTCTCCCAACCGGGGATCACCACCGGCATCCTGCTGGAGCACTGGCGCGGCACCAAGGAGGGAGAGATCCTTGCCCAACTGGCGATGCACGATCTGTTCGAGGAGATCAAACTCGATCAGGAACCGGACATTCTGGGGGAGTTGCAGGACACCTTCGTCGGCTTCATCAACCAGTTTCTCAAGCAGAGAATCGAGGAGCTGCAGGCCAAGGTGGCCCAGCAAGGGCTCAGCAGTGAAGAGACCCAGGAGCTGATGATGCTGATCAGAGAGGTGCAGATTGGAGAAAAGAAATGAGACTGGGGCTTGATATTTGAGTGATTAGTCTCAATATAAATACCGTTGCCCGAATGGACGGGATTAAAAGCAAACACTTTATAACCGCCTGGCCCCGACAATACTGCGGGCAGGGGTTTCTCATGACCGACGCCGCAACCAGACATAGCATGTCTGGCGGTTTTCTATTAGAATTGGCTATTTGCGCAGCAGCGCACTGTACGCGCAACCTAGCAACACCAACCGGATGAGTTCTATGGAGCAAACCCCGCAGTCTCAGCTTAAACTCCTCGTTGCCAAAGGTAAAGAACAGGGCTACCTGACCTATGCCGAGGTGAACGATCACCTCCCGCAAGACATCGTCGACTCCGACCAGATCGAAGACATCATCCAGATGATCAACGATATGGGTATCCAGGTGGTGGAAAACGCCCCGGATGCCGATGACCTGATCATGGCTGAAGGTGGTACTGCCGATGAGGACGCTGCCGAAGCAGCGGCCCAGGCTCTGGCATCTGTTGAATCTGAGATTGGTCGCACGACCGATCCCGTCCGCATGTACATGCGGGAAATGGGTACCGTCGAACTGCTGACCCGCGAAGGCGAAATCGACATCGCCAAGCGGATCGAAGACGGTATCAACCAGGTACAAAGCTCCGTTGCCGAGTACCCTGAAGCCATCACTTACCTGCTCGAACAGTACGACAAGTACGAAGCCGAGCAGCTGCGTCTGTCTGACATCATCTCCGGCTTTATCGATCCCAATGAAACGGACGATGTGGCGCCGACCGCCACCCACATCGGTTCCGAGCTCAGCGAAGATGACCTGGCTGACGAAGATGAAGACGAAGACGAAGACGAAGATGAAGACGGCGACAGCGATGACGACGGAGACGGTGGTCCGGATCCCGAAGTCGCCCGCGAGAAATTCGGCGAGCTGCGTGCCCAGTACGAAGTAACCCGTCTCTCCATTCAGAAGAATGGCCGTGCCCACGACGACACCCAGGCCGCGATTGCCCAGCTGGCCGATGTGTTCCGTCAATTCCGCCTGATGCCCAAGCAGTTCGATCGCCTGGTCAACAACATGCGTGAAATGATGGAGCGGGTCCGTGTGCAGGAACGCATCATCATGAAACTCTGCGTTGAGCAGGCCAAGATGCCGAAGAAAACCTTCGTCGCGGCCTTCACCAACAACGAGTGCGAGACTGCCTGGTTTGAATACCAGAAGCAGGCCGGCAAGGCGTGGTCACCGCGTCTGGTGGAGATGGACGAAGACGTGCTGCGTGCCATCGGCAAACTGCAACAGATCGAAGAAGAGACTGGCCTCTCCATTGCCCAGATCAAGGACATCAACCGTCGCATGAGCATCGGTGAGGCCAAGGCCCGCCGTGCGAAGAAAGAGATGGTCGAGGCAAACCTGCGTCTGGTTATCTCCATCGCCAAGAAATACACCAACCGCGGCTTGCAGTTCCTGGACCTGATCCAGGAGGGCAACATCGGTCTGATGAAGGCGGTGGACAAGTTTGAATACCGTCGTGGCTACAAGTTCTCGACCTATGCCACCTGGTGGATCCGTCAGGCCATTACCCGCTCCATCGCGGATCAGGCCCGTACCATCCGTATCCCGGTGCACATGATCGAGACCATCAACAAGCTCAACCGTATCTCCCGCCAGATGCTGCAGGAGATGGGTCGTGAACCGAACCCGGAAGAGCTGGCCATGCGCATGGGCATGCCGGAAGACAAGATCCGCAAGGTATTGAAGATCGCCAAAGAGCCCATCTCCATGGAGACGCCCATCGGTGATGATGAAGACTCCCACTTGGGCGACTTCATCGAAGATACCACCCTGGCGCTGCCGGCGGATGCGGCTACCAGCGAGAGCCTGCGCAACGCCACCCGCGAAGTGCTGGCCGGTCTGACCGCCCGCGAAGCCAAGGTACTGCGCATGCGTTTCGGTATCGACATGAACACTGACCACACCCTCGAGGAAGTGGGCAAGCAGTTCGACGTCACCCGTGAGCGTATTCGTCAGATCGAAGCCAAGGCCCTGCGCAAGCTGCGCCACCCGAGCCGCTCGGAAGTGCTGCGCAGCTTCCTGGACGAATAGTCCTGAGGTCGCCGACAAACCTTGTCAAAAGCCCCGCCATGCGGGGCTTTGTTTTAGGGGCGACGGGCTGGGATCGGCGCCTAGACAGGGGAGGCCAGGGTTGGACAAAAACTCGGCAAGTGGTTGATCTGCCTATGGACGAGCCCTGCCTCATCCCCTATAATCCACGCCGCAAAACCAAGATTCTGGCCCCTTAGCTCAGTTGGTTAGAGCAGTCGACTCATAATCGATTGGTCGCCCGTTCAAGTCGGGCAGGGGCCACCAATTCCAGAGGGTTGGCGAGTTAGTACTCGCCAACCCTCTTTTCACTAGGATTCCTATAGGATTCCGCAGAGGGTAGAGTAATCACTCTAAAATAGCCCTGACTCCCTCCGAATAAATTTTTCCCCCTCACCTAGAAAAATGATCCTGGCTCTCTCTAAAAGACACATTTGAGGCCAACTGTTGGATCTCTCTCACATGACCCAACTTTTTCCCTTTTATCTCTATATGTCGAAAAAACCGGGGTTACACGGGTTACGAGGTTACAACTCGGCTCTAGCCCAGTATTGGCGCGGCTTTGCGCTGTAACCCCACTCAGTGCACTAAAAGCGGGTAGAGGTTACACGCACTGAAAAAGGAATGAGGTTACAAGCCTGTAGCCCTTGTCTGGTGCGGGATACAGCCATTTTTCGTGATGGTGTAACCTGTAACCCCGAGAGGTTACAAATCTCAGCGTCCCACAACTTGTCATGTAACCCCAGGGCGGAACCCGCCGATTCCTCCCCCATCAAATAGCGCTCTTTGGTCAGCGCCTCTATCGCTCCATGTGCCTATCCCACCTTGAGGGCGTGCTTTGACCCTCAGCGAAGGCCAGGACGCGTTTAGCGGCCGTATGCGGCCCTTTGGTGGGCATGCTCACTAGCACGAGTAGGAAACTGAAATTTGTCAGATCCCATAAATCGGATAAATACTCATAGGTCATTGTTTTTAAATGAGAAGAGGTGATCTCAGTCCGCAAACATAAAAATCTGGGCGATGGTGAAATGGCCACGGAAAGTACGGTTTTCATCTATAAATCAGATGGTTACGTTTTATATTTGGCCCGTGAATGGGGCGTATTTTTGCAAAAAGCTGAAATTCCTTTCACTTCGTGCAATTCCTGCCGTTCTCCCAAACCCCAAGAACGGCGCGGCCTAGAGCTAGGAAACTGCGGTAATCCATTTTTGCAAAATATTTTCTTAACGCGGCCCGCAGGCGGGAGCGGATGAGCGCGGATTCCGTGATGTAACTCTGTCCGTAGCTCTTTCCTATGGTCTAAAGGATAAGGACGTTGTCTGTATAGATTTTCGTTCTGGGAACTATTGGCAGATATCTATGGGGCGTTCAGTAAACAGTAAAAAGTTCTTTCGGCAGCTGATGTCGGCAAAATGGATAGTCTATACAGCACTGCAGCATAATTGGATAAGAGCAGACCTACTTGCAGCGAATACCGGTAGCACCAGTGAGAGGCAAGTGTGGGCTCCCTGAGGTGGAGTGGCCAACCTCCTTATAGGCTTTTCGTCAGATTTCCATGAGTGCATCACATATCGAGTACCTCAAAGCGCTATACATACCCATATGGGCATACTAAAATACTTTAATTAAAACTCAATTTTGTGAATAAATATGCATTCTCTATCTCCTTATCTTTTCAGATGTTATAATCAGCATAGTGCCGCTAAAAAACGAGAGCAGAGATATAGCTCTCTCGATAATATAAAAGGCTATGATCTTTTTAAAATGTTGTCAGACTTTATGGAGGATAACTCTAAAAAATATACTGTTATGGAAAATGAAAAACAAGTATATATGTTTAGTCATATGTTTTTTGACGATCGGACACGCGAGGGTTATGCATATTTTAATGTTGGTTCATATGGGATGAAAACTGACATCATAAATGTTGACACTGGCGATGTAGACTTCGAAAAAGCAGAAAAAAATGCTGAAATAATTAAACATTTCATTTATTTTTTCATCCCTACGGGGTTTAATGAAGGATTAGTCTTCACTCATGCTTTTAGAGGCAATGGAATAAAGACACTCTTTCACAATCTGATGGGTAAATACTTTGATGAAAAAACTAAGCTATGCTTGCAGATGAACCCTCTTGCATATGAAAATGGTGTAAGGGCTTGGCTAGATGGTGCAGCTAAAGAAGTGAAGATTGTAAAGTTTTCTGGATTTAATGATCCTTCTGATGCAATTAAGAAGCTCGGACATAACGAACAAGAGTTAATTATAAAACCTCCTCGCAAAGGTTCATTGGGGAAGCTTAGGGATTATTTGGATACTTCATCAAAACAGCATGAATCGGTAGAACTACTTAATGAATTTGGTTCGCAAGTAAAGACTGTAATTGAAATTGATGGAAAGAAAAGAACGTTTACTGTTGGCAGTAAAGCAACCAATACCGTATGTGAAATTGAATTTGATGAAGATATAGAGTATTCTGAAGGCGTACCGAAGCTTGATTCTGTTGTTGCCTGGGCTAGAGTTTTGGTTAAGGAATATGTCAAAGATCTCTATCCTGGCCTACCTATGGGGAATCTGCCATGAGTTCAAAAATCAATATATGCTGTGTTATTTCAGAGCATTATGACTCATTGCGAGATCCTGTAAGCGGGAAATATTCATTTCCTGACATGATTACATTTGTAGTTATCCCATTTATGATTGCAGCACTTTCTTTCTATTCTGATATAAAATTAACAAATGAACTAGTTGGACTTTTAGTTAACTTCGGCTCAATTATAACCGCCTTATTGCTTAGTGTTTTAGTTTTGGTTTACGACCAAAGAAATAAAATTGACGATAAAGTCTTAAGTGAAAAATCAAGTAATACATTGCTATTACTAAAACAAACTGTGCTTAGTCAACTATTTTCCAACATATGTTATGCAACAATAATATCTGTATCATTAGTTGCAACGTGTTTTTTAGAGCAAATGATACGGCCTGTTGCAATAGATATTGCATCTGGGGCTTTTGTTAGAATAATTCATGGGTGGATACTTTCACCTTTAGTTTTCTTCCTGATTGCTCATGTGATATTAACTTTGTTGATGATAATAAAAAGAATGCATACTTTGTTGACTGCTAAGTGAGGGGGGGATCCCCCCTGCTTAGTTTTATTGGCCTAGGACTAAATCGTTTAAAATGTAAACTCGTTTAGGTTTTTGGTTCATGCCTGGCAATCTTGCCAACATCTGAACTTTCCCGGTTGATGATGTATGAAGCCATTCCATTTTTAATATCAGCTGCGTTGCCTTTTTGTAATCACGCCCTTTATTTATCTCTCGCCATCCTTCCGGCAAAATATAGAACAAAACCCCTTCATCACTTCCCATTTTAGGGTTCTTCCGATATCCCACCATCTGTGTCGGCCGGTGATTAGGATCGTCCCAATCAGCAAAGCGGCTGTACTGGTAAGCGGTAAAGAACTGACGGATCTGGCGTAGGGTCGCAGCATCCTCCTGATTGCCTAGGTGACCGCGGTCGGCCAGCCACGCATCAAGGCAAGCTCGAGCGGCTTTGGTTGCCTCTCCAGCAGCCCATCCAGTGATCCCGAGACGGGTGGCCAACTCACCGGCCGCAGCGACCAGGGCAAAGCGGTTAATGGCGCGCCCTACCTGATTACCGGCGCCCTCGGGGGTCATAGTGGTGATCAATCGGCGGATCTCGCCCTTCATCCATGCGCTGTGCCCGTTCAGGTCATTGGCCAATGCATCGACATAGGCGCGAAAAGCGGTGCCGTGTTGGCAGTGCAGGCGTTCGCGCAGGGTATCGGCGAACTGGCGGCCATCGGTCATGCCGTGCAGTTCCTCAAACGCGCCGTGCTTGCCGGTATCACTCGGGATCTGGATAGTGCGGATCTCCATACCGGCAAAGGTACGCTGGCCTGCCTGCTCGGCGTGGTCTTCCAGGGAAAGCTCACCGGTAGAGAGGAACAGCAAGCGCCACTGCTTGCGCTCACGCAGTTCACCATCCTGGCGGCTTCGGCCCTTGCCCTGTCCGTTAGCCAGCATATAGGCCACCAGACCCGCTTCTCGTCCATCCACCTCCTTGATCTCATCCAGACAAAGCAAGGCATCATTGCGGCGACTGGCGATCCCTTCTATGGCGTTACCGGTGGCCCGCCATGTGTGGGCGAATGCCTCGGGGCCGTACACGCTGGCGGCGGCCATCATGACGGTGGTCTTACCGTCGGTACTCTCGCCTTTCAGGTGAAAGCCTCCCCCCTCGACCCCAATCAGGGAGAGTAGGGGGGCTGCAAAGGCACAGGACAGGGAAAAAGCTAACCGGCTGTTACCGACAGCAAGAGCGGCCACTTGGGCTTGCCATTCGGCTAAGGTGCCGGACGTGGTGAAGTCATTATTCACATAGCCGGTGGTTTGCAAGATCACCTCGTTGGCGTCCGGCCCCAGGTTGCCGTTTGGCAGCACATAAGCCTGTTTGTGCCAGCCGGTACGTTCGACACAGGTGATCCTGGCTTGCGGTTGGCAGCTCATCAGGTAATCACGCAGCAGGTTCTTTTTGCTCATGTTGATGTAACTGAGCCCGCTTTCTGCCAACTGGCCGAATACTTCCTCTCCACCCTTGTGAACCAGCATTCGCATTGGCATCGCCCAACGGCGGGTCTTGCCGTTGGTATCCCGCCATTCCAACAAGCGGCCAAAGCCCTGTCCTTGCTCGGTATGGGTGATCGCTGTGACATGCAGCGGGGAACAGATAGGCACCGGCACCCGTTCGGCATCCTCTCCTTTGCCGCGCCATTCCATGGCAAAGAGTCGCTCTTTGCTCATGCTGTAGTTGTCCGGCAGCTCCTGGACGGTGGGGGTCTGCTCTGTTGGTGTCTTAGTGTCTGCGTAGGAAATCATGATCGCCTTCTTGGTATCGAGCAGCCCATGGGCTTGGTGGTAATCGTTCCAGTCACCGGCTTCATGGGGGAGGCTGACCAACCCCCCGATCACTGCTGCCGCTTGTTGGGCTTTGGCTTGGCCGGGGTTGCCATCAATGTGGAGGTCGTTATCCCCTGCGATTAGGATTGGGCTTTTGCCTTCTCTGCGTTGGGCAATCTCTGCCACCGCCTGCAGGTTGCTTGAATCCATGGCGCAATAGACGGTTGCCCCCGTGGCCAAGTGGACAGAGACGCCCGTTGCATAGCCTTCACAGATGGCCACCTGTAGGCCGCCGGTTAACCGGTGAAATGCCCCTGCTTTCTGGCCGCCGGCCAAATAGCGCTTTTCCCCCTGGGAGTCGATGAGTTGGACGTTGACCAGCTGATCATTTTCATCCGTGAGCGGGATCACCAGAGAGCCCGGGGGGAAGTTATGCCGCGCCTCCCGGAGCAAGGTCTGATTGGTGTCTGCCAGCCAATCTTGTAAGTGCTTGCTGGCTAGGTAGGAGGTATGCCCTTTGATGCAATCGCGTAGGATTGAGGCGGCCCTGGTGCAGGCTTTACGGTTGGCTTTCTCTTCGTCCTGTCTGGCTTTGGTCGCTACTTGCTCAGCGTTCTGTCGGCGGGCGGCTACCTCTTGCGCATCCAAACCCGCTGGGGATAACCCGAGCAAGGTGGCCACCTCTTGGGCGGCCTCCTTGGTGCTTTTGCGGGTGGCCTTGGCCAGAAGAGTTAAGCCATCACCGGCCCCGCATTGCGAACATATCCAGGTGCCCCGTCCTTCCTTGTCATCCAGGCGAAACCTGTCTTTTCCACCGCAGGCCGGGCAGGGGCCATGTTGGCCACGTTTGGGAATGGATAGACCAAGTTCAGTCAAGATGGTGGGCCACCGACCACGGGCAGCCAGGGATACATCAGAGACAATGCGTAGAGAGGTCATGACTCACCTCCTGGCAACCGATCATTCAGCTCACTGATACGACACGAGTTGCTGTCCAGGTCTTTAGCCAATGCTTGAAGCAGGCCAGAAAGGCCATAGGTAAACTCTTCATGGTCTATGCGGTTCTTACGCTCCCAATCCACGCTGTGGGTAAGCAGCCGTGAAAGGGTATTCAGGGCGCAGGCAGAGCTATCGAGCTCCGCAGTCACTCGGGTGAGCTCGCGGGAATTATCCAGTTGGTTGCTCATGCCCCCACCTCCATAGTCTTGTGCTCTACCTCGGTCAGCAGGCGGATCGTGGGGCTCAGCATCGGAGCCAGTTCGGCGGGGGTCAGAGTGTTGGGGCAGTTCGCCAGCAAGGTCTGCAATGTGGTGGTGTAGCGGTTGGCCTGTTCGAGTGGCTCGTTTAGGGCCGTTCCAGCGCTCAATACTTCCAGCTCATCGATCTGCTGGGCTATGGGGGTCAGGATCTGATCCACCAGTTCGGGCAGGTCGTGGATATGGGGGGAGTTGCAACGCTGTTGCAGCGCAGTGAGCTGACAGGACAGGTTACCGGCAGTGCATTGCAGGGTGAGCAGGTGGGAGAGTTGGTTCATGCTGCCACCTCCTCTGACGGACGACGGGAGAGGAACACCAGCGGCAGGCCGGGCAGATGGGCGCGGGCCTCGGCTTCGCTATGGGCGATGGTGGAAACAGTGCGAAGTCGGCGCAGGGTGGCCAAGCGGCAGGAGCGCTGTGCGATCAGGAAAGTATAAGTTTTGGATACAGCAGGGGTGGGGATAGTAGCCATGATGGCAGCCTCCGGATGCGATAGATTGTCGCTACCACACAGAGGTTCCAAACTCATGGCGGTAGCCCGAGCGGGGTTGGAACTACCGGCGCATCCAGAGGAAACCGGCCAGCCCGAAGGCTGCCCCGCCCGAGCCACCATTACACGGTAGGCCCCGCCGACCAGGTAGGCCAGCAGTGCCCCAAGAAAAGGGGGTCGAGTGCCAACAAAAAACCACGCAAGAGCGTGGATTGGCTCTGAATGCGATCTCGGGGTTCCAATCCCGGCAACGGATTTTGCCGTTGCGATACAAAGGCTATCCGAATTGATCCATGGATGCAACTCTTGCCGGGGATCTGGGGCTTTGCTATGGTGCATGGGCTTGCTCCTCTGGAATTGTGGGGGTGGGGTAAGCAAATAGGGAGCCCTGGCAGGCTCCCTTTTGTATTTTGGGGTGGGCTACTCTCCCAGTTCTCGCTGCAAACACTGGCGCTTGCCTGGGCTGTTACACAGCTCCAACAAGTCCGCCGCTTGTGGGCGGGTCGAGGTGGCCAGCACCTCACGGGCGGCGGGGTTGTCGCCCTCTAGCGCGACCAGTTCACCATTCATCGCCTCTTTGAGGGCATGAGCCAGCTCGTTGTGCGCCCACTTGCGCGCACCTTCCAACCCCATCAGGCTGGCCTTGGCACGGGTCAGAGCCGCCAGCTCGACAAGATGCCCCTTGAGCGGCTTGAGGATGGATGGCATCACCTTGTGTTCGAGATAGCTTTCATAGCCTCCGGCCACCATGCTCTGGGCGCTGTTGACGGCAATTTGGGTCTGATAGAGCGGCATGGCCAAGCGCCGCTCTTGCCGCTCGGACAGGGTGGCAGCTTCCTTGGCGTCTTCGATCAGCTCCGTCAGCTCGCGGTATTCCCGCGCCGCTTCCAGTGACACCACCCCGCCCATCAGCTGATTAATCCGCCCCTGGCGTAGCTCTTCACGGCGGGCTTTGGCGGCAGGGATTTGGGCCAACATGGCTTTGCGCTGCTCGCGCAGGGTCAGCACCTCGCTATCGAGCTTCATCAACTTGGTGTGCTCACTTTGGAACAGGGCCACATGTTCATCCAGGCGGCTGGCACGGGTGGCGACGGGGGCATTGGGGACGACTTGCAAGGTTGATTGCTGCTGCATGGGGTTACTCCTGGGTGGCGATAGTGATGGCATCAAAGGCGGCGTAGGCGGTGGGAATGCCCAAGGCATAGGACTGGGCACGGTTGTAGCGGATACCCCAGCTGGCGAGGTCATCAATGTCCCCCGCGTTGAGGCGGTGGGTGCGGTTGACGGTGAGCACTTGCAGGTTCTCGACCAGGGTGATGGCCAAGTAAGTGCTGGGCATGTGCTGGTGCGAGATAAAGGGCTGGTCGGCAATCTTCATGCGCTGCTGCTTGTCCCGTACCTGTCCTGGCTTGAGGTGGGCTTGCTGGTGAGCCCGTAGCAGGTCGCCGCCGACCATCACGATTAAGCGCGGGTCTTGGCGGTAACTCTCTGGCAGCTTCTCAACCAGGGAATACACCATCGCATCCAGGTCGGTGTAATCACCTTTGCCGCTCGGGTCGAAGGTGACCGCATCGCGCAGCACCCGCAGCCCCTCGGGGTCAGCGGCCTTGGCCAGGGCGGGCCAGCCCACCATCACATCTTCCCCGTTCGGGTTGGCCACGGGGTCTGTGTTGGGGGCGGCAGATTGGCCATGGAAGCCGACCCGAATCAGGTCATCCCCAAAGGCGGCGAGCGCCAGCTCTTCGAGCAGGTTGTTGACCTGTCGCTGGTCGAGCCCCGCCAACATCTGGGCCAGCTGTTGCCATGTCCACATCACGCTGCTGTCCAGCTCTTCATACTCGTGTTGGCGCTTGCTCGGGTCGGCTTGTACCAGGAAGCGCCCTTGCGCCTTGCGGCCACTGCGCAGCCCTGGCTTGAGTGGGTCAAAGCGGGGCGCGGTAGGGTCATCTATCCCTTGAATGGACACCATCCACAGAAACGGGACGGCCTGCACCAGGGCTGCCGTCAGGGCCATGCTCGTGGCCTCGTCCAGGTTGCCAAAGCTGGCTTGGGGCACAGGGGTAAAGCTCAGGCGTACATCGCGCAGCAGGTCAGATAAGTTCATCGGGCGGGGCTCCTTAGTGGGGACGGTAGTGATTGGCGTGAGTGGGGTCGTCGCGATGGTCAGCGGCGGGTGCGGGCGGCTGACTGGGGTGATAGGGAGTAAAGCTGTCCAGCTTCTGGCTAAGCGCTGTCAGTCCAGCGGACAGGGCCTCTAATTGACTAAACATCTGCTCCGGTTTTGATGTACGGAAAGCCGGATTGGCGGGGGCTGGCGTCGGCACAGCGGCAGGCACCAGCAACGGGCGGGCACTCGGTGGCTTGGCACTGAATTGCAGTTTGGTCAGCCCCGTCAGACAGGGTTGGTCAGTGACCGTGACGCCAGCCAGATACCACTTGCCCGTGCCTGCGAAATTCTCGCAGGCTTCAATGGTGCAAAAGCCGTGAGTGCCGTTGGTGTTGAGGTCAATCAGCTCCAGGGTGGGGCACAGCACCGCCAGCAACTTGAGGCGGTCGCCTTCCTCTTGCACCTTCAGCGCATCCACAGACCCAAGCGGGCGAGCGCGGACACCTTCCGGCCAGAGGTTGGCCACGTAGAAACTCGGGTCGTAGACCTCCGCCATCTGGTGCAAAAACTCAGGGCTGATGTTCCGCCCGTCCAGGGTGGGCCCCGAGGTCGCGATACAGACCCAGCCTGTTTTTACCTGACTGCTCATACTGCCCTCCGCACGGTCACAACCGGTTTCTCCAGCTCTTGCGCGGCCAGCACGTTCAGCTGTTGCTGCCGCTCGTTCACGCTTTCGCACAGCGAGCCGTGCGCCTCCGGCGACAGACCCCGCGCGAGGTTCATGGCCATGTCACTGGCCCGTTTGGCCGAAGGGCTCAGGGTGTGGCTATAGGCCAGAGTGGATACCCAGGCATGCCCACAGCGAGCATCGGTGCATTGGCAATAGAGGTTGGCGACCCCCGCTGTCATGCGATTGGTCTTGGTGATGCGGCCCAGTTGGCCGCACTCGGTGCACATCACGCGCATAGGGAGTTCCTCCAAGGTTATTGGATGGGGTTCGCTGGTTTGCTGGAATGCAGCATCTTGCGGGAGGCGAGGAACGCATCGAGATCGGTGCGTTCGTAGAGGGTACGGTTGCCTAGCTTGTAGTACGGGATCTCATAGCGGCCATTGCTGGCCCAGACCCCTAGGGTCTTCTCTGACAACCCAAGATAGGCGGCAGCCTCACGGCGGGTGAGGCGTTTCGGTGTGTTCTGGTTTATTGCGGATTTCATCTTGGCACCCCCAGTATTGCTTTGATGGTGCTGATTTTCTCTGGGGGGCTATTAGAAATTAAGGTAGAACTGGCAAGCAGTAAACAACCCTTGCGATATTAGAATTTTTTTGTTATCGCCTCTTTTATTGTTAGATGCGCCACTCCGGACTTAGTCAGGATCCGCTTCCAAGCTGAGACATGACGAACATCAGAAAATTTCATTGCTTGGTGTTTGTATGTTTTCCTCAGCGCATCCAGCTCAATATCAAGCGATGGATAGAGAGCATCCAAAATAATTGCATCACTCACTGCGCCATTAAATATTTTATTTGCAATAATGGCATCTAATAACGGTAGGTACTTATTGTTTATGGCTTTCCTTAGTGCATTTGAACTAACGCCTTTGCAGTCTTCCTCCTGATGGATAGATAATTCGTTACGCCATTTTTTAAGCAGGTTCGCCATGTCGTCGAGAATTTCTTTGTCGGTAAAATCCTCAATATTTACGTTTAAGGCTACTAGCGTTGGCATGATCTCTTTATAAGCATCAGAGAATAGCTTAGCTAAAGGCATCTTGGGCATCCTGTGGCTGTAAGAGTCATTATCATTAAAACCATCACTCTTTGCTATTTCTGACATGGCAATGATGTTTCGAATGCTCAATGGGGTGATGCTATCAAGCGATGATAATTTATCGCCAGGGGTGTTAGGGTTAAATGAAAACTCGTTTTCTACCATTTCTGATGTCGCAGTAGGTGATAGCATTGAGGATACATCAATAAGTAGTCCCTCTGGTTCAGTGATGTAAATATCATCGGATAAATATACCTCCAACCAATTAGGCAGATAATGGGGTAAGCAAGGAGAGTCAATGTCAAACATTTCAACAATGTCAGCTCTCATGCGCAACTGCATAATGAAATTCAAGGCGCTAAGATTGCCAACCTTTTCGTATTTACCGGATTTATATATCCTTGGGAATATCTCTTTGTACCCTTTATTACTATTGCTGTTTTCTTCTTGCCGAATCAGTTCACCAATATCCATGATCATCGTCATTATCTAAGTCCTATTTTAATTAATGCGAGTATTGCTAATGCTTAAAAGCAATCGACGCTGCTCCTCTTCTGGCAAGGTGGCAAAAATAGTCAGCAAATTGCTATTGGCATTCTGTTCACTGCCCAGGCGCCCCGCATATTCCAAAATATCCCGCTCGATCCTGGTCGCCGGTTTACGCAGCTCGTCCGCCGTGAAGTGGATATAACCCTGGGTCACGTCGGCACTGCGCAGGGTGCGGTGGTTCATCAGGCGCTTGATGGTGTACTGGCCGACCTCGGCCAGTTCGGCCACAGTGCCAAAGGTGCGGCGGGCGTCGTGGCATTTGAACTCCAGCGGCGGCAGGCCGTCGGGGTTCGGGTGGGGAACAGTAGCGGCGCAGATCTTGGCAATGACCCGGCGCGGTTCATGGATTGGGCGGTCGGGGTCACGGCCAGGAAACACGAACTGGCTCTGCTTGAGGTTCCAGTGCCAGCGGCGGCGGAAGATGGCGAGTAGAGTTTCGGTGATCGGCAGCTCCAGCGGGTCGCCGTTCTTGGTCTGATCGATCCAGAAGTAGCCGCCGCTCATGCTGACCCGATCCCAGGTCAGTTGGAACACTTCGGCGCGGCGCAGACCGGTAAACAGGGCCATGTCGATGGCGTCACAGACGGTGGCCGTGGTGTCGTCCCGCCAGTCGATGGCGTGTTGCCGAACCTGCTCCACGGCATCCAGCCAGCGTCTGAGCTCGTGGGTACGGATCCGGTCGTTGCGCCGGGGGGTGTTGTGCCAGAGGCGCTTGCTGCTCAGGACTTCGGTCGGTGGCTCAGGCAGCATGACCCGATCATTGGCGTCCCGATAGTGGTCGCGGGCAAAACGCCAGACGGCCCGCAGGGTTCGCGCCCAGCGGTCGGCCTGGGCTTTGCTCCCCTTGCCGGTGCCTGCCTTGCGAAACTCACGGGCGGCTCCGTGCCAGGCACCGGGCAACCCCTCGGTGATGGCTTTGTGCCGTACCTCGATCTTTTCCCGGGTGAGTTTGAGCAAGGGGATCGTCATCCAGTCCCCGGTGTAGTTGGTGAGATCGGCGCGGTAGTGCTTGGCGGTCTCCTGCCTGATCCGGTCGCCACGGCTGGCCAGGTAGGCATCAATGGCCTCGCCCAGGGTTACTTTCAGCTTGTCCTGGTCACGGCGGATCACGTTGGGGTTGTGGCCGGTCATGGCGACATCGCCCAGGATCTCCAGCGCCTTGGCGCGGGCCATGTCGATGGTCAGGGCCGGATAGCGCCCTAGGGTGGCCCGGATAAAGCGGCCCTCTTTCTTCTTGGCCACGCAGAACGACTTGATGCCGCTGGCCCCGACCCGGAGCCGTAGCCCCTGCACCATGGCATCACAGTAATCGACCTGCTTTCCCTCTGGGGCAAGGGGCAGCGCATCGATCGTGGCTTTGGTGAACTTGAACGTCTTCATTTTCCTCCCACAAAACCGGCTAGCCAGAGGAAGGGCAGGCAAGACAGGCTTGTAACCCCTGTAACCTCTGACTATTTCAGATGAGGTTACAAACAAACCCAGTCAAACCGGGGCCTGTAGAGAGATGTAACCTTGTAACCTCTGTAACCTCAATAATGAAACCCTATGCGAGCTTTTTTGGCCCAAGGGGGAGGGGTGTGTGCCACTCCTTTCCCTGGCTAGCCTGCTCTTGGCCGACCAATCGATCCGGGTATCCTGTAAATCGATTGGTCGGATCTAGGATTCCTATAGGATACGCCAGAGGGAGAATATGGGGGAAGAACAGGGAAGGTCATAAAATGACCGGTGTGATGTAACGTGTTGATTTATATAACATCATATACTGTACAAAAACACAGTAAAATGTCGTTTTTCCACGCTCATAATCGATTGGTCGCCCGTTCAAGTCGGGCAGGGGCCACCACATTCAAAACAAAGCCGCTCATCATGAGCGGCTTTGTCGTTTCTGGCGCCTCACCAGCGTCTGTCCAGATCTTCGGCATAGAGGGCGATGGCACGTCTATAGGGAACAATGGCGGGATCCGTGACTGTCTCGGCCAGCACCGCCAGCAGGGTCTCCATCCCCTCCTTGTGCTGCCCCAGGTTGTAGCGGGCCATGGCTCCGAAGACCTTGAATTCGTGGGCATGGGGGAAGCGGGCCAGGCCCTGTTCGAAGGCGGCCAGCGCCTCGGTATAATGTCCCGTCGTGCGATAGGAGCTGCCAAGACCGAGCCAGGCCCCGCGCAGTGAATCCTCACTCAGTCCCAATGCGATGGCCCTCTGATACAGGGGAATGGCCTGCTGCTCGCGCCCCAGCAGATCGTGCAGACCCGCCACCTCGTAATGCAGTTCGGCGTGTTTCGGGTGCTCCGCTATCTGCAGCAATCCGTGCTGTCTGGCCTCTTCAATCCTTCCCTCGGCCTTGAGGGCTTCCAGTTGTTTCATATGCGCTCCTGCATGGGATCCGAAATGCAGTATGCCCGTGCGCGGGTGACGGGGATATGAAAGATGAGGAGGGAGTCGGTGAAAGAGTGCGATGCAGGGAAATAAAGAACACGACCGGGCACAGGGCCCGGTCGCGTTGTCAGACAGGTCGAGCCCTTGGCTTACCAGAAGCCGACCAGCTTCATCCAGGCGCCGCCGAGCACGATCCAGATGAGAAGGGAGACGATGGAGACGAGGAAGCTGACGCCCCACCATTGGCCCGTGCTGTTGTAGCCAGAGCCGAAGAGTGCCGGGCCCGGACCGCCGGAGTACTGGGTCAGCCCCATGGAGAGGTTGGAGGTATAACCCAGCACCAGGGCGGCGAACAGGGGGGGCGCCCCGACCGAGATGGCGACGGCGAGGAAGGCCAGATACATGGCGGAAATATGGGCCATGGCCGAGGCGAAGAAGTAGCGGGTATAGAAATAGACCAGCACCAGGATGGCGAAGACCGTCAGCCAGTCCAGATGATCCACATAGCTGACGATATATCCCGAGATCCAGTTGATCATGCCGTATTTGTTGAGGGCGTTGGCCATCATCACCAGCACGGCAAACCAGAACATGGTATCCCAGGCGGTATGCTCTTCGATGATGTTCTTCCAGGACATGATGTTGGAGACGAGCAGGATCGCCAGACCGATGAAGGCCGAGAGGGTGGCCGGGATGGCGAACAGCATATCGCCCACGGTCCACAGCAGGATCAGCAAGACGAAGTCGAACGCCAGGATCTTCTCGGCGAGGGACATGGGGCCCATCTTCTGCAGCTGCTCGCGGGCGAGCCCGGGAATGGCCGGCGTCTTCTTCAGCTCGGGGGGATAGAAGAAATAGAGGGCGAGAGGCAGCAGCAGCAAAGAGGCAATGCCCGGTACGATGGCACCGACAAACCAGGTGGTCCAGCTGATGTCGACCCCCTGGCTTCTGGCCAGCTCAGCTACCAGCGGGTTGCCTGCCATGGCGGTCAGGAACATGGTGCAGACGATGGCATCGATCTGGGAGACGCACAGCATCAGGAAGGCACCAGCCCGTCTCGCGGTGGGGCCGGGTTCAGACTGGTAGGCGGTGGCGATGGACTGGGTGATGGGGTACATGATGCCGCCGCCCCGGGCGGAGGCCGACGGGATCCCCGGGCCAAGCACCAGATCGGAGAGGGCCAGGCCGTAGGCAACCCCCAGCATGTTGGATCCGAACTTGGAGATGAACCAGAGGGCGACCCGCTTGCCGAGCCCTGTCTTGATCACGGCCCGGGAGATGAACATGGCGATGCCGATGAGCCAGATGGTGCCATTGGCAAAGCCCGACAGCGCGGCGACCTGATCGCCCTTGCCATTCAACGGGGTGACGCCGGTCAGGGCGGAGACGATGAGGGCAATCATGGTGACGGCACCCATCGGCATGACTTTGATGATGATGGCGAAGATGGTGGTCGCGAAGATGGCAAACATATGCCAGGCATTGTCCGCGAGCCCGTCAGGGGCGGGGATCAGCCAGAGAATGGCGCCAAATAGCAAAGTGAGCACCCCCTTCCAGAGGGGAAATGCCAGTTGTACCGGTATTGTCTGGGTTCGATCATTCATGCTGATGCCCTGTGAAATAGGAAGAGTGAAATGACTGCACTCATATTTGGGGCGAGGAGGGGAAAGCATCTTGATATTAATCAATGGTTTAAACGTTAGGTTTTCGGTCAACATGTGAGCGATATGCATGTTTTCCGGGCTGAGGCAGTAGTAGTGATTGAGGATCTATTTGTTGGTGAAATATTGCTCCGTAGTTTTTGTGTTTGTTGGTGTTATATCTCGATGCAGCGAGAATAAAGTTTTAATGGTCACAATTTTCACCGGCATGAAAAAGGCCTCCCACCCAGTCGGGCAGGAGGCCAGAATGACGATTGCCGGTTGCCTGACCTCCGGCAGGGTCATTTCCTATTGGGCGCTCAGGCTGTAGGCCAGGGTCTGGTCGTTGAAGCGCACCAGATAGGTACCGACCAGCGTGGTGGTGATGTCGGCCCCACCGGATTCGGCCACCCCGTCCTTGTTGGTGTCGCCGTAGTTCTGGCTCCAGTCACCCTTGACGTCGAACTTGAAACGCTGGCTGCCGCTGGCATCCCCGGCGCCGCTGAAGTTGACGCTGACCTGCCATTGGTGGTCTCCCACCAGCGCCATGGGCGCGCTGCCCCAGCTGTTGGGGGTACCGCGCAGATGCAGACTGGGGAAGGTGTGTGCGTAGCCGACATTCACCGGAGTCAGGCTGTAGGCCCGGGTCAGGTCGTTGAAACGCACCCGATAGAGCCCGGTCACTGTGGTGGTGATGTCATTGCCCCCGGATTCGGCCACCCCGTCCTGATTGTTGTCGCCGTAGTTCTGGCTCCAGTCCCCTTTGACGTCGAATTTGAAGCGTTGGTTGGCTTGCCCATCGAAGGTGACCTGCGCTTCCCACTGGTTGTCGGCTACCAGGGTCATGGCCAGTGCCCCCCAACCATTGGGGATGCCGCGGAAGCTCAGGGTCGGCAGCACGCTGGCGTAGGCGCCGTTGCCGTCGGTGACGGTGACGGTCGCGCTGGCGCTGGCGGTCAGCCCCTCGGCATCGGTGACGGTGAGGGTAATGGTGTGGCTGCCCAGGGTATCGAACTGCACCGTTTCCGTCGTGCCGTTGCCCCCGCTGGACCAGGCGTAGCTGAGCCCGTCGGCATCGTCGTGGGAGGCGGAGGCATCGAACACCACGCTATCCCCCGGCTTGACCGTGATGGCCTTGGGGGTGAGGACGGCGACCGGTGCCTGATTGGTGGTGAGGGGGGTGATGGTGTAGCGCAGATCGCTTTCGTTCAGGGTTACGCGATACTGGCCGACGCCGCTGACCAGGATGTCCTTGTTGCTGCCCTTGTCGGCGATGCCATCTCCCTCGGTGTCGCCGTAGTTCTCGGCCCAGTTGCCAAAGACGTCGAACTTGAAGCGCTGGGCTCCCGTTGCGTCACCGGCACCGCTGAGGGTGAGGGTGGCGGACCAGACGCGGTTGGCATCAACCTGCATGGGGGTGTTGCCCCAGGCGTTGTGGGTGCCGCGAATGTTCAGGCTGCTGAACTTGTTGCCGGGCAGGGTGGTGCCACCACAGGGGCTGGCTTTGGTACAACCGGCGACGATGGCGGCGGCCTTCATGCCCGCCAGGTTCAGGCTGGCCTTGCCACTGCCATCGACCTGGATATAGGCGCCGCTGCAGTAGTCGTTGCCGCTCAGGATGTTGCAATACTCCCCGGCCGGCAGGCCGGTCTGCACCGCCGCGACCAGGCTGCCGCTCTCGTTGTTGATGGCGACGAAGCCTTTGTCCCCCCGGCTGAAGGCTATCTGGTTGTTGCCGTTGTCCCACCAGTTGCTGACCGCCGTGCCCTCGGTGCGGTTGTGGAACAGGGCCATGTTCATGATGGTCGGGCGGCGCTGCTCGCAGTTCCACTGGCTGTCGGAGCAGGGTGTGCTGGCCGGTGCCCCCTTGTCGGTCTCGTATTTGCCCATGTCGGCGAAGCGGTAGCCGGACATCACCTGCTTCCAGCCATAGGGCCAGGCCATCATGAAGGTGTTGGCCAGCTCATAGCGGGCGCCGTTCATGAAGGTGAGCATGCCGCCGCCCCCGTGGCCGCGCTCGCGGTCGTGGTTGACCACGAAGATGAAGGCCTTGTCGGTGGGGAGCAGGCCCCAGCTCTCGCCGAGGGTCTTGAGGTTTTTGATCTGGCCATTGAAGTTGGCCGCCAAATCGGTGCCGTATTTGAAGTCGGTGACCCGGTCTATGTAGGTGTAACGATTGGGCTGGATGTCGGCGGATTCACCGCCGGCGCCGATCACTTCCAGATAGGCCTTGGGGTTGCCTGCCTTGTCGAGGATCGCCTTCACCTCGGCGGGCGCCATGTGTTTGGCCGCATCGATGCGAAAACCGGCGACCCCCCAGCCGAGCAGGGTCTTCATGTAGGTCGCTATCTGGTCCTGCACATAGACAGAGCCGGTGTTCAGATCCGGCATGCCGTAGAGGGCGCCGTTCCAGACGTTGTAGCTGTCGCCGTAGTTGGTGATGTCGCCGTTGTGATGGAAGTCGTTGTAACCGAACTGGGGATACTGGAACTGGCCCGAGTTGTAGCTGCCGCCCCCTGTGGCGGTGCCGCTGCCGGAGGCGAGCTGGTTGAAGACGGCGTCGGCGTAAATCTTGACCCCGGCGGCATTGCAGCGGGCGATCATGCTCCGGAGTTCCGCCTCGCTACCGCCGAAGCTGTTGAAATTCTTGAAGCTGACCGGCTGGTAGACGGTCCACCAGTACTCGCTGCCCTGCTTGTGTTCGGCCGGTGGGGTGATCTGGACGCCGCCAAAGCCCTTGGGGCCGAGCACGGTTTCGCACTCGTTGGCGATATCGTTGAACTTCCATTGGAACAGGTGAACCATGACTCCTTCGGCGCTGGCACTCTGGCTGAATGAGCCGAGTGCCGCGGCGAGCAGGGCGGTTCGCAACAGTGTGTGATGCATGACGATTTTCCCTTCGACGTTGTTATTGGTTATCACTGCCTGCTATCGAACGGACGACAAACAACCTCGTTCGGCCAGTAGCATTGATGAAATCGAGGTGGTTGAAAATCGAACAGGCGAATTTAATTAAGAATTGTGAATGAAAATGTTTTCATATAAGGCCTTCTAATCTGTCGGCACGAGTGAGGGGGGGGAAAGGAGGGGGCATTAGTCTGTCAGTGATGAACCGAAAACTCGTCGAACCTGGTGTATGGCTCGGGCTGGTGACCTGCGTCGGCGGCTCGATGGCATGGCATTGCCGTACCTAGATGACCATTTTGTAATATTCAAGACAGCCTGGGGTAATCATCGGCCTCTTATAGTCTTCATATCATCCCAATCATGAAAAGAAGAGGTGGTATATGAAGGTCAATACGGGTGCCATTATGGCGTGTGTACTCATGGTCGGCAGTTTCTCGGCTTTTGCACAAACGGCTGCGCCTTATACGGTGCGTGCTGGGCATAATATCATCTACATGGATTGGAGCACCGATGCACGCAGTACCGACAGAGTGACCATTTCCACGAGCGATGGTATCGAGCTGGGCATGATGACGGCCATCCCGGGTAAAACGGCTCAACTGCAACTTCCTGCAGGGGAAAATATCAATGCTGTGAATGTGAACTATAACGGTGATGTCCATGTGATATCGCTTCAACATGGCATGGGCAGTGGTAGCAACAGATAAACCGTCAGATAGGGTTGTTTGCCATCAGGTAAAGACCATTGCCGAGCAATATAGAAAGAGATGATGAGCATCATGCTATATGTTGCGATGATGCTCATTCTTATTATCTCTGGTTATATTTTTTACCCGATACGTATTATTGATTTTGCAAGAGGAATGCACATGGCAGTAAAGATGATTGCGACTGTTTTTATGTTGATGACATGGGGTGCCACGGCATCAGAGAAAGACCATCAGGTGCACGCCCATCAAGGGGAGGCCACCCAATCGGAGCATGTTGCGGTGGGCTCTCCGGGCATGGCGGGGGATGTCTCTCGCACCCTGAAAATTGCCATGAATGATACCATGCGGTTCACACCCGACGTTATCGCCGTCAAACAGGGTGAAACGGTGCGATTCTCAATAAAGAATGACGGCAAGGTTGCCCATGAACTTGTACTGGGCAGTCCTGCGGAGTTGAAGGCACATGCCGGCATGATGCAGCAACAAGGAATGGAGATGGAGCACGATATGCCCAATATGATCTCCCTTGCGCCAGGCAAGAAGAGCGATATGGTCTGGAAATTTGATCAAGCCGGGACTGTGTCATTTGCCTGCTTGCTCCCGGGGCATATGGAAGCGGGTATGGTTGGTGAGATCGTTGTTCAATGATGCGGGTTATCACTCCTGCCTGAAACACGAATGAGTGTTTATCCATGTTCTAAATGGAATTGACCTGGCAGACATTTTTATTCAGACCCCAAACTGTCAGGTCAATCTTCTTTCATGTGAATTATCCGATCTTTTATATCGCCATCAAAATATACAGAGTCGAGTGGATGAGATGTTTAGTGCCCATGAAAATACAACCAGTCCATTCATCGCGCCGGGAATAACAAATGGAATGTGATGTGTTCACCATCCACCTCATTCCACACTTTTCCACCATGAACCTCGATTATCGACTTGACGATGGAAAGACCCAGGCCAACACCATCACTGCTACCCGAGCGTGATATATCCCCACGATACAAGCGATCGAACATCCTGGAGATAGGCTCACCCGATATACCCGTGCATCTGTTTGTGACTGAAACAAGGGTGCCGTGGGATGAGCCGCGGGAGAGTGATATGCCGATGGGGGAGCCATGATCCGAATATCGGATGGCGTTGGAAATGACATTGGATATCGCTCTGCGAAACATGATTTTATCCGCCATGACGTGGTCTTCATTGTTAATGAGCTCAAACGTTAATGCTTTCTCCTCCACCAGGTAGGTGAAAAAGTCCAATAAGGATGAAAGCTCGCTCGCCAGGCTCAACGGCTCCTTATCCGCTGAAATAAGTCCGTTGTCAGTCCGGGCTAGCCAAAGCATGTCACCCACCATTTTGGCCAGCTGCTCAAGCTCCTCCAATATCGAGTACATCAGTTCCTGATACTCTGGAATGCTGCGCTCCTGGCTCAAGCCAACCTGTGCCTGCATGATGATATTGGTCAAGGGAGTCCGCAGTTCATGGGCCACATCGTTGGAGAAATCCGACAATTTGATGAAGCTGCCATTCAACTTGGTCAGCATCCCGTTGAATGACTCGACCAGTTCCCTCAGTTCGCCGGGGTATTTATCGACTGCCAGCGTCGCCTCCAGTTTTTCGGCCTGGATGGTTGACATATGCTTGCTCAATGAATAGATGGGGTTATGTCCTTTCTTTATACCCAGGTAAGTCGACAATATGATAATGAGCCATGCCCCGCAGAAAATGATCAATAACTGGACTCTGAAGTCAGCAAGAAAATGAGAGTGGACACTGGCATCGAGATAAATCATGACGGAGTAACGTTGCTTGTCGATATCTACATGGATTGTCTTGACGATATAGTTATGGCTGGACGGGGGCTCAGTTTCTGATATGGACATAAATGTGCCGGCATTGTTCCCGGGGGAGAGTCGGCGACGACTGCTTTTATATACAAGACGCTCATCATCCAATAGTTTTATATAAAATCCCTCATCAGAATTGGCTGCATCCCAGGCCATTATCTTTGACAGGGCATCTTTCTGCTTGGAAAGAGAGAGGATGATGGATGCCTTGTTGCTGACGATATCCTCATCAAGCTCCATGAAATGGTTTTTGAGCGACCTCTCTACCAAAAAAAGCAACGCCATCATGCTGAGCGTGATCGCGACAGAGACCAGCAGCATGGTGCGTAGAATGATGGATGCATTATCCCTCATCACCGTTTCCTTCCATCTTATATCCCATCCCGCGTATCGTATGGATGAGCTTCACATGATGGTCATCATCAACCTTGGCTCGCAGTCGCCTGATCGCTACGTCAATGACATTGGTATCGCTATCGAAATTCATATCCCACACCTGAGAGGCAATCAGGCTGCGAGGCAAGACTTCTCCACGGCGACGTGCCAGCAACTCCAATAGCAAATACTCCTTGGGTGTCAGATACAGTTTTTTACCTGCACGGCTGACGACCCTCGATTTGATATTGATGGCCATGTCTGCGATGACAATTATCTCTTCGATATGATTGTCTTTGGTTCTTCGTAACAGGTTTTTTATTCTTGCCAGTAATTCAGCGAATGAAAATGGCTTTGCAAGGTAATCATCAGCACCGGATTCCAATCCTTTTACGCGATCCCCCACGCCATCTTTTGCCGTCAGAAACATGACGGGGACCTGATTGTTGACCTGCCTTATTTCCTCAAGAAGTTGCCAGCCATTCATCCCCGGCAGCATGATGTCCAATATGATCAGATTAAATTCATGGTTCAGTGCATAAAACTGGCCATCCATGCCATCGGTCGCCAGCGTCACGACATAGCCTGACTCCATGAGACCTTTCTTCAAATACTCACCAATTTTGGGCTCGTCTTCGACAACCAGAATATTCATCATGTCCCCCTCGACAAGGCAAGGTTATCGGCAATGCCATCCATTGCTACTCTACGCCATCGTATATTGGATGGAAATTTTCCCGCCTGAGTCGATACCAGTCACCCTGGTATCCAGGTTGCCGTGAGCTGTCTCTTGGTTTCCGATGAGAATATACATCGGCCTTGATGGTGCCATAAGCGGTCGTCTGCAACCCTGTTTGAAAGAAATAAAAGAATGAAACACCATGGCATGAATTACTTTTCTAGTCGGTCATACATGATATGTATTTTGAACGTCATGGTCTGTGCTGAGCCATGAAACATTCACAGTGAAAAAATGCAGGCTCTTGCTGTCAATACCGACAGTGAACTCGCCGACAAACACCCGGTGAACCTTAACACCGGATAACGCCACCAGTAAAATTACATTTCTGTCATGGATGACATGCCTCTCCAGATGGCTATTGCCGCGATCTGATGAATGCATGGCAAAGCACCGCTGATGTCCGCCATGAATCGGTCTACAGCCATTGTGACTGGGAAGGGCATTCAAACGTCATCCAGGGAATGGATAGCGCTCGCACCAAGAGGGAGTGGGGTTCTGGTTTGACACCGATATCGGAGGGTCCCGTGGTAGCGGGGCAGCAATGAGAAAGCCACCCGAGTTTGGTGGCTTTCTGATCTCAAGAAGATGAAATGATCTTATTCACTCTTGCGAAGCGTTCCGTGGGGCAACATGCGGGCCACCAGGTTGCTGCGCTGGCGCCAGGAGGTGAGGACGATGGCGCACAGGTGCAGGGCTATCATGGCCTGCAGTGCCCAGGTGCACCACTCGTGCCAGTCGTCGGCGCCGAGCTCGAAGCCCATCTCGGTATTCTGGAACCAGCCGGTGCCTGCGGTGGCGAGGATGATGAGCCAGAGTGCCCAGACCGCCAGCTTGCCGCTGCCGTGGTGGCCGGGGGCGGCGGGCGCGCGGGTTTGCAGGGCCCGGGCCTGCTGGTCGAATTCACCCCGCCTCGGGATGAGGGCGCTCAGGCGGGCGTGACCCCTGGCGAAGGAGAGTCCCCAGCCGAGACGGACGCTGATCAGAATGATCGCCAGGTAACCGAGCCGCTCGTGCCAGGTTTCCCCCGCCTCGTTGAACCAGAGGTTGGCGACGCAGGCGGCCGCCACACCCCAGTGGGTGAGGCGGACCAGCTTATCCCAGCGAAAGGGTTCAGCCTTTCTGCTTGGCATAGGTGTGATACTCCTTCTTCAGGTCATTGACCTTGGCGAGGTGAGCGCGGGCCTTCTCCTGATCGCCGGCCTGCAGGGCCGCCAGGCTGGCGTCCAGCTCACCTTGCACCTCGTTCATGCCTTCCAGGAACTTGGCCTTCTTGGCTTCCGGCATCTTCCTCTCTTTGGCGATGTCGAGCTGGGCCTTCATCTCCTTGATGTGCTTCTCCATGGTGGCGGCATCATCGGCCTTGAGGGCCTGTTTGTAGTTGAAGCCGATCTTCTTCATGGGTTGCTCCAGCTCACCGGCCAGGGCGGGCAGAGTCAGCAGGCCGAACATCAGGGGCAACAGCAAGGGGCGCACGGTTTGCAACATGGGATTTCCTTATGAAACGACGACATTGTGGGTTCTTATGGCACTCATTTGAGTGCGTTATCATACAGCATGATGCCACGTTCAAGGGGCACTTGTATGAATAAAGTGCGACCAATTGTGACAAAATGTGCCCATTGTGCTGACGAGATGTAGCCAATCAGTGAGGATGTGCTGCGGGAGGAGGGTCGGGATCCCCGGGGAATGAACAGCAAAAAGGGCCCGCAGGCCCTGATGATAAATTGGCTGTGACGAGCCCGACTTAGCGGGCCTGTTCCCGCTCGATGGCGCGCCAGCCGATGTCATTGCGATAGAAGACCCCGTCCCACTGGATGCGGCCAGCCAGCTGGTAGGCGCGCTTCTGTGCCTCGGCGACGGTGTGACCCAGGGCGGTGGCGCACAGTACCCGGCCACCGGCGGTGACCACGGTATCTCCCACCAGGCGGGAGCCTGCGTGGAACACCTTCTCGCCGCTTGCCTCTTCCACCGGCAGACCGCTGATGGCCTTGCCCTGCTGGTAGTCACCGGGGTAGCCGCCGGCCGCCAGCACGATGCCGATGGCGACACGGGGATCGTAGATGGCCTCTTTCTGATCCAGTTTGCCGGCGCAGGCCGCCAGGCACAGCTCCACCAGATCGGAGCGCATGCGCAGCATGATGGGCTGGGTCTCGGGGTCGCCGAAGCGGCAGTTGAACTCGATGACCTTGGGGTTGCCCTGCTCGTCGATCATCAGACCGGCGTAGAGGAAGCCGATGTAGACGTTGCCCTCGGCGGCCATGCCACGCACGGTGGGCATGATCACCTGCTCCATCACCTTCTGGTGTACCGCATCGGTCACCACGGGGGCGGGGGAGTAGGCGCCCATGCCGCCGGTGTTGAGACCGGTATCGCCATCGCCGACCCGCTTGTGGTCCTGGCTGGTGGCCATGGGCAGCACGTGCTCGCCATCCACCATGACGATGAAGCTCGCCTCTTCGCCGCTGAGGAACTCTTCGATCACTACCCGGGCACCGGCGTCACCGAAGGCGTTGCCGGAGAGCATGTCCCGCACCGCTTCCTCGGCCTCTACCAGGGTCATGGCGACGATGACCCCCTTGCCGGCGGCCAGGCCATCGGCCTTGATGACGATGGGGGCGCCTTTCTCGCGCAGGTAGGCGAGCGCCGGTTCCACCTCGGTGAAGTTCTGGTACTCGGCGGTGGGGATGGC
The DNA here is from genome assembly GCF_040215105.1 of Aeromonas veronii. Classification (NCBI taxonomy): domain Bacteria; kingdom Pseudomonadati; phylum Pseudomonadota; class Gammaproteobacteria; order Aeromonadales; family Aeromonadaceae; genus Aeromonas; species Aeromonas veronii. The sequence continues at coordinate 734,784 of NZ_CP157875.1, forward strand.
GTGGCGGGCCAGGAAGTCTTTGGCGAAGGCCTTGGAGCCCTCCAGCTGGGCGGCGGCGGCGGTCGGGCCGAAGATGGCCAGCCCCTCGGCGCGGAACGCATCCACCACCCCTTTCACCAGCGGCGCTTCGGGACCGACGATGGTGAGGCCGATGTGCTGCTCCTTGGCAAACGCCAGCAGGGCAGGCACGTCGGTGGCGGCGATGGCCACGTTTTCGATGCTGCCTTCATGGGCTGTGCCCGCATTGCCGGGGGCGACGAACACCCGGGTCACCAGGGGGGATTGCTTGGCCTTCCAGGCCAGGGCGTGTTCACGGCCGCCGTTGCCGATGATCAGTACTTTCATCCTGTTCCTCGCTGCTGTTCGTGCTGACCGGCCGCGCCTGTGGGGGCGGCCGGTTGAAAAGAGTCCGTTGAAGGCAGGGCCGCACGGCGCGGCCCCAGGTATCAGTGACGGAAGTGGCGCATGTTGGTGAACACCATGCACATGCCGTGTTCGTCGGCGGCGTCGATCACTTCCTGATCCCGCATGGAGCCACCCGGCTGGATGACGCAGGCGATACCGGCGGCGGCGGCAGCATCGATGCCGTCGCGGAACGGGAAGAAGGCGTCGGAGGCCATGACGGAGCCCGCCACCACCAGCCCTTCATCCTCGGCCTTGATGCCGGCGATCTTGGCGGAATAGACCCGGCTCATCTGACCGGCGCCGACGCCGATGGTCTGGCCCGCCTTGGCGTAGACGATGGCGTTGGACTTGACGAACTTGGCGACCTTCCAGCAGAACAGCAGATCTTTCAGTTCCGCCTCGGTGGGCTGGCGCTTGCTGACCACGGTGAGATCCCCGAGGGAAACCATGCCAAGGTCGCGCTCCTGCACCAGCAGGCCGCCGTTGACGCGTTTGAGATCAAAGCCTTGCGCCGGTGCCGTCCACTGACCGCATTCGAGCAGACGCACGTTCTGCTTGGCGGCCACGGCCTCGCGGGCCTCTTTGCTGACACTGGGGGCGATGATCACTTCCACGAACTGGCGATCCACGATGGCCTTGGCGGTGGCGCCATCCAGTTCGCGGTTGAAGGCGATGATGCCGCCAAACGCCGAGGTGGGGTCGGTCTGCCAGGCGCGCTCGTAGGCGCCGAGCAGATCGCTGCCGATGGCCACACCGCAGGGGTTGGCGTGCTTGACGATGACGCAGGCGGGTTCATCGAACTCCTTCACGCATTCCTGCGCCGCGTCGGTGTCGGCGATGTTGTTGTAGGAGAGCGCCTTGCCCTGCAGCTGGATAGCGCTCGCGACAGAGCCAGGGGCCGCCTGTTCCTCGGCGTAGAAGGCAGCAGCCTGATGGCTGTTCTCGCCGTAGCGCATGTCCTGCTTCTTGATGAACTGGCTGTTGAAGGTGCGCGGGAAGCGGGACTCTTCGTCTCCTTCCTTGTTGTCGCCGTAGGAGGGCACCAGAGTACCGAAGTAGTTGGCGATCATGCCGTCGTAGGCGGCGGTGTGCTCGAAGGCGGCGATGGCGAGATCGAAACGGGTGGCAAGAGTCAGGCTGTTGCCGTTGCTGTCCATCTCGGCGATGACGCGACCGTAGTCGGCGGCCTTGACGACGATGGTGACGTCCTTGTGGTTCTTGGCGGCGGAGCGCACCATGGTCGGACCGCCGATGTCGATGTTCTCGACCGCATCGGCCAGGGTGCAACCCGGCTTGGCGACGGTGGCGGCGAAGGGGTAGAGGTTGACGACGACCATGTCGATGGGGGAGATAGCGTGCTGGGCCATGATGGCGTCATCCTGATCGCGACGGCCGAGGATGCCGCCGTGTACCTTGGGATGCAGGGTCTTGACGCGCCCATCCATCATCTCGGGGAATCCGGTGTAATCGGAGACCTCGGTCACCGGCAGACCCGCTTCGGCGAGCAGCTTGGCGGTGCCGCCCGTGGAGAGCAGGGCGACGCCACGCTCGTTGAGTGCCTTGGCAAATTCCAGGATGCCAGTCTTGTCAGACACACTCAGCAGTGCACGGCGAATGGGTCGAGCTTGTTCCATCACACTATCGTCCTCAGCATAACGGGGACAGGTCCATGAGAGGCGAGGCTCAGCACAGAGAGTCCCCAAATAAATGGAAGTGGGGGATTTCACAAACCACTCTCGCCAGGCCTGGGCCGGCAACAGCATTTTAGGAAATGCCCGTTTGATGCGACGCTCTCTTGTGGGCGCGTATTCTACACAAAAAATGTGAGCCGTGGTGGATTTTTTACATTCACAAACCCTTGTCTGGCGCGGTGTTAAACGTTTTCTGGTCAAATTGTGTGAAACGTTTGTCTTTTCAGTGTTTTGGCAGGAAAAGTCACGTCGGCCTCCCCTTGTCTGCCCCTTTCCTGCCTTTGGCTGGTAATCGGTGAGCAAAGGGGTGATAGTGAGAGCCGGTTTATATTGAGTACCCATTCCAGCAGGAGAGTGATGATGTATCGCATCGGGGAACTGGCCAAGGCGTGCGGGGTGAAGGCGGATACCCTGCGCTTTTACGAGAAGAACGGGCTGCTCTCGCCGGGTCTGCGCAACGACTCCGGCTATCGTGTCTATGGCGAGCAGGACCGGCGACGGCTGGAGTTCATCATCCGCGCCAAGTCGGTGGGTTTTTCCCTGGCGGACATCGGCGAGCTGCTGGATCTGGATACCAACAAGGCCAGGGTCACCTGCCAGGAGGTCAAGGCGGTGGCCGATGCCAAGCTCACCCAGGTGGAGCAGAAGATCCTCGAGTTGACCCGCTTTCGCGAGAACCTGAAACAGCTCTCCAACATCTGTTGCGGCGGGCCGCGCTCGGCCGAGCACTGCGCCATCCTGGAGACCCTGGAGTCGGGGGTGCCGTCCCGCCACGAGCACCATGATCACGAGCACTCATAAACCCGGCCCGGACCCCTTGCGGCGGGAGCCAAACAGGCGCACAATCGGCGCGTTTTTATCACATGTGGCGATTTTATCGCCACATTTAATGACCAAGGCAGGAGTCTATATGGCCAAGAAGAGACGGGTCGATATCATCGACCAGGCCCACGATCATCAGCGTGGCATCATCCAGGACAATCATCTGAAAGCCCTGGTGACTTCCCCCCTGTTCCAGGCGCGGGTCGAGGCGAGCAAGAAGGGCAAGGGCAGCTATCAGCGCAAGGCCAAGCACGGCAAGCGGTGGGAGCCCGGCCAACAGCGGATGCAACGCGTCTGCTGCTGAGCGGGTTTCCACCCCTTCATCTCAAAACAATCAGGGCGCCCATGGCGCCCTGATTGTTGTTGCGAAAGCGGCCGTTTGCTCACGGCTTCGCTGCAAGATGTGTGAACGCTTTCTCACTCGTCCATGAAAAGCTCGAGCAAGACGTTGAGATAGCGATGACCGAGGGAGGTCAGCTGCCAGCTGTCGCCGAGATCCAGGATGAGCTCCTTGGTCTGGGCGATGGCGAGCATGGTCTCCACCTGCTCCAGCGCCAGGCCGGTATAGGCCTCGAATTCTGCCTTGGGGGCCGGCTCGAACAGCCGGAACCGGTTCATGAAGTACTCGAGCGGCAGATCGTCCTCGGTCACCGTCCACTGGCTGTCCAGATAGGCGCGGGCGGGATCCAGGTAGCCTTTGGGGTGCTTCACCTTGGCGGTGCGCAGGATCTGCTGGCTGGCGAGATCCGTCACCTTGCCGTGGGCGCCGCAGCCGATGCCGAGATAGTCGCCGAAGCGCCAGTAGTTAAGGTTGTGACGACACTGATAGCCCGCCTTGGCGTAGGCCGAGATCTCGTACTGCTGGTAGCCCTGGGCGGTGAGCATGGCGTGACCCTGCTCGTAGATGTCCCACAGGGTGTCATCCTCCGGCAGGGTGGGGGGCTTGGAGGCGAATGCAGTGTTCGGCTCTATGGTGAGCTGATACCAGGACAGATGCGGCGGCGCACAGTCGATGGCCTGCTGCAGGTCATAGAGCGCATCCTCCAGGCTCTGATCCGGCAGGCCGTGCATCAGATCCAGGTTGAAGGTGGGCAGTGATATGGCGTGAGCCAGCTCGGCGGCCTTGCGCGCCTCCTCTGGCCCGTGGATGCGGCCGAGTCTGGTCAATTTCTCCTGCTGGAAGCTCTGCACCCCGATGGAGATGCGGTTGATGCCCGCACTCTGGAAGCCGGCGAACTTGTCCGCCTCGACGGTACCCGGGTTCGCCTCCATGGTGATCTCGCAGTCCGGGGTCAGGGGGATGCGCGCCCGCACCCCGTCCAGCAGGGCCTGCATGGCCTCCACGCTCAGCAAGCTGGGGGTGCCGCCACCGATAAAGATGGAGGAGAGCGGTCGTCCCTGGGCCCAGTGCAGATCCTGCTCCAGATCCTCCAGCAAGGCGGCCACGTACTCGAGGTGGGGCAGCTCTCCCTTCTGGGCGTGGGAGTTGAAGTCGCAGTAGGGGCACTTCTGGACGCACCAGGGCACGTGGATATAGAGGGAGAGAGGCGGCAGTTGCAGCATGGGTATTCCAGTGTTCAGCAATCAGGGATCAAAACGGGGGCCAACTCTACTGTTCCCCGCCATCGCTGGCAATGGTTGTGGCACAAGCTGGGAACGATGAGCAAAACGGGGGCCGATGGCCCCCATTGTAGATGAAACGCGCTGCGGCGTATGCCGGTGCCAGGTGTGGCCTCAGTGGGCCGCGGCCAGGGCGGCCTTCAACTTGGCCAGGGCCTGGCCCCGGTGGCTGAGCTGGTTTTTCAGCTCGCTCGGCATCTGGGCCGAGGTGCAGTCGTGATCCGGCACGAAGAACACGGGATCATAGCCAAAGCCGTGCTGGCCGCGGGGTTCGTCCAGGATCATCCCCTCCCAGCTCGCCTGGCAGATGATGGGGGTGGGGTCGTCGGCGTGACGCATGTAGACCAGTACGCACCAGAAGCGGGCGCTCTTGAGGTAGTCGGGGGCACCCTGAAGCTCTGCCAGCAGCTTGTCGATGTTCTCCTTGTCGCTGGCACCCGGGCCTGCGAAGCGGGCGGAGTAGACACCGGGGCGGCCGTGCAGCAAGTCCACCTCCAGACCGGAGTCGTCGGCGACGGCGGGCAGACCGGTGATGCGGGCGGCGTGACGGGCCTTGATGATGGCATTCTCGACGAAGGTGGTGCCGGTCTCCTCGGCATCGGTGACGGCGAACTCGCTCTGGGGGATCACCTGGATCTTCATATCGGCCAGCATGGCGGCCAACTCCTTCACCTTCTTCTGGTTACCTGTTGCCAGGACAAGCTTGCTCATCACGCACCTCCGCAAAAATTAATCTGCGCATTCTATGCGGGGCAGGCGTTTAGGCAAAGCGCTGATTAGCTCCCGTCGGAACTGGCCGGGGCTGGGATGCGCTGCTCGGAGCTGTGGTAAAAATACATCTTTCCTCAGTGGAATAACCAAAGTGATTAAATGCCATTTCAATTCATTACTCTGAGTCAGTAGACTCGCGCACCAATTCAATCCCCTGGTCTTGAGGTGAACTGATGCCATTGATCCTTTTGCTCGTACTCCTGGTGTTGTTCAGCCCGCTGGCCATCGACATCTATCTGCCCGCCATCCCCCAGATGGCGGAGCAACTCGGCGCCGAGGTGACCCTGATGCAGGGCACTATCACCTGGTTCCTGTTCAGCATGGGGCTGGGCCAGTTGCTGGTGGGGCCGCTCGCCGATCGTTACGGTCGCAAACCCATCGCGCTCGGCGGCGTGCTGCTCTACGGCCTGAGCGCCCTGGCCGCCGGTTTCGCGGCCAGTCTGGGGGAGCTGATGCTGGCCCGGGTGCTGCAAGGCTTCGGCGCCTGCGCCACCTCGGTGGCGGCCTTCTCCGTGGTGCGTGACAGCTATGGCCCCAAGAAGAGCGGCCAGATGATCTCCTACTTGAACGGTGCCATCTGCTTCATCCCCGCCCTGGCCCCCTTGCTCGGTGGCTGGCTCACCGCCAAGGCGGGCTGGTCGGCCAACTTCTGGTTTATGGCGGGCTATGCCGTCATCGTCGGCAGCTGGCTGCTGTGGCGCATGCCGGAGACCCGTCCGGAGGAGACCAGCAGCGCCGGTCCGCTCATCAGCTGGTCCCGCTACAGCCCGGTGCTGCGCTCCCCCAGCTTCCTGTTCAACGCCGGCCTCTGCATGCTGTCGATGGCGGTGATCCTGGCCTATGTCACCGCGGCCCCCGTGCAACTGATGGTGAAGCTGGGTCTGGACATGAACGGCTTCAGCTACTGGTTCACCGCCAATGCGGCACTGAATATCCTGGCCTGCTTCCTGGCCCCGCGCTTCATTGCCAGGGTTGGCCCAAGGCGCACCCTGCGCATCGGCCTGCTGGTGATTTCGCTCTCGGCCATCGCCCTGACCCTGGTGCAGCACATCGAGCACCCGCTCGCCATGATGGGCCCCGTGTTCCTCTCCAGCATCGGCTTCGCCATGGTGCTGGGAGCGGCTGCCGGCATGGCGCTTGCGCCCTTCGGCCACTGCGCCGGCACGGCGGCAGCCCTGCTCGGTCTGTTCCAGATGAGCGGCGCCGGCGCCCTGGTGGGGATCACCGGTGCCCTGGTGGCGGATCCCCTCAATCAGCTGGCGCTGCACATGTGGCTGCTGCTGCCGCCCCTGCTGGTGCTGCTGACGCGCCACGGCCGCCGTCTCTGCCTGCAGCCTTGAGTGCCGGGGGCGTGCATCCGTGATGGATAAGGCCCCTGTACTGGCGATAAATCCTGTGCTCTGATGGGCACAATCAGGGGGCCTTGGGCCCCTTTCTTCTTGGGACGCACTCGTCTGTGCCCCTTTATACGGATGACTTCAGCGGAGAACAGCGGATGAGCCAGACAATCAATGCCGCCCTGGTGGGCTATGGCTATGCAGGCCAAACCTTTCATGCCCCCTTCCTGGTGACCACGCCGGGCCTCACCCTGCGCTGGGTGGTGAGCCGGGATGCCGCCAAGGTGCACGCCGAGCTGCCGGGCAGCCAGGTGGGGACGCTGGAGCAGGTGCTGGCCGATGAGAGCGTGGATCTGGTGGTCATCGCCACCCCGAACGATACCCATGCCCCCATCGCCCGTCAGGCCCTGCTGGCCGGCAAGCACGTGGTGATCGACAAGCCGTTCGCACTGGATCTCGCCGAGGCGAAGGCGCTGGTGGAGCTGGCGCAGAAGCAGCAGCGGCTGCTCAGCATCTTCCACAACCGGCGCTGGGACGGGGACTTCCTCACGGTGCGCCGCCTGCTCGCCGAAGATGCCCTGGGACAGATCGCCCAGTTCGAGTCGCACTTCGACCGTTATCGTCCCGAGGTGCGCCAGCGCTGGCGGGAGGCGGGCGGCCCGGGCTCGGGCCTGTGGTTCGATCTCGGCCCTCACATCCTGGATCAGGCGCTGCAGCTGTTCGGCCAGCCAGAGTGGATCCAGGCCGATCTGGCGGCGCAGCGTCCCGGTGCCCTGAGCGATGACTACTTCCACGTGGTGCTGGGCTACGGGCCGCTGCGGGTGATCCTGCACGGCAGCTGCCTGGTCTCTGCCGACATGCCCCGCTTCGTCATCCACGGCAGCCGCGGCTCCTTCATAAAGTTCGGCATGGATGTGCAGGAGCCGCAGCTCAAAGAGGGCCTGCGTCCTCCAGTGGCGGGTTGGGGAGTGGATCCCGCGCCGGGCCAGATCAGCCGCATGGTGGAAGGGCTGCCCGGGCAGGAGCCGGTGAAGGGGGAGGCGGGCAACTACGGCACCTACTATAGCGGCGTCTGTGCGGCCATCCGTGGCGAGGCAGGCAATCCGGTGCCGGCCGACGAGGCGCTGGCGGTGATGGCGCTGCTGGATCTGGCCCGGGAGAGCGACAGCCAGGGCCGTCGGCTGAGTTGTCAGAAGTTGTCTGACTGATCCCGGGCTTTCACGCAGAATTCGATGGTATTCAATAGCGGCCAACCACTGTGGGTCGGCCATTTTTTGGATGATTATTGTGCCAAATTGCGTTTTTAATTGGCTTTTATATTAATTTTTGTCGCTATAGCAGTTATTTTTATCCAGCCCACGAGAAAATATCATTGTGATACGCGTTTTCATCGGCTGTGTATGGCGTTATATTTCGCGCGTCTCTTGGCTCCCGTTCTGATGGTTTTTTCACGGGGACAAGGGGCACAGTGATGGCCCTGACGGCCGTCTCTCCATCTTTATTTGAGGATATGTACATGAACAAAGTACTGGTAGCCGGTATCCTGGGTCTGATGTTGACCGCTTGTGGTCAGAAAGAAGAAGCCGCCGCTCCGGCCGCTACTCCGGCCGCCGACGTTGCTGCAACCGTTGAGAAGGCTGCTTCCGACGCTTCTGCCACCGTAGAGAAGGCTGCTTCTGAAGCCTCTGCTACCGTAGAGAAAGCTGCCGAAGACGTGGCCACCAAGGTCGACGCTGCAGTGAGCGATGCCAAGGCCAACTAAGCCTGCACCTCATCTGAAAACGGGCCCGACGCTAGCGTCGGGCCCGTTTTTTTATGGCCGTGTTTTGAAAAGTGGCAGGTTGCCTGCATCAGCCCGCTGAATCGACTCAGGCCAGCGGCTCCACCAACAGGATATGGGAGTCGGCACCGATGACCTTGACCCGGCTGCCTGCCGGCAAGGGCTGGGCACAGCGCACCGTCCAGACGGTGTCGTCCAGATGGACCCGACTCATGCCCTGGCTCACCTCGTCGAGCAAGGTGAGCTCCCGCCCCAGATAGCTCTGCATCCGCTCGTTGATGGGGGCGGCGGCATCCTGCAGTGAGCGATCCCGCCTGTGCTGCCAGCGCCACCAGGCCCAGGTGGTCAGCAGGGACTGCACCGCAAACAGCAGCAGTTGTACCTGCCAGCCGAAGGGCCAGAGCAGCAGCAGTATGCCCACTTCCAGGGCGGCAATGCCGGTCCAGAGCAAAAAGCCCACAGACCCCATCACCTCGATGGCCAGCAGGGCGAAGCCCAGCCCCAGCCAGTGCCAGTGGGTCAGCCCCTCCAGCAGGGCGCTCATGGTTGCTTGCCAGCCTTGTTGAACAGCTCGGCCATGCCGGCGACCGAGCCTATCAGGCTGCCCGCCTCCAGCGGCATCATGACGATCTTGCTGTTCGGGCCTTCGCCGATGCGGGCGAGAGCCTCGGTGTATTTCTGGGCGACGAAGTAGTTGATGGCCTGCATATCCCCTTCAGCGATAGCTCTTGAGACCATATGGGTCGCCTTGGCTTCCGCCTCGGCGGCCCGCTCCCGCGCCTCGGCGGCGAGGAAGGCGGCCTGACGCTCACCCTCGGCCTTGAGGATCTGGGACTGTTTCTCCCCTTCGGCCTTGAGGATCCGTGACTGACGCACCCCTTCGGCTTCCAGCACTTCGGCCCGTTTCTGGCGCTCGGCTTTCATCTGGGCGTTCATGGCGTCGATCAGCGCCATCGGCGGGCGCACATCCTTGATCTCGATCCGGGTCACCTTGATGCCCCAGGGGGCGGTGGCGGCGTCCATGGTGCGCAGCAGCTTCTCGTTGATTGTGTCACGCTGGGAGAGCATCTCGTCCAGCTCCATGGCGCCGAGCACGGTCCGCATATTGGTCATGGTCAGGTTGCGGATGGCGCTGGTGAGATCGTTGACCTCGTAGCCCGCTTTACGCGCATCCACCACCTGCACGAAGCTGATGGCGTCGATGGTGACGTTGGCGTTGTCCCGGGAGATCACTTCCTGAGCCGGGATGTCCAGCACCTGCTCCATCATGATGATCTTGTGGCCGACCCTGTCCACGTAGGGAATGAGCAGGTTGAGGCCGGGGGATAGGGTGCGGGTATAGCGGCCGAAGCGCTCCACCGTCCAGTTGTAGCCCTGGGGCACTATCTTGATGCCGGCGCTCAGGGTCGCGAGCACCAGGAACACGAAGATCCCCAATACAATCAATGACTCATTCATTATTAAGCTCCTTATGAAACACTTTCACTAGCCTAGAGTCTGGTGCGCAGCACCACAAGGACATTCACTCGCCTTTGCCATTGTGCAGGTTTACTAATTACTAAAACGCATTAAAGAGCATTTTTTATTATTTTGAAGGAATAAGCAGCCTGCCTATAGTCGCCCCAGTTGTCGCCGTATGCCGAGGAATGGGCCGAGATGGATTATTTACCTATGTTTGCCAAGTTGGAAGGCCGCCCGGTACTGCTGGTGGGCGGGGGCGAGGTCGCCCTGCGCAAGGCGCGCCTGCTGCTGGCATCGGGTGCCCGGCTGACCCTGGTCTCCCCGGTCATCGACGCCGCCTTCAACGAATTCCACGGCCGCTTCACCCATCTGGCGGAGCGCTTCAGCCCCGAGCATCTGGCAGGCCAGCAACTGGTGGTGGCCGCCACCGATGATGCCGAGGTCAACGCCCTGGTCTATCAGAGCGCCAACCAGCGCGGGCTCTTCGTCAACCTGGTGGATGACCCCGAGCGTTCCAGCTTCATCTTCCCCTCCATCATCGATCGCAGCCCCATCGTGGTGGCCGTCTCCAGCGGCGGCAAGGCGCCGGTGCTGGTGCGCCTGCTGCGCGAGCGGCTCGAGAGCCTGCTGCCCCGCCATCTCGGCGGCCTGGCCGAACTCTCCGGCCGGGTGCGCAGCAAGGCCAAGCGGGTGTTGGTGTCTATCTCTGATCGTCGCCGCTTCTGGGAGCGGGCCTTTGCCTCCAATACCCTCGGCAGCCTGGTGGAGAAGCAGGACTGGCAGGGGGCAGAACACTGGCTGAACGAGGGGCTGGACAAGGCGCAGAGCGAGCTGGGCGAAGTCGTACTGGTCGGTGCCGGTCCCGGCGATCCGGGCCTGCTGACCCTCAAGGCCCTGCAACAGATCCAGCAGGCGGAAGTGGTGCTCTATGACCAGCTGGTCTCCCCCGAGATCCTGGATCTGGTGCGCCGTGACGCCACCCTGGTGTCGGTCGGCAAGAAGGCGGGCGCCCACAGCGTGCCGCAGGAAGAGACCAATCGCCTGCTGGTGGAATACGCCAAGGCAGGCAACCGGGTGGTGCGCCTCAAGGGGGGCGATCCCTTCATGTTCGGCCGCGGTGGCGAGGAGCTGGAAGTGCTGGCCGCGGAAGGCATCCCCTTCTCAGTAGTGCCCGGCATCACGGCCGCCGCCGGTGCCACCGCCTATGCAGGCATTCCACTCACCCATCGTGACCATGCCCAGAGCGCCGTCTTCATCACCGGCCACTGCCAGAGCGAGGGCAAGGAGCCGGACTGGCAGCAACTCGCCGCCACCAACCAGACCCTGGTCATCTACATGGGGCTGATGCGCTCCGAGCACATACAACAGCAGCTGGTGAGCCATGGCCGCAGCGGCTCAACCCCGCTCGCCATCATAGAGCGGGGCACCCAGGCCAGTCAGCGGGTGCTGACCGGCACCCTGGATGAGCTGGCGAGCCTGGCGAGCCAGGCCCAGAGCCCGTCTCTCATCGTCATCGGCGAGGTGGTGGCCCTGCGCAAGCAGCTCGCCTGGTTTGCCGAAGGGGGAAGCCCCCTGAGCGATGAGTTCGGCAGCACGGATTTGAAACTGGTGAGCCTGGCCTGAGGCCGCTCACCCCATCGATTTTTTGGCGCAGCCCAGGCTGCGCCGCACTGAACCCGAAGCGCGCCGAGGCGTGCTGGCAATGACAGAGGACCCAGACATGGATCGTGAAAGATTGACGCATTTGCAGCAGCTGGAAGCCGAGAGCATCCACATCATCCGCGAGGTGGCTGCCGAATTTGAAAACCCGGTGATGATGTACTCCATCGGCAAGGACTCCTCCGTCATGCTGCACCTGGCCCGCAAGGCCTTCTACCCGGGCAAGATCCCCTTCCCGCTGCTGCACGTGGATACCAACTGGAAGTTCAAGGAGATGATCAAGTTCCGGGACGAGACCGCCAAGAAATACGGGCTGGATCTCATCGTCCACAAGAACCCGGACGGTCTGGCCATGAACATCAACCCCTTCGTGCACGGCAGCGGCAAGCACACCGACATCATGAAGACCGAGGGGCTCAAGCAGGCGCTGAACAAATACGGCTTCGACGCCGCCTTCGGCGGCGCGCGCCGGGACGAGGAAAAATCCCGCGCCAAGGAGCGGGTCTACTCCTTCCGTGACAAGTCCCACCGCTGGGATCCCAAGAACCAGCGCCCCGAGCTGTGGCGCGTCTACAACGGCCAGGTCAACAAGGGGGAGAGTATCCGGGTGTTCCCGCTCTCCAACTGGACCGAGCTCGACATCTGGCAATACATCTATCTGGAAAACATCGACATCGTGCCCCTCTACTTCGCGGCCATGCGCCCGGTGGTGGATAAAGGCGGCATCAAGATCATGGTGGACGATGAGCGCATGCCCATCGGGCCGGAAGACGAGGTGAAGCATGAGCTGGTGCGCTTCCGTACCCTCGGCTGCTACCCGCTGACCGGGGCCATCGAATCCAATGCCACCACCCTGACCGAGATCATCGAGGAGATGCTGGTGACCACCTCCAGCGAGCGGCAGGGGCGATTGATTGACCACGATCAGGCGGGCTCCATGGAGCAGAAGAAGCGTCAGGGATATTTCTAAGGAATCGACACATGAACAACCACATTCAAACCGCCATCACGGAACAGGGCATCGAAGCCTACCTGCACGCCCAGCAGCACAAGAGCCTGCTGCGCTTTCTCACCTGCGGCAGCGTGGATGACGGCAAGAGCACGCTCATTGGCCGCCTGCTGCACGACTCCCAGCAGATCTATGAAGATCAGCTCAAAGCCCTGGAATCTGACAGCCAGAAGCTCGGCACCACCGGCGAGAAGCTGGATCTGGCGCTCTTGGTCGACGGCCTGCAGGCCGAGCGCGAGCAGGGCATCACCATCGACGTGGCCTACCGCTATTTTTCTACGGCGAAACGCAAGTTCATCATCTCGGACACCCCGGGCCATGAGCAGTACACCCGCAACATGGCCACCGGCGCCTCTACCTGCGATCTGGCCATCATCCTGATCGATGCCCGCAAGGGGGTGCTGGATCAGACCCGTCGCCACAGCTTTATCGCGAGCCTGCTCGGTATCAAGCAGTTCGTGGTGGCGGTCAACAAGATGGATCTGGTGGAGTTCAGCCAGGCCGTGTTCGAGCGCATCAGTGCCGAATACCGTGAGTTCGCCAAGAAGCTCAGTGTCGACACCATCCACATCGTGCCGGTTTCGGCGCTGGACGGGGACAACGTGGTCAACCAGAGCGACAAGCTGGCCTGGTATCAGGGTGAGACCCTGCTCTCCTTGCTGGAGACCGCCGAGCTGGAGCGCGAGCTGGAGCGCCACCCGGTGCGCCTGCCGGTGCAGTACGTGAACCGTCCTAACCTGGATTTTCGCGGTTTCGCGGGGACGCTGGCCTCCGGCGTGCTGCGGGTGGGTGACAAGCTGGCGGTGCTGCCGTCCGGCAAGCAGAGCACGGTGACCCGCATCGTCACCTTCGACGGGGATCTGGAATACGCCCTGCCGGGTCAGGCCATTACCGTGACCTTTGCCGACGAGATCGACATCAGCCGCGGCGATCTGCTGGTGGATGCCGCCCATCAGCCCCAGGTGACCCAGAACGTGCTGGCTCACATCGTCTGGATGGGGGAGGAGTCCCTGCAGCCGGGCCGTGCCTATGACGTCAAGCTGGCCACCAAGAAGAGCCGCGGCCAGGTGGAAGCCATCCGCCACCGCGTCGAGATCAACAAGCTGGACGAGCTGCCAGCCTCCGAGCTCAAACTCAACGAGATCGGTCTGTGCGAGCTGAGCCTGACCGACCCGGTGGCGTTCGACCCGTATCAGGAGATCCGCGACACCGGCAGCTTCATCCTGATCGACCGTCTCTCCAACGTTACCGTCGGCGCCGGCATGATAGTGCAAGGGCTGGCCGCCAAGGTGGTAGCAGGGCAGTACAGCGAGTTTGAAATCGAGCTCAACGCCCTGGTGCGCAAGCACTTCCCCCACTGGCAGGCACTTGCCATCGGTAACGACACAAGCAAGGAGTAGGCCCATGACCTGGCAACAATCCCTGGTGCTGGGTCTGCTGGCTGCCCTCGTGGTCCTGCTGATCCAGGGCAAACTCCGTCCGGCGCTGCTCTTCTCGGGCGCCGTGCTCATCACCTACCTGAGCGGGCTGGCGGACATCAACGCCGTGGTGGCGGGCTACACCAACAGCGCCCTGCTGACCCTGGTGCTGCTGTTGCTGGTGTCGCTCGCGGTGGAGAAGACCCGGATCATGAGCTGGTTCGCCAACCTGGTGGGCACGGGCTCGTTCAACAAGGTATTGGTGAAGGTGTGGTTCTCCACCGCTTTCCTGTCGGCCTTCGTCAACAACACCGCCGTGGTGGCCTCCATGCTGGGGGCGGTCAAACGCAACCCCAACCATGCGCCGTCACGGCTGCTGCTGCCCATGTGCTTCGCGGCGACTTTCGGCGGGGTGCTGACGCTGATCGGCACCTCCACCAACCTCATCGTCAACAGCTTCCTCGTCAAGATGGGGGCCCAGCCCCTCGGCATGTTCGACTTCTTCATGGTGGGCGCGGGGACCCTGTTGACCGGTCTGGTGGCCGTGCTGCTGTTTGCCCGCCACCTGCCGGAGCAGGACACCGAGATGAGTCGGGAATCCGGCTACTTTCTGGAGGCCAAGGTGGGGGTTGGCTCGCCCCTGGCCGGGCGCAGCGTCAAGGAGAACGGCCTGCGCAGCCTCAAAAGCCTCTATCTTGCCGAGATCATCCGTGGCAACCAGGTGATCTGCCCGGTGCAGCCGGAACACGAGCTGCACGAGGGGGACATGCTGCTGTTTTGCGGCGATGTGGAGAGTGTCGGCGTGCTGCAAGAGCTCAAGGGGCTGGATCTTTACGGCCAGCATCGCCTCAATGGCCAGCATCTGGTGGAGGTGATCGTCAGCCACAGCTCGCGCTTGGTGGGGCAATCCATCAAGGATGCGGAGTTTCGCACCCACTTCGATGCCGTGGTGCTGGCGGTGCGCCGTGGCGAGACCCAGCTCACCGGCGGCCTCGGCCAGATTGAACTGCACGTGGGGGATACCCTGCTGCTGGCGCCCGGCCCCAAGTTTGCCAGCAACAAGTCCCTCTCCCGGGAGTTCGTGGTGGTGAGCGGGCTGGAAGCCTCCACCCGCCTCGATGGCAAACGCAGCGCCGCCGTGGTGCTGGGCTTTCTCGGGGTGCTGGCCCTGTCGGTGCTGGATCTGGTGCCGCTGTTCAAGGGCTTGCTGGTGATGCTGGTGGCGCTGCTGTTCTCCCGCATCCTGACGCTGGACGAGATCCGCCGCCGCTTCCCGCTGGATATCTGGCTGGTGGTGGGCGGGGCGCTCGCCATCGCCGATCAGCTGGAAAAAAGCGGCCTGGCCCGCCTCATCGCCGACTGGCTGATGGGGGAGTTCAACGGCGCCAGCCCCTTCATCGCCTTCCTCGGCATCTACCTGTTCACCCTGGTGCTGACCGAGCTGATGAGCAACAACGCGGCGGCGGCCCTGGCCTTCCCCATGGGTTATCAGCTGGCGCTCAGCATGGATGTCTCCACCATGCCGTTCATCCTGGCAGTGCTGTTCGGGGCCAGCTCCAGCTTCATACTGCCCTACGGCTACCAGACCAATCTGATGGTCTACGCGGCGGGCAACTACAAGATGCCGGATTACCTCAAACTGGCCCTGCCGGTCTCCCTGGCCTACAGCATCGGGGTCGTCATCATGGTGCCCCTGCTGTTCCCGTTCTAAGGCGGTGCCATCGGCTTTGGGGCATCGGTGGGAAGATAAATAGACGATGGCCCAGTTACCCGTCAGTGGCGGGTAACTGGGCCGGGCTCCAGAGAGCCAGAGAGCCAGAGAGCCAGAGAGCCAGAGAGCCAGAGAGCCAGAGAGTTTCAGCATTGAGGCGCAAGCCAAGCAAGGAGTTTTGAATGAGCAATATCGTGTGGCATCAGCATGCCGTCGACAAACAGAGCCGCGCCGCGCAGAAGGGGCAAAAACCCCTGGTGATCTGGTTTACCGGTCTGTCCGGGGCGGGCAAATCCACCCTGGCGGGGGCGCTGGAGCAGGCGCTGGCGGCCGAGGGAAAACACACCTATCTGCTGGATGGGGATAACGTGCGCCACGGCCTCTGTGGTGACCTTGGCTTCGACGATGCCGCCAGACAGGAGAATATCCGCCGGGTCGGCGAGGTGGCGAAGCTGATGGTGGATGCGGGCCTTATCGTCCTGACCGCCTTTATCTCGCCGTTCCGCGCCGAGCGGGAGCTGGTGCGCAATCTTTTGGGAGCCGACGAGTTTGTTGAGGTATTTGTCGATGCGCCCCTCGCCGTCTGTGAAGAGCGCGATCCCAAGGGGCTCTACAAAAAGGCGCGAGCGGGGGAGATCCGCAATTTCACCGGTATCGACTCCGCTTACGAGGCGCCGGTTCAGCCCGAAATTCACCTGCTTAACTCCGGTAAACCGGTGGCCGTGCTGGTGGATGAGCTGCTGAGCACCCTGAGGCTGCGGGGGTTGATCGACTGAGATCGATTGCCCATATCGAGCATGGATATTCTAGGGGGCTGTGCCCCCTTATTTATTGCTTTCCAATTGTTCGCCTTGTCGCCGTCATTTACCGTTGAGTGCTTTTGATATGTAGGGTGCGATAAGCGCAGCGTATTGCACCGCGAACCTGATGACGGGCTCTCTGCCTAGAGGAGGTATAATACCGTGTTCGCATACATTTTAGGGGACGGCCGTACTACACAGTACTTTAAAAGGTGAGTGTCCCAATTTTTTTCCCAAGTGTTGTTAATCCGTCTTAAACGCTTTTTTAGCATTGATTTCTTTCACTACGGGTTTTGTATTCATATCTTTCTTTGTGGTTGCATAAATACAGTATTGGTTTTCGCTTGTCCTTAGACTTTTCATTTCTTTTTATGATGAAGTATTCAATAAGTGTGGGTATTAGTAAAACCAAAGTGAAAATAGCACCAGAGAACAAAAAGTAAGTCCACATCCCATTAAGTATACCAATTAAAGTCAAAAGTGCTGTAGCTATAGTCGCTGCACACATAAGAGATGGGCATGAAATTTTTGTTGTAGCTTCTTGTTTTGCTCTTTCCCAATCGTGTTTAAGTAAGTAGGATGTTCGGTCACAAAATTCTTGTACCTTAACTGCTGACCAATCACCTGAAATGTTATTAAGTGACGTTAGAAGTAACTGATCTTCTTTGTCCTCAGGGTTTAGTCTAACAACCAACTCAGCCTCAAGCAGTTCCAAAGTATTAATATCTTTATTCTGTGATGCTTTCACGACTTCGATGACAATAGTTCTGAGCTGGTCTCGCCATTCCTTTCGCTCTTTTGTTATGTTTTAAATTTTATGGCTCTTGTCAGATGAAAATTTTGAAAACGATGCTGTAGCTAATGCAGAAACTAGACCAGTACCCAGCACCAGTGTTATTATTTCTTTCTCTAACATTTATTACATACTCCACTTATTAATACTAACGCTCGCTATAGATGGCGCGAGATTTCGAACGCCCAGTGACCGCAGGGGGAGGAATTTGGAGCGCAGTGGAAAATTTGTCCCGCTTGCACTGTTTGTTAGGCATGACTATCGTGACGCGCCATATGGCGGAACATAATCTGCATCAATACCCTCATCCCCAATTCCGGTACGAGCAACTTCAATATCCAGCTTTTCGCAGACGATTCTAAGAGCATGAAATAATGGCTGTGACATTCTATGGCCAGCAATAATCTTCCTAATTGGGTTTTTCAGTTTATAAAAACTATCAGTCGTGAGTATCCGAATTTCCTTTTCATATGACCAAGCATCATATTTAGAAGATAGAACTTCTCTTGCGACAGAAGAAGGGTCTGAGCTATCTGACTCGTTAACGCCTGCAAACACCCCCCTGTAAGTAATATCTACAACTTCATGCTCTGTAGTGTCTATTTCAAACTCGATCGCTACTCCAGAAAAGCCACTGGCATAGTGAGCCCAAAGTAGGTGATCATCAAAAGTTTTGGATAGTGAACAAACTCGAAGATGCTTCTTGGCCTGCTCGACCTTTTTCATAAAATTAGCAGCTGATTCTTGACTCTCACCTCTATGAGAATAAACGAAAACCCCTTCTATAGGGTCATTCAGTGTATGCCACTCAGCACAATAGAGTTGTTTGTTAAATAAGATGTCAAAGACAAAGTCCATTTGCTCTGGACCTCGGGACTTATAAAGTTTCAATTAATAATCCTTTTTGTGAATGTTCGGCTGGATGCCTAACGCCGAATTAAGCTGTGAACAGCGCCACCACCTAATTTAAACCATTGTACCCTAAACAAAAAATCCAACCTTGAACTGAAAGTGTCAAGCGTTGGGGATCACTCTTAAATGCGTTGTTATAATTATTTTTTGATGAAGCTAAACTTGGTTTTTCCAGCTTCGATACCTAACTTCAATATACCCTCTAATTGACTTGCTTCATCAATTTCAGCTTGCACCTCCTGTTGTCTGATTTCTAAATATTTACCTAGATACTCGATTGAAGATCGAATAACTAGCGTCAAAAACTTCAGAAATCTCGTATTATCAGGTGGATAGTTTAAGTCAGTTTCTGTCTCAAATACCCGGTGCATTTCCTCGCCGTCTACATATGTGTTGATTGCTGTTTCTAGGATCAGTTGATTAACTATGTATGCAGCAATTGGATCATCCATTTTGCCAAGAAGCATTCTAACTTCAGGGTTCCATACAAGAGTTTTATTAACCAACTCCTGCTTTAAATGACCTACAAATTTGTTCCTTAGATACTTCGCAAAATCACACTGCTTTGAGAATGACTTATAGTGCTCACTTAGCTCAGGATGGTCTTTGTACACTCGACGAACTGTGACTTCGAAATCAACGAAGTTTGCTACAGATATGAGGCTTTGCTTCAACAAAATCATAGTAGACATGTCACCGATACCCTTTTCTGTAAAATGAGCATCTATAGCAACTAAATCTGCTTTCAGTACCTTTGCTTGTAAAAAATGATCCACTTAATCCTCTCTATAGTTATAACAGTGATTAGATGGAAGGCGGTATTGATCCGATAGTCTAGCCTGCCATATAGCTCCGTATTATCCTTATAAACGCCACGTAAAAACTAATTTTAAATCATGATGTTGCTAGCCAATATCTGGTGTCTGACGTATTCGCGTGACCTCCTCTTTTTTCTCTACCATTTGTGCAGTGCAAAAACACAGCCAATAAAATAAAGATAGTCACAGCAATAAGTGGCGCACAGCAAGCCACCACTTGCTTATCTAGTTCATTAGGCAAAGCTACCGCCCCTGAATTTCAGCCTCCAGCCTGCTGCTTGTTACCTGTGGTGTTGCTCTGGTCTGACTCATGGTTGACTCCGACAAGAGGTGGTTCAGATGGTCATGTTACCGAACGGAGCCGGTTAGGGAAGGATGAGATGGTCGTTTCTCGGGCAAGATCAATAAATTAAGCGGTCAGCGGGTTGTGCTCGAGGGGGGATGGTGTGGTGATGGGTGCCCTACCTCTCTCAAGGCTCAACGGTATCGGGGTGGGGCAGTGACATCGGGGCGGCCACTTTGTTGAGTGCAGTGTCATGCAGCCGCCATTTAGAGAGCAGCAAAGGCAAGCTGTGGCTCGGGCGAATAAGCGGCTGGCCGCTCTGCGGGAGCGGGGTCTGATATAGAGATCCTTGCCCCATAATGTCGATGGGCCCGTCTCGTGAGAGACGGGCCCATGCTTTTTTGTATTAGCGCACGGTCTTTATATGGGGTCTGGTTTCCTCCGTGAGGGCTCAGCGGGCGAGCAGGGGTTGGCCACTGGCCATGGCCGAACTGGCGGCATGGGCGGCGGGCTGCTGCTGGAACTGGCGTACCAGCCGTTCCAGCTCGCCGAGTTGGCGCACCAGGGCCACGACTCCCTGCACCGCGTGCTGGCTGCCCTGACTGGAGTCGTCGGCGAGGCGCTTGATGCTGAGCACGCTGCGGTCTATGTCAGCGGTGACCTGGGACTGTTCCTGCACCGCCTGGGCTATCTGGTTGCTGCCGGCAGTCACCTGCAGCAGGCGATCGCTTATCTGTTGCAGCACGTCGCCGGTGGCGGAGGCTTTCAGTCGGCAACTGGCGGAGAGCCGCTCCCCTTGCGCCATGGCCTGCTCCGCATTCCCGGCACTGCCCTGCAAGAGGCTTATCATCTTCTGGATCTCGCCGGTGGAGGACTGGGTCTTGATGGCCAAGGATCTGATCTCGTCCGCCACCACCGAGAAGCCGCGGCCTGCCTCGCCGGCCCGGGCGGCCTCGATGGCGGCGTTGAGGGCCAGCAGGTTGGTCTGGTTCGCGATGCTGTTGATCACATCCAGGATGCCGTCGATGGCCCGGCACTGGGTGGCGAGGGTGTTGATCACCCCCTTGGAGGTGACCAGCTCGCTGTGCATCCCCTCCACCTCTTCGATGGTTTCCTGCACGCGGAGGTTGCCCTCCTTGAACAGGTCCGCGGTTTCGTCCAGCCGATCGGAGGAGGCGGTGGAGCTCTGCGAGACCTCGCGGATGGACTGAGCCATCTCGGTGATGGCGGTGGCGACCTGATTAGTCTGGGTCTGCTGTTGCTGCAGGTTGTCGGTGATGGTCTCGGCGTTTTGCAAGTCCGTCTGGGCGGAGGTCAGGATCTGCTGGCAGGTCTGCTGGGTGCGGGCCAGCACGGCGTTGAACTCGGCCTGATTCATCTTCATGGCGAGCTCGACCGCAGCGAGCCGATCGACCCGGCCCGTGTAGAGCAGCTGCATCAGCGGGTTGTCGAAGCGGTTGCGGGCCAACTCGCCGAGTTTGCCAAGGCGCCGGGAGAGGGCATTTACCACCAGGAGGGCAGCGATCAGGGGCAGGGCGGCGAGCCCGGCCAGCCAGCCGGATTCATGGCCATAGCCGAGACCCAGCAGGGCGAGAAGGGCGAGCAGCAGGCAGCCATTGAGCACCAGCGTGTGGGAGAAGGCTGGCAGGCGCAGGGCCAGGGGCGCTTGTCCCTCTCTCAAGCCCGCGTAGACCTTCTCGGCCCGCTGCTTGAGCGCCTCGTCCGGCGCGGTGCGCACCGACTGATACTCCATCACCTTGCCGCTCGCATCCTGAATGGGGGTGACGAAGGCGTTGACCCAGTAGTGATCCCCGTTCTTGCAGCGATTCTTGACCGGCCCCATCCAGCTCTTGCCCTCCCGGATATGGCCCCACATGTCGGCGAAGGCCTGGGTCGGCATGTCGGGGTGGCGCACCAGGTTGTGGGGGGCGCCCTGCAACTCCGCCAGGGTGAAGCCGGCTATCTGGCAGAACTCCTCGTTGGCAAAGGTGATGCGGCTCTCCAGGTCCGTGGTGGAGATGAGATTCTGATGCGCCGGGTAGAGGCGCTCACGCTGGGTAACGGGCTGGTTGACTCTCATGGGGGCGTCCGACAATGGGGATGATGAGTCCCGATCGTTCGGGACTAGTCGTCCCACTGCAAGCCGCGCACCAGAGTGCCAAGGGGCGCTTAAAATGCGTTCGATATGCGTGTTATTTGCCCAAGGCGCATGGATTGCTGAAAACCGCCAATGCCAGCGTGGCGACTAGCTGAATCGATTCGCTTTTTGGGAGCCGTTTTGGCAATGGCGGTGCCGGTTTCGCAATTTGGCAAGCTGAAAGCGGGAGCCCGCCCGGGCTCCCGGCCGATTCAGGCGGGGATGTCCGGTGCGCTGGCGGGGGGCGCAATCTGGGTTTCGATCTGCAGGTGGGTGGAGAGCAGGGTCTTCAAATCCTGCAGATACTCCTCCAGCGGCGGCTCCTCCAGCAACAGGGCGAGTTCGTTGCCCACCGGGGTGAGGCGGTAGTAGAGCAGGGTGAGGTGGCTCTGGCGCTGGCGCAGCCGCCAGTGCTGATTGCCAAAGGCGAGCTCCACCCCGTCGGCGGGCAGGGGGCCGGATTCGAGCTCCCCCCGGTGCAGCAGACCGAGATCGAACAGCAGCAGCAATGCGCTGTAGGGCACCCGATATTTGCCGAGGCCCATGCGGGTGACTTTGGCGCGGCTCAGCAGGCTGGCCCCCTTGTGCATACCGAGCAGCAGGCGTTGCTCGTCGCTCCCCTCGTAGTGGCAGCAGAGGGCGCAGATGCGCTGGAACAGCTGGGCCTCGCGCTGGGTCATCTCCTTGAGGGTGCTGAGGGCGCGGATGGAGAAGCGGCCCGGGGTTGCGACTTCCAGGGCGAAGATCCGCCCCCACAGCTGCTGCATGGGCACCATGCTGATCTCTTCGGCCAGTTGCAGGAAGCGGGTCAGCCAGTCGCTGTCCATCTCGCCGCCGGCGGCCGTCTCCTCGCAGTGACGAGAGGCCATCACCATGATGGATTCCAGATTGCGCTGGCGGGCGGCTTGCTCCGCCAGTTGGCGGAAGGTGGCGCGCTGTTCGAAGGTGCTGTCACTGTTGCGGGTGAGCATGCCGTCGATGCCGCGGCTGCGGGCCAGGCGCAGGGTCTGCTCCTGGCTGCTTAAAATGGAACTCTCTTTCTTGGGGGGCGGCAGATCGGCCATGCTGGCTCCGTGCTGGCTGAGGGGGTTTTGGCTGGTATTGAATGTTACTCCAAGCAGGCAAACGAGCAATCCCCAGAACCTATCCACGATCTTACTGTGAGCTCGTGATCAAGGTTCATGTGCTGCTCGCTTAGGTGGGGTAAAGAGTGCTCACGTATATCTATACGTTCCGGTTCCTGCGCTGCTCTTTGCCTTGCTGACGACCTCTCGTTACAGGTCGTGAAAGATCTCAGTCGGGGCCGGGCCCCCGATGTGCAGGCCGGATAACAAAATGGCCTCCCGGGGGAGGCCATTTTGATTGCATATCAAGGCAATAGACGCAGCGGCTTACTCTTCGTAGACACTGACGTCGGTCGCCTCCATGGAGTAGGAGGCGGTGGCCATCTCATGGCTCGAACTGATGGTGCGCATCTTGCCCTGCACCCAGATGGCGTCCCACAGGTCATCCACCGGTGCGCCCTTGGGGTAGCTCACGTAGATCACCTGGTTGGTGGGGGGAGGCGGGACATGGATGCAGGCGCCGAAGTAGGGCACCAGCAGGAAGGCGGTGACCTTCTTGGCATCCCCTTCGAGCGGCACCACGAAGCCCGGGATGCGCAAGTCCTGGTTGTCCAGCTTCTTGTTGACCCCGCCCACCGGTTGCGGCACTGACGCCATGTTGCCATCGTGGCTGACCTGGGGCGGTGGCAGCAGTTTTTCACCCTCTGGAATGAGGATATCCCAGTCGATTGTCTTGTAATCCACGGCGTGGGCAGGCAAAGCCAATATGCCCAGCAGCACGGTCAGTACTTTCCACATCCTGATCGTTCCCTTTGTCATCGTCATATCCGGATACTCATGCCATCGCTCAGGCTGTAGCGATATGCGCGGGCGGCGGGCAGCAAGCCTATCACCATGCCCGCCAGCCACACCAGCCCCAGCAGTTGCCACTCATAGGCACTCGGCAGGCCGATCCCGAGTTGCAGGCCATAGTGGCTGAGCAGCCAGGGGGTGGCAAGCAGTTGCCCGAGGTAGAGGGCCCCGACTCCGAGGGCGATGCCGAGGGTGGTGAGGGCCATGGCCTCCAGTGCCAGCAGCAGGAACAGGTGGGAGGGGCCGGCGCCGAGGGAGCGCAGAATGGCGAGCTCGCGGCGCCGCTCGTTGAGCCCCGCCAGCAGGGTGGTCAGCATACCGATGAGGCCCGCCACGACCACGAAGCCCGCGATGACGGTCAGCGCCGTCTCCATCACGCTCATCATGCCCCACAGCTCCTGCAAGGCGGCCCCCGGCAGGATGGCCATCAGGGGTTCGCCGGTGTAGGTGTTGATGCCCCGCTGCAGCTGGAACGCCAATATGCGGTTGCTCAGCCCCACCATAAAGGCGGTGATGGTCTTGGGGGTGAGATCCTGCTCAAGTGCCTGCTCGGCGGTGACATTCTTGCTGTGACGACCGGTGTCCCAGCCGAGGTGAATGGCCTCTATGCCCGCCAGCGGCACGTGCACGGTGCGATCGACAGGGGTGCCCGTCGGCGCCAGTATCCCGACCACCTTGAACGGCAGGTTGTCGTGCTGGCTGAAGGAGGTGTTGCCGGCGCCGTGGGCGATGATGATGGACTGATCCAGCTTGTAGCCGAGCTTTTCGGCCACCTGGGCGCCGAGCACCGCCTCAAACGGCGTCTCGAACGGCCGGCCTTCGCGCATCTGCAGCGACTGTTGCTGACCGTACTTCAGGTGAGTGAAGTAGTCCCCGTTGGTGCCGAGCACCCGAAAGCCCTTGTGGGAGTCCCCGAGGGAGAGGGGGATGGTCCAGGCGATGCCGGGACGCTGCTTGATGGCCTGATAGGCATCCCAGCCCACGTTGTTGGTGGGGTTGCCGATGCGAAACACCGAATAGAGCAGGAGGTTCACCTGACCGGAGCGGGCGCCGACGATGAGATCGGTGCCCGAGACGGTGTTGGCGAAGCTTGCGCGTGCCTCGGTGCGTACCCGCTCCACCCCGAGCAGCAGGGTGACGCTGATGGCCACGGCCAGCAGGGTGAGCCCGGCAGTGAGGCGGCGGGCCCAGAGACTTTGCAGGGCGAGTTTCAGCATGGCGACCTCCGCATCCTGAATGGCTGGCAGCCTGCCTGCGCGGGCGGACAGAGGTTCTGGTTATCGATCTTCATGCAGCCCTCCGGTTGAGCTGTTGCAGGTTCTCCACCCGGGGGAAGAGGGGTTCGAGATAAGGGTCATGGCTGACGAAGACGAGGGTCGAGCCCTGCTTGTCGCACTCCTCGAACAGCAACTTGATGAAGGCGGCCCTGTTGTCGGTATCGAGCGCCGAGGTGGGCTCGTCGGCGATGACGAGCGGCGGGGAGCCTATCAGCGCCCGGGCGGCGGCGACCCGCTGCTGCTGGCCGATGCTCAAGGCATGGACGGGCCTGTGCAGCGCTTCGTCCGGCAACTGCAATTCCCCGAGCAGGCGGCGAGCCTCCTGTTCTGGGCTGGCGCGCAAGCGGGATCGCTTCTGGGGGGAGAAGGTGAGCGCTGTAGTGACATTGTCCAGTACGGATAAAAAAGGCAGCAGATTGAACTGCTGGAAGATGTAACCCAGATTGGCCGCCCGGAAGTGATCACGGGCGCGGCCTGAGAGCTGGGCCAGCGGTTGGCCCAGCACCTCCAGGGTGCCGTGGTTGGCGGTCTGGATCCCGGCGAGCAGCCCGAGCAGGGTCGACTTGCCGGAGCCGGAAGGCCCCTTGATGAACACCCGCTCCCCTTGCGCGATATGCAGGGCGGGCAGATCGAGTACAGCCTCGCCACCTGGCCAGGCGAAGGCCAGATCGCGGATCTCAACCACGGCGTTTGTCATGGGATCACCAGCTCAGTTTGTTGGCGGACGGGGTCAGTTCGGCCGCGGTCTGGCCGGTGGGCAGTATGCCCTGCACGCTCAGCTTTTCCAGGCTCGGGTAGACGGTAAAGAGGGTGGCTTCCAGCCCGGTCAGCTTGGCCGGCGTCTGGCAGTTGTAGGTGTACATGGCCCCGAGATCGGCGTGACCATCTTCGTGATGGTGTTCGTCGTGATCGGCGTCAGCCTTGTCATGGTCATGGTCATGGTCGTGATCATGCTCTTCCTTGGGGGCGTTGATCTCCTGTTGGGCCAGGGTGCAGCCGGCGGCAGGATCCAGTCGGAAGAGGGCATCCGGCTGCTTGAGCTGAGCCATGGCCTTGGCGTATTGCGCCTTCTCGGCATCGGTCTTGGCGGCATGCTCGAAGCCCACCAGATCGGCGGCAGGGGCCTGCAGCTCGATCATCAGCTGGTTGCCGTCGAGCACCAGGTTGAGGTGGCCGTGGCCATGCTCGTGAGCGCCGTGGCCGTGGCTTTCGTGTTCATCGTGGTTGGCTTGTACGCCAAAGGCGGCGACCGCCAGGAACAGGGTGGCTGCTTTCATCGTTAATCCTTTCAAATTCATTGATAAATAATGGAAATATCTAAACGAATGGGAAAGAAGCGGCTGGTGGGGCACGGATGCTGTAGTGGGGGACACCGAGATGGTCGATGGGGGTAAAAGCTGTGGTGAGGGAGGGATAGGCGATAAAGGGAGCGGCCGGAGGCGCCAGGGTGGGCGTCAGGGCCAGCTTGCCATCCAGGTGGAGGGCGCAGACGAGGCAATGGTGATCATGGCCGGGCAGATCCGCTTCCAGCGGGTGCTGCGCCAATACCGGTTGCAACCACAACCAGCCCAGCAACAGCAACCAGATTTTCAGCTTGGAACGAACCATAGGCCCCTGTGGAAAGGGCGCCATCAGCGCCCTTTTCTTTGATTCAGAGATGGGACTTGATGAGCCCCATCACCTTGGTGATATCGGTGGCATCGAGCTGGCCATCTTTGGCGAACAGCACCTTGCCTTCTTTATCCAGCAATATGATGGCCGAGCTTTCCGGCGCAAGATCCCAGGCATTGCGGGCCATGCCCTTGGCGTCCAGCACCATGGCGGACCAGGGGAACTCTTTCTTGCTGTCTTCGGCGCTGCTCTTCACAAAGCCGGAGGTGCCCCAGATGGCGTCATTGCTGTTGATGATGGTGACGGTCTGGTATTGATCATGGGGCAGCTTGGCGGCCTTGATCGCCTCGATCATGGGGCCGTTGAGCTCCTTGGCGCTGGAACGACCCGCGATGTGCTGGATCAGAAATACCTTGCCAGTCAGCACCTTGCTTTGCCAGGGCTGGTAGCTTATCTCTTTGTCCTTCAACACCAGTTCGCCTTTGTCGGCGATGTTGACCAGGGGAACCTGGGCAGATTCCTTGATGTTGTGGGCCATGACCAGGCTCGGCAGCAGCGCCAGAGTAAGTACGAGATGTTTCATCCGTATGACACTCCTTTGTTATGTTATAACGACTTGTGGTTGAGGGGAAGAGGCACACTACATCCTAAACCGATCGGATTTGTTTAAAAAGTGTTAAATGTTATCGCCTTGCGGAGGGTGCCATCCTGGCCATCCAGAGGCGGCCCGCTGGCAAGCGGTCGCTAGAATCGCATGCAGTCGATAAAAATCAACTGCTTGCAAACTGGTTTGAGCAGTAGCGTCAGTAGAGGGGTTCGCTCACCAGCGGGATCTGGGCCATGGTCATCTGCTGGGCCAGCAGGGGGGAGCCGGTCAGCAGCACGTGGCGCTGATTGCCGATCACCACGGTGTCTCCCTTGAGGCCGCTGTCTGCGGTGATGGCAAGCCAGGCAGGGGAGACGCTGCCGATGCTGATGTTGGGGTAGATGATGCTGAGCATGTATTGGGGGGCGAGCTCCGCCAAGAGGCTTGCCATCAGCAGCGCCTTCTCGTCGCTGTCCGCCTTGTTGTCCTGCAGGGCCTGCAGGGGCGGCGCGAAGTGATCCATCTGCTCGGGCGGAGTGGGAATGGCGTTCAACCACTCCTGCAATAGATGCACGCTGGTGGCCAGATCCTTGGCGGAGAACTGTTGAGCCAGAGGTTTGAGATCGCCCTTGAACTGATAGAACAGCTGGGAGTAGTTGGGCCGTACGCAGGGGAGCTTGATATTGGCCGGATGAATGCAGGGGGAGACCCGCATCTGGTAGAAGGCATCCTCCTGATATTGTTGATAGGCCTGCCAGAACTGGGTCGATTCCTGGCTGTTGTCGTGCAGGGTGAAGGCCTGCTCCAGATTGCGAAACTTGGTGGCGGTTTCCGGGCTGCTCTGATTGATCTGGTTGATGCTGCTGTAGAGGCGCGGGCTGATATAGGAGTAGAGCGTCTCCAGGGGATAGTTGAGGGAGGCATCGAGTTGGGTCATCTCGTGGCGACTGGCGGAGAGAATGCGTTCGTCCGTGCTCAGTTGCAGGTGTTTTTGCTGGCCATCGGCGGAGAGCCATTGCCAGCTGAAATTGACCTCCTGAGCGCAAGAGGTGCCCACCATCAGACTCCACAGCAGAGCTTGTGCCAGTTTCATGAGGATGCTTCCTGCGCCGGTTGATATTAAACAACTAGGTGAGAGCGCGGGATTTGGATTGCTCCAATGAGGCTTTAGTTGGTAATTAATTGATAAGGCTTTAAATTTAATTTCTAAAATATTCGATTTGGAGGACGACCATGAGATCTGGCGCCATATTCCTGCTGTTGTTAACCACCCTGCCGGCGGCGGCGGGCCAGGTGATCGTCAATCAGGGGCTCTCTCCGGCGGATACCTTCGCCCTGCGGGACAGGTTGGCACGTGAACACGAATGGCAGGAGTGGTTGCGTTTCCAGCAGGCGGTCAAGTGGCTGGAGGTGCTGCCGGTGAACTGCGATCTGGTGGGCAGTGCGGGTGGAGAGTATCGCTGCGGCGATGACTACTATCGCCCCTATCGCGACAACGGCCGCGACATCTATATCCAGGGGGATCCACCGGGCAGGCAGCCAAGGACCAACAAAAAGGCGCCATAAGGCGCCTTTTTATCACGAGGACGGTGCTTATTTGGCAGCGTAACGCTCGGCAGAGGTCAGGATCTCGGCTTCGGCGGCGGCCTTGTCGCCCCAACCTTCCACCTTGACCCACTTGCCCGCTTCCAGCTCTTTGTAGCGCTCGAAGAAGTGCTGGATCTGGGCTTTCAGCAGCTCGGGCAGATCGTTCACATCCTTGATGTGATCGTATTGCTTGGTCAGCTTGGAGTGCGGCACGGCCACGATCTTGGCATCTTCGCCAGACTCGTCGGTCATCTTCAGCACGCCGACCGGGCGGCAGCGAATGACGGAGCCGGCCAGCAGCGGGTAGGGGGTCGGAACCAGCACGTCGACGGGATCCCCATCCAGGGACAGGGTGGCGTTCACGTAACCGTAGTTGCACGGGTAGAACATCGGGGTGGACATGAAGCGATCCACGAAGATGGCACCGCTGTCCTTGTCGACTTCGTATTTGATCGGGTCGGCATTCTGCGGGATTTCGATGATGACGTAGATGTCGTCGGGCAGGCTCTTGCCAGCCGGTACCAGATTCAGGCTCATGACATTTCCTTTAGCATGTTGGAGTCGAGTTTGCAGGCCGACATTATAGCGATGTCCCGTCAAATGACCATATTTCGCGGCCATTGCGACAGCCTTGGTACCACGGCGGCAGCTTGGGTCTGCCAAATTCCGGCGACCTTGGTAGAATGCCCACTCCCTTCATTGGACAAGGCAGTGGTATGCACATTCATATTCTCGGGATCTGCGGCACCTTCATGGGTGGTCTGGCGGTGTTGGCAAAGCAGCTTGGCTATCGGGTGACCGGCTCCGATGCCAATGTCTACCCCCCCATGAGTACCCAGCTCGAGCAGCAGGGGATCGAGTTGACCGAGGGCTATGACCCGTCCCAGCTCAGTCCCGCGCCGGATCTGGTGGTGGTCGGTAACGCCATGAGCCGTGGCAACCCTTGCGTGGAATATGTGCTGGATCGCAACCTGCCTTATATCTCTGGCCCGCAGTGGCTGCTCGAACATGTGTTGAAGGATCGCTGGGTGCTGGCCGTGGCGGGCACCCATGGCAAGACCACCACCGCCAGCATGCTGGCCTGGGTGCTGGAATACGCCAAGCTGGAGCCAGGCTTTCTCATCGGTGGCGTGCCGGGCAACTTCCCGGTCTCCGCGCGCCTGGGGGCGGCCCCCTTCTTCGTCATCGAGGCGGATGAGTATGACTGCGCCTTCTTCGACAAGCGCTCCAAGTTCGTCCACTACCACCCGCGCACCCTGATCATGAACAACCTGGAGTTCGATCACGCGGACATTTTCCCGGATCTCGCCGCCATCCAGCGCCAGTTCCACCACCTGATGCGCACCGTGCCGAGCAATGGCCGGGTGCTGTTCCCGCAGGCGGATCACAACCTCGGTGCCGTGCGCGAGATGGGCTGCTGGAGCGAAGTGGAGCTGGTGGGTCAGGACGACGCCAAGTGGAAGGCGGTCAAGCTGGCGGACGACGGCTCGGTGTTCGAGGTGTGGCTGGATGGCGTCAAGCAGGGCGAGGTGCACTGGGAGTGCATCGGCGAGCACAACGTCAACAACGGCCTGATGGCCATCGCCGCCGCCCGCCATGCCGGTGTCATGGTGGAGCACGGCATTGCTGCCCTGTGCCAGTTCAAATCCCCGAAACGGCGAATGGAGCTCAAAGGGGAGGTGGCCGGTGTCAGCGTCTACGACGACTTCGCCCACCATCCGACCGCTATCGAGACCACCCTCGGCGGCCTGCGCGCCAAGGTGGGCAAGGCCCGCATCCTGGCGGTGCTGGAGCCGCGTTCCAACACCATGAAGCTCGGGGTGCACAAGGCCGAGCTGGCCGCCTGTTTCGACGATACCGATGAGGTGTTCTTCTTCCAGCCGCCGAACATCGGCTGGGATCTCGGCGAGGTGACGGCTCACATGCGTCGTCCGGCCCGGGTGTTCGGGGAACTGGATACCCTGATTGCCCAGCTGGTGGCCGAGAGCCGCCCGGGGGATCATATTCTGATCATGAGCAACGGCGGTTTTGGCGGCATCCATGACAAGCTGCTTGGCTGCCTCCAGCAGAAGATCGCGGGTTAACATGGATAAACAGATCACTTTGGCGTTGACGGGGGCTTCCGGCGCCCCATATGCGCTGCGTTTGCTCGAGTGTCTGGTACAAGCCGATTACAAGGTCTATCTGCTGGCCTCTTCGGCGGCCCGGGTGGTACTCAAGACCGAACAGCAGGTGGATTGGCCCGGCAGCCCCAAGGAACTGTCGACCTATCTATGCCGCGAATATGGGGCAAAAGAGGGACAGATAGTGGCCTGTGGCAAGGAAGAGTGGTTCTCGCCGGTGGCGTCGGGCTCGGCGGCGCCGAGGCAGATGGTGGTCTGTCCCTGCTCCATGGGCACAGTCTCAGCCATCGCCAATGGCACCTCGGACAACCTGCTGGAGCGGGCGGCGGACGTGGTGATCAAGGAGCGCGGTCAGCTCATCCTGGTGCCGCGGGAGAGTCCGTTTTCCGCCATCCATCTGGAGAACATGCTGAAACTGGCGCGGCTCGGGGTGACCATCATGCCAGCGGCGCCCGGTTTCTACCACGAGCCCAAGCGTATCGAGGATCTCGTGGACTTCATGGTGGCGCGAGTTCTGGATCATCTCGGCATCGAGCAGGCGCTGACCCAACGCTGGGGCTACGCCAAGCCTTGAACTGAGCCAGGACAGGCAAACAAAAGCGGCGCCGGACTCGATGTCCGGCGCCGCTTTTTTCATGGGTGAGGCGGTTTAGGCGGCCTGAAGGGGGGCCGTCACATATTTGAACAGGAAATCAGTCACCTCTTCCCGGGACGGGCGCTGGGGCTGATTGATCATCTGCATCATGACGTAGCCAAACCCGGTCAGGGAGCGGGCCAGATCCTGCGCCGACAGCACGCTCTGGATCTCGCCACTGTCCATGGCAGCCTGCAGGTGGGGCGCGATGCGCTCCAATGCCTTGTCCAGCAGACGGGTGTAACGGGGCCAGACCTCTTCGCGGACCGACGAACTCCATTCCAGCCAGATGCTGGCATGGTCCGGGCTGTCATAAGCCGCATCGACAAAGAGTTTGACGTGGCGGTGGATGCTGTCCTTGACCGGCCCCTGACCGGTATAAGCCTGCTCGAGGATTTGTTGCACAAAACGCTCGATCTCTACCAGGACTTCATCGACCAGATCTTCACGGGTGTTGAAGTAGTTGAATACGGTCGCAACCGATACCTTGGCCTGTTCCGCGATCTCGGCATGCCCCGCACGGCCGATGCCGCGACGGGAAAATACCTCGATGGCACATTCCATCAATTGATCACGACGAGCCTCCGGCGAGAGCCGGGTTCGACGTCTTATTTCTGCGCGTGGTTCCATAGTTTTTTCATCTAATAGTTATTGATTATGGTGTTTATAGTATTGTCACCGATAATGCCGAAAGGCTTGCTAACTCTATCAATTAAAATAAGCCGATAAAAGCATCACGTATGCCTGACGCCTCGGGGCTGGAGTGATAGAATCCTCGGCTTTGATGTACATGAACGGCCAACGACCCGTTGGCCATTATTGGAGTAAGTGATGAAACATATCGTCGAGGTGATGATCTCCGAGGCTGACGTTGCCGCCCGGATCGCCAAGCTGGGTGAAGAGATCACCGCACGCTACCAGGGCTCCGATGAAGTGGTCATGATCGGCCTGCTGCGTGGCTCCTGTGTCTTCCTGGCCGACCTGTGCCGTCAGACCCAACTGCCCATCACTCTGGATTTTATGACTGCCTCCAGCTATGGCTCCGGCATGCACAGCACCCGTGACGTGCGCATCCTCAAAGACCTGGATGACGACATCAAGGGCAAGGATGTGGTGATCGTCGAGGACATCATCGATACCGGTTATACCCTCAACAAGGTACGCGAGATCCTCTCCCTGCGTGAACCCAAGTCCCTGGCCATCTGCACCCTGCTGGACAAGCCGTCTCGCCGGGAAGTGCAGGTACCGGTGGACTGGATCGGCTTCTCCATCCCGGACGAATTCGTGGTGGGCTGTGGTATCGATTACGCCCAGAAGTATCGTAATCTGCCGTTCATCGGCAAGGTAGTTCCGCAAGAATAAGCAAGGCTTACAGTGGCAACGGCAGGGTGACAGCGTCATCGACTGCCTGCAGGCGGCCTTGGCCGCCTTTTCTGTCTCGAGATGGGCTCATCCATCACAGGGGTTGCAATGAACGCATTGGAAATCAGCGGTCTGAAGAAGACCTATCAGGGGGGCGTCGAAGCCCTCAAGGGCATCGATCTCTGCGTCAAGCAGGGGGATTTCTTCGCCCTGCTCGGCCCTAACGGGGCAGGCAAGTCCACCACCATCGGCATCATCAGCTCGCTGGTGAACAAGAGCGCCGGCAAGGTAAAGGTGTTCGGCCATGATATCGATGGCGAACTGGAGCTGGCCAAGGCACAGCTCGGCCTGGTGCCCCAGGAGTTCAACTTCAGCCAGTTCGAGAAGGTGAGCCAGATAGTCATCCACCAGGCCGGCTTCTATGGCGTGCCGAGCGCCGAGGCGAAGATCCGCGCCGAGAAGTACCTGCGCCAGCTCGATTTGTGGGACAAGCGCGACATGGCGGCCCGTACCCTGTCCGGCGGCATGAAGCGCCGCCTGATGATTGCCCGCGCCCTGATGCACGAGCCCAAGCTGCTGATCCTGGATGAGCCGACCGCCGGGGTGGACATCGAGATCCGCCGCTCCATGTGGCACTTCCTGCAGCAGCTCAACGAGCAGGGGGTCACCATCATACTCACCACCCACTACCTGGAAGAGGCGGAGATGCTGTGCCGCAACATCGGCATCATCGACAAGGGGCGGCTGATTGAAAACACCAGCATGAAGAACCTGCTCGGCAAGCTGGGTCGGGAGACCTTCATGCTGGACTTGGCCCCCGGCTCCGCCCTGCCCAATGTGCCCGAATTCCAGGGCCGCATGCAGGATGAGCGCACCCTGGAGGTGGAACTGGACAAGAGCCAGTCCCTCAACAGCCTGTTCGAGCAGCTCTCCGCCCAGGGGGTGCAGGTACAGAGCATGCGCAACAAGGCGAACCGGCTGGAAGAGCTGTTCGTCAACCTGGTGGAAGAGGGGCGCAAAGCATGAGTTTCGAGATTGATCCCATCACCTTGCTGGAAGGGGTTTGTACAGCATGAATGCCAACACCTATTACATCGCTTTCAAGAGCATCCTGACCAAGGAAGTGGTCCGTTTCACCCGGATCTGGCTGCAGACCCTGGTGCCGCCGGCCATTACCATGAGCCTCTACTTCGTCATCTTCGGCAACCTCATCGGCTCGCGCATCGGTGAGATGGGGGGCTTCAGCTACATGGAGTTCATCGTGCCCGGCCTCATCATGATGTCGGTCATCACCAACTCCTACTCCAACGTCGCCTCCTCCTTCTTCAGTGCCAAGTTCCAGCGCAACGTGGAAGAGCTGCTGGTGGCGCCGGTGCCGAACTACGTCATCATCGCCGGCTACGTGGGGGGCGGCGTCGCCCGCGGCCTCTGTGTCGGCTTCATCGTCACCCTGGTGTCCCTGTTCTTCGTGCCGCTGCAGATCCACCACCTGTTCAGCGTCTTCATCACCGTGTTGCTGACCGCCATCCTCTTCTCTCTGGGGGGGCTCATCAACGCCGTGTTCGCCAAGACCTTCGATGACATCAGCATCATCCCGACCTTCGTGCTGACACCGCTCACCTACCTTGGTGGCGTCTTCTACTCCATCACCCTGCTGCCGCCATTCTGGCAGGGGGTTTCCCAGGTGAACCCCATCATCTACATGGTGAACGCCTTCCGTTACGGTTTCCTCGGTATCTCCGACGTGCCGCTCGGCACCGCCTACCTCATCATCATCGGCTTCATCGTGGCCCTCTATGGCCTGGCCTGGTGGCTCATCTCTCGCGGCACTGGCTTGCGGCACTGAGTGACTGAGCATAAAAAGGCGCCATTGGCGCCTTTTTATTATGTCCATGTAAGGCTCCACGCTCGCTTTCTCATATCTCGTGATATAGCCACATTGATTGATGGTGGATGCAGAAGAAAGCAGGTGAGTTGATACATTGATTCAATTATTTCATGCCGACTTATATTTATGTTCATCACCCCTCGCTTTGCCCGATCTTTCTATAACCTCTTTGTGCGATATGGGATTTAAAATCCCTCCACCTTCTTTTAATATATGTTACTTGGTTTTGTTTTTCTTGTGCATGATGACATGATAGTCCTGGCATCATAATTATTGCGATGCTTGTTTTTATAGGGTGAAACACCACATCAAAACTTAGCAATTTTACAGGCTCAGTATTTACTATGTTTGATGATGCCATCTGTACCGATTAATAAGGTGGCGTGCTTTTTATTAAAACATTTACAACAAATGCATGACGAAATAATCGCATTCATGGTGCATCGTTTTTCCTAATTTCATCTTGAACCCATCCATGGCCCTGGTCAGAAAGCCAAGAGCAGGGAAAGTCTCTGGCGGCAGGGAGGTGATACCTCATGACGATGGAACGGGAAGAAGGCTGGAGCGGTGCAGCCGTACTGGATGCTTGAAAATGATACCTGTTTCAGTCAGCACGGGCACTGGGCGGGGCCAAACCTTGGTGCGCATTATCTCACCGGATTTTGATGCAGAACAAAACAGCCTCACCATGGTTGATAATAATGGGATCCTGAATATTGCCGACACGGCCCTTATTCTGTTACCCATGTTCGGGAGCCGTATTACCTGATAACCCATGGAAGCACGTACTTGTCTGGTGTATGCATGCCTCATTTTCTGTCTGAGATGGCAGGAAGGTTCGGTGTTCATTATTTGTCACGGCATGACAGCACCAGCCTCGAGATAGTCTGTGAGATCACTTTATTTTAATGTTCATTGGAGAGATAAATGAGAAATGGAATTGTTTGCGGTGCCATCCTGTTGGCTATTACCGGCAGCGCTGCCGCGGTCAGTGCTGGATATCATGTGCTGGAAGAATCAAAAATAAAGCTGATATCTATAAACAGCGAACAATGTTCAGTTAATCTTGAGTCAAACAAAATTTATAAAGTGAAATGTGGAGAAAGCTTTCAGCGTTTTCGTGCCGGTGATGATGTGAAGGTGCTGGACGGCGAGAAGGGGCTGGCGCTGTATAATATTTCAAACGACCTGCTGGTGGGGGCTGCCGAAGTGCAGTGACGCACCACGGTTCACCTGATGACCAGACACCGGCCTTGCGCCGGTGTCTGTATATTCAGCCGGTGTGATGGTCATCCAGGCGGATCAGAAGACGGGGGCGTCGTACTGCACCGGTTCGTCACTGTAGACGCAGACATTCCACTTGGCGGCCAGACCGTCATCCGCGAGGCAGTAACGCTCGAAGAAGGCCTTGATCTCGGCCCGCTGGCAATGGGCCTCGAAGCTTGCCATGTCACGCCAGATCTCGTTGAAGACGATGGGGAAGCTCTCACCCTCGGCGAAGGGGCTCGGGATGTGGCGAGTCACTATGTACTGCTGGCAGCCATCTTCGCGCAGGGTGTTGGGCTCCAGACTCTGCAGTACCTGGAACAGGGCCTGCTCCTTGCCCGGCTTGGGCTGGAACTGGGCGATGCAATAAACCTTCTTGGACATGGTCTCTCCTTGGGATAAGGCGCAGTGATGGTGGGCAATGGGGCTATTGATGGAATGGCCGTACTTGAGCACGGCCATCGGGCGCATCAGCTGGGGTCAGCGTGAGCAAGCGTGACGACGCGGTTGTCGATGAGGCGAGCCTTGCCGAGATAAGCGGCCATCAGGATCACCAGTTGCTGGCTGTCGCCGGTTGCCGCCTCCAGGGTCGCCGCATCGACGATGTCGATGGCATCGGTCCGAAAACCTGCGTTGTCCAGACGCTGACTGGCCTTGGCCACCAGAGAGGGCAGGTGATGCTCTCCCGCCTCGATCTGCTCGGCTACCCAGTTCATGGTGCGGGCGAGCTCGGGGGCCAGGGCACGCTCGGCAGCGGTGAGGTAGCCGTTGCGTGATGACAGGGCCAGCCCGTCTTCGGCACGCACCGTGGGCACACCGACGATCTCGATAGGCATGGCCATGTCATCCACCATTTTGCGGATCAGTGCGAGCTGCTGGTAGTCCTTCTGGCCGAAGCAGGCCACATCCGGTTGCACCAGGTTGAACAGCTTGGTGACGACGGTGCTTACCCCGCGGAAGTGCCCCGGACGCAGCGCCCCTTCCAGCAGACTGGAGAGACCGGGCACTTCGACGAAGGTCTGGCTGGCGAGACCATGGGGATACATGAGTTCCGGGGTCGGGGTGAACACCAGATCCACGCCGGCGGCCTGCAGGGCGGCGCAGTCCTGCTCCAGGGTGCGGGGGTAGTTGGCGAGGTCTTCGGCCTTGTCGAACTGCAAGGGATTCACGAAGATGCTGACCACCACCTTCTCACCGTGGCTGCGGGCCTCGTTGACCAGGGTCAGATGGCCCTGATGCAGGTTGCCCATGGTGGGGACGAATGCGATGGCACGACCTTCACGGCGCCACTGACCGATCTGCTCGCGCAGGGCGGCGGGATTATTAACGACGAGCATCAATAGTTCACCTTCGGATAGATCCAAGAGAATGGGTTGAATGGGTTATCGGCAGATGGCGAAACGGGGGCCATGGCCCCCGCTCGCGTCCCTGAGGCCGGCTGTCAGTTGAAGCAGTGCTCCGGGCCCGGGAAGGTGCCCTCGCTGACCTCTTTCACATAGAGGCGGATGGCGGCATGCATGTCGCCGGTCTCGGCCAGGAAGTTCTTGGTGAACTTGGGCACATAGCCGGAGGTGATGCCGAAGGCGTCGTGCATGACCAGGATCTGGCCATCGGTGACGGGGCCCGCACCTATGCCGATCACCGGGATGCGCAGTGCCTTGGTGATGCGCTCGGCCAAGGCGACCGGCACGCATTCCAGCACCAGCAGCTGGATGCCGGCAGCTTGCAGCTCCAGGGCCTGGCGGTAGATCTCCTGAGCGTGATACTCATCGCGTCCCTGCACCTTGAAGCCGCCAAACACGTGTACGGATTGCGGGGTCAGCCCCAGGTGACCGCATACCGGCACGCCGTTGCGGGTCAGATGGCGGATGCTCTCGCAGAGCCAGTCGCCCCCTTCCATCTTCACCATGCGGGCACCTGCGGCCATCAGCCGGGCGGCGTTCTGGTAGGTCTGCTCCGGAGTGGCATAGCTCATGAACGGCATATCGGTCACCACCAGCGCCTTGCTGGTGCCACGCACCACGCAGCGGGTATGGTAGACCATCTCGTCCATGCTGACCGCCAGGGTGTCTTCACCACCCTGCAGCACCATGCCGAGGGAATCGCCGATGAGCAATACCTGTGCACCCTCGTCGTCAAACAGCTTGGCGAAGGTGGCGTCATAGGCGGTGATGGCGGTGATTTTCTGGCCGTCCTGCTTCATCTTCATCAGGCCGGTGGTTGTGATCTTGCTCATTGCGTTGCTCCTACTTCTCTACTCATCCGTGGCACCGGCAAGGATCGACAGACCATTGCGCGGGCAGCGGGCAACCAGTTCGGCGAGCGGGGTGCCACAGGGCAGCACCAGGTCGGGCGCCAGTTCGGCGAGGGGCAGCAGGACGAACTCCCGCTCCTTCATGCCGTAGTGGGGGACAATCAGGCGTTCATGCTGGATGACTTGCTCACCATAGAGCAGCAGATCCAGATCCAGGGTCCGCGGACCCCAGCGCTCGTCCTTGCGCACACGTCCTTGTTCCAGCTCTATTTTCTGCAATTGATCCAGCAAGGCCAGGGGGCCGAGCCGGGTCTGGAGTCGCACCACGGCATTGACATAGTCCGGCTGATCCGCCGGGCCCATGGGGCGACTGCCGTAGAGGTGCGAGGCCTGTACCAGGTTAGACTCCGGCAACGCCATCATTGCTCTGATGGCCCGCCTGGCCTGGGCGAGAGGATCCCCCAGGTTGGAGCCGATAGCGACGAAGACCTCGATCATGGGACTGGCTTACTCGGCGGCTTTGGGCTTGCGGCGACGGGGGCGGCGGCGATTGCGGCTGTTGCTGCTGCGTTTCTCACCGCTGCGCTCTCCTGCCGGTGCGCGCTCACCGCGTCCCGCGTCCCGTTGCAACTGCGGGCGCACGTCCGGGTTGGCGGCTACGTAGCGTTCCCACCAGCTGGCGAGTTCGCCCAGGCCCCGCTCGACCCGGTTGCGCAGCAACAGGAAGTCGAAAGCTGCGCGGAACTTGGGATGCTCCATGGCGCGCTCGGGATGACGGCCCTGGCGACGGGTCAGTCGCTGTTGCAGTGCCCAGATGTCGCGCACGTCCGTGGTGAAGCGGCGCGGCACCGCGATGATCCGCACCTGGGCATCCAGCACCTCGTTGATGGCCAGCATGAAGGCGTCGTACCAGGGCAGGCCGCTCTCGTTCTCCAGCACCCGGCCACGGGCTTCGACGGCGCCCCACAGCAGGGTGGCGTAGAGGAAGGCTGGGCTGACCCGCTTCTCCTCACGGACCCGGTTGTCGGTATCGATCAAGGCCTGTTCGATGAACTGCTCGTAGGGAGAGTTGCCATGGGGGGTGAACAGGGCGGCGACCTGGGGGAACAGGGGCTGGAACAGACCGTATTCCCGCAGGAGCTTGTAGGTGGCGAGGCCGTCGCCGGCGAGGAACAGCTTGAGAGTTTCCTCGAACAGGCGGGCCGCCGGAATGTCTTGCAGCAGGGGCGCCAGCTCCTTGATGGGGGCGGCGGTGCGAGGGCTGATGTGCATGTCCAGCTTGGCGGCGAAGCGCACGGCGCGCAGCATGCGCACCGGATCTTCCCGATAACGGGTCTCGGGATCGCCGATCAGTTCCAGCTTGCGCTCGGCCAGATCCTCGATGCCCCCCTCGAAGTCGTGCAGGGTAAAGTCCCTGGCGCTGTAGTAGAGGGCATTGACGGTGAAGTCGCGGCGCTCGGCATCCTCTTCGATGGTGCCGTAGACGTTGTCCCGCAGCAGCATG
Organism: Aeromonas veronii; assembly: GCF_040215105.1. Lineage (NCBI taxonomy): Bacteria > Pseudomonadati > Pseudomonadota > Gammaproteobacteria > Aeromonadales > Aeromonadaceae > Aeromonas > Aeromonas veronii. The sequence goes on from NZ_CP157875.1 coordinate 774,219, forward strand.
CCTTCATCAGACTGGGCCGACACGTGCTTGCTGGTATTGACCTGATGGTGGTGACCCCGGAAGGTGGCCACTTCGATCACGTCACGACCAAAGACGATGTGAGCCAGGCGGAAGCGGCGGCCGATCAGGCGGCAGTTGCTGAACAGTGCCTTGATCTGTTCCGGCGTCGCGTTGGTGGCGATGTCAAAATCCTTTGGCGTCTTCCCGAGCAGAATGTCACGGACGCCGCCACCCACCAGGTAGGCGTCATAGCCTCCCTTGTTCAGGCGGTAGAGCACCTTGAGCGCGTTCTCGCTGATCTCTTTGCGCGAGATGGGGTGCTGGTCACGGCTCAGGATGCGGCGCTGGCCGGCGACATGGGTCGGCAGGCTGGATTCCATCGACTGCTCGCCGTCTTCCTTGCCGAGCACCTTGCGGCAAAAGTTTGCGATCTGGGAAAAAATGGTACACCTCTTCATGACTTCAAATTGACGGGAGGCCAAAAAATAGCGGCCTATCATAGCTCAGGCCTGGCCAAATGCGAAACTATGTGGTCTGCGCACCGGATACGGCGCTGACCTGCTGGCCGACTGGGTCAGGTATCCGGCTTGTTGCCCCCAAACAGAATGGTCGGCTGATGGGGCACCCGTGCCAACTGCCAGTGGGCTATTCCCCAGGCAATCATCTGCGCAACGGTTCCCTCGGCCAGCTCGGGAGGCGGGTTTTGGCCGAGGAATGCGAGGGCCTGCCAGAGGGCGGGTCTCACCTCATCGAGCGCCAGGGCCGGGGCGTGATTCTGCTTGGAGAGCTTGTGGCCATCGGCCAGCACCGCCAGGGGTAGATGCACCCAGGCGGGCACCGGCGCCCCCAGCATCCGGTAGAGCGCAATCTGGCGCACCGTGGGCTCCAGCAGATCGGCGCCCCTGACGATCTCTGTGATGCCGCAGTCCATGTCATCCACCACCACCGCCAGGTTGTAGGCGTAGAGCCCGTCCCGGCGGCGGATGATAAAGTCCTCCTCCGCCAGGGCCGCCGGCACCGAGATCCGGCCCTGCAGCGCATCCTCGAAGTGATAGACGGGCTGGCGCTGGCGCAGGCGGGCGGCGCAGCCGGAAGCCGGTAAGCCCAGCTCCCGGCAATGGCCGCCATAGAAACCGCCGGCGGCCATGATCTCGCGCCGGGTACAGCGGCACCAGTAGAGGTGGCCGGCCCGATAGAGCCCCTCGATGATCTCGTCATAACGCCCATGGCGCAGGCTCTGATAGACAACCTCCCCATCCCACTCGAGGCCATGGGCCTCCAGTGTGCGGAGAATGAGGTCGCTCGCGCCGGCCATCTCCCGCGGCGGATCGATGTCCTCGATGCGCACCAGCCATTTTCCTTGCCGGGATCTCGCCTGCAGAAAGCTGCCAAGGGCCGCCACCAGGGATCCAAAGTGGAGCGGGCCTGACGGCGAGGGGGCGAAGCGGCCGATATAAGGGCGAGTCGGGGGCGTAGGGGGGGCAGTGGTGGGCATGATCATCGGGGAAAGCTGAATAATGAGACCGCATTCTGGGCCGCACCCGGCAAAATCACAATAAAAAAGGGAGCTCGCAAGCTCCCTTCTGTGATTCACCTTGATGGTCGGCCTCAGCCTGCCATCTGTTTTTCCTTGATCTCGGCCAGCGTCTTGCAGTCGACACAGAGGTCGGCGGTCGGACGGGCTTCCAGACGACGGATGCCAATCTCGATACCGCAATGCTCGCAGTATCCGAAGTCATCGTCTTCGAGCAGCAGCAAGGTCTTCTCGATCTTCTTGATCAGTTTGCGTTCACGGTCGCGGGTACGCAGCTCGAGCGCGAACTCTTCTTCCTGCGCGGCGCGATCGACGGGATCCGGGAAATTGGCAGCCTCATCCTTCATATGGTCAACGGTGCGGTCAACTTCCTGCATCAGTTGGTTACGCCAGGCTCCCAGGATCTTGCGGAAATGAACCTTCTGTTGGTCATTCATGTACTCCTCGCCAGCTTTCATCTGGTAAGGCTCGACACCCGCAATGGCCAGGGGGCCCAGAGATTTCCTGTTTTCGCCTGTTGGCATGCCCTGTCTCCTAATTCAGCACGCGACTCGTGCCATCCATAAATTGAGGGCGGTATCTATAGCAGAAGGGTAACCCGTAGGCAAACAAGCCATACCAATATTGTTACCCATTCCAGCATTTATTTGCAGCCCTCGGGTTGCAGGTGGTCAGATTCAAACGGGATAAAGTCTTGAGCCACCATGCCTCGCACCCCAACATGGGGGCGATAGCATAAAATTTCAACCCCCGCCGCCATTGCCTGTTCAATGAGCAGACTATAGTGCGGATCGATGTGCGTTGCCGGGCGCATCCGCGCAATCCCCGAATGCAACACCATGAATAACAACACGGCTCTGTGCCCCGCCGCCTTCATGGCCATCAGTTCACGCAGATGTTTGGCTCCCCGGGTCGTCACCGCATCGGGGAAGTAACCCATGCCGGTCTGCTCCCGTTCGTCCAGCAGGGTGACGGATTTCACCTCGATGTAGCAGCTGGGCCTGTCATCGTCCTCCAGCAACAGGTCGATGCGGCTGTTCTCTTCCCCGTATTTCACCTCGGTCCGCAGCCTGGCATAACCGGCAAGGGGGGCCAGCGCCCCCTGCTCGATCAACTCGCGGGCAATCTGGTTGGCGCGGGCGGTATTGACGCAGATGAAATGGCCCGCCGGACTCTCGGCAATCTCCCAGCTGTGAGCCAGCTTCCGCTTGGGATTGTCGGAGGTGGAGTACCAGACCCGGGTGCCCGGATCGGCGCAGCCGGTCATGGCGCCGGTGTTGGCGCAATGGATGGTGATGGTCTCGCCATCGTCCAGTTGCACATCGGTCAGGAAGCGTTTGTAGCGGCTGATGAGCTGCCCGCATTGCAGGGGGGGATCGAAAATCATGGGGTCAGCTCCTCGGGTTTTTGTTCCTTGATGCGAGCCCGCAGGGGCCAGCAGGCGATGGCTTCATAGCTGACCCCGTCCGGGGTGCTCACCGAGCGATAGAGGCAGAACCGCTCCGCCTGCAGCACGAAGACCGGCGCAGGCAGATCATTGGGGGCTTCCCCCGCCTTGCGCGACAGGGTGACATGGGGGCGATAGCCCTGTTCCCCGTTGCCGAGCCCCAGCTTCTCGCCGTGACGGCGCAGGGCCCGGGCCAGCACGTTCAGCTCGTTGGGCCACTCCCTCGGCCCTACCCAGGCGGCCTTGGCGCGGGCGAACCAGCCGGTCTGATCGAGCCGGACGGCAAAGGGCGGGCAGTGCTGCTGTCCGGCGGCGGCAATCAGGCGCTCCTGGGTCTGCTCGTCGGTTTCTCCGAGAAAGGCCAGGGTGAGGTGCAGGTTCGCCGCCGGGACCGGCAGACCGGGCCAGGGACGCTCTGCGCGCCAGGCGGCCAGCTCGGCAGCCAGCTCGGGCAGGGGCAGGGCGAAGAAGAGTTTGGACATGGGGGGAGTCGGTCCTCGTGATGCGCAGGTAGGAGCCCATTCTATGGCAGTGGACGGGGGAATGTCTTGCCGACGCCAGTCATCGCCATGCACGGGAGGGAGGGGAGAGGGATGGCTTCGACGCCATGCGCTTACAGCAGACCCCTTGCTATGGCAGAATGGACACCGTTTTTCATGTCGCCACAGAAGGTTGTCGCCGTTTTGTCCCAACTCCCCATCGTTTCGGTGCTCCCCGAGCTGTTTGATGCCATCGATAGCCATGCCAGCGTGATCCTGCAGGCGCCCCCCGGCGCGGGCAAGTCGACCCTGCTGCCCCTGGAGCTGGTACGCCAGCACCGGCTGCCCGGTCGGATCATCATGCTGGAGCCCCGCCGGCTGGCGGCACGGAACATCGCGAGCTTTCTGGCTCGCCAGCTGGGGGAGAAGGTGGGGGAGCGCATCGGCCTGCGGGTGCGGGGGGAGAGCCGTACCAGCGCCGCGACCCGGCTCGAGATAGTGACCGAAGGGGTGCTGACCCGGATGCTGCAGCAGGATCCGGAGCTCGCCGGGGTGTCGCTGGTCATCTTCGACGAGTTTCACGAGCGCAGCCTGCATGCGGATACCGCCCTGGCCTTCGCCATCGAGAGCCAGCAGGGACTGAGGGACGATCTCAAGCTGCTGATCATGTCCGCCACTCTGGATGGCATGGCGCTGGAAGCCTTGCTGCCGACAGCTCCCGTCATCCGCTCAGAGGGGCGCGGCTTTCCCATCGACTATCACTACCGCCCCGCCAACCGCCAGCAGTGGCTGGAGCCGCAGGTGGGCGTCGTAGTGCTTGAAGCGCTGGCTGCACATCCCGGCAGCGCCCTGGTGTTTCTGCCGGGGCAGGGGGAGATAGAGCGACTGGCGCAATGGCTGGAGGGGCGGCTGCCTGATGATGTGCGCCTCGCCCCCCTCTATGGCCGCCTCGACATCAAAGCCCAGCAGGCCGCCATCGAACCGGCACCGGCGGGCAGCCGCAAGCTGGTACTCACCACCAATGTGGCGGAGACCTCCCTCACCATTGAAGGGATATCGATTGTCATCGATAGCGGGCTGGAGCGGCGTGCCTCCTTCGATCTCAAGAGCGGGGTCACCCGGCTGGAGACCCGCCAGATCGCCAAGGCGTCCGCCACCCAGCGGGCGGGGCGGGCGGGCCGCTTAGGCCCGGGTATCTGCTACCGGCTCTGGAGTGCCGAGGTGCAGGAGCGCCTCGCCGAGCAGAGCCCGCCAGACATCCTGACCCAGGAGCTGACCGGCCTGCTGCTGGACGCCGCCCAGTGGGGGGCCAGGGTCGAGAGCCTGCCGCTGCTGGACCCGCCACCCGCGGCGGCGGTGGCCAGTGCCCAGCGACTGCTGGCCTCCCTCGGCGCGATGAAAGCGGATGGGGAGCAGCAGCTGACCCCGGCCGGCCGCGCCATGGCGGCCCTGGGGACCCATCCCCGGTTGGCGCGCATGTTGCTGCGGGCCCGTGAGCTCGAGGCCGAGGGTCTGACAGGGATTGTCGCCGATGCCGCTTTCCTGGTGGCGCTGCAGGAAGAGGATCTGCGAGGATCCGAGCGTCTGTCCGTGCTGTTCCAGCGCCGCCAGAGCGCCTTGCGCCAGGGCGCCGCCCGCTGGTTTGATCGCCTCGGCGTGCGCCCCTCCACCGCCAGGGGGGAGTGGCTCGGGCTGCTCTGCGCCCTCGCCTGGCCGGACAGGATCGGCAAACTGCGCAGCGGCAATCGCTATCAACTCAGTGGTGGGGTGAGCTGCGATCTGGTAGAAGGTCATCCCTGTCAGGGGCAAGCAGCGCTCGTCTCCATCGAGATGGGCCAGAACGAGCGTGGCAGCCGCATCTTCATCGCCGAACCCGTGGAGCTGGATGAGCTGGTGCGCCAGCTGCCTGAACTGGTCAGCGAACGCCAGTGGTTCGACTGGGATGAACGGGAGGAGCGGGTGCGGGCCGAGCGCCAGCAGGTACTCGGTGAACTGGTGCTGAGCCAGCGCCCCCTCACGGATCTGTCGGACGAGCAGAAGGGGCGCTGCCTGCTGCAGGGCATTCGTCGCAAGGGACTGCACGTGCTGCCCTGGGACGAGAGTAGTGAAGGGCTGCTGGCCCGGCTGCGCTGCGCCGCCGACTGGTTGCCGGAGGAGGGCTGGCCTGCCATGGATGAGAACAGCCTGCTGGCAACGCTGGAAACATGGTTGCTGCCGGCACTGAGCGGCATGACGAGGCTGGAGCAGCTCAAGCGTCTCAACCTGGCGGAGCTGCTGCGCCAGTCTCTGCCCTGGCCCCTGCCAAAGCGGCTGGACGAGGCGTTGCCGAGTCATTTCCAGGCCCCCACCGGCAGCCGGGTGCGCATCCGCTATGAGCCGGGTCAGGCACCGGTGATCCCGGTGCGGATCCAGGAGATGTTCGGTCAGGCCAGCACGCCCTGCGTGGCCGATGGCCGGGTGGCCCTGGTGGTGGAGCTGCTCTCCCCGGCCCAGCGGCCACTGCAGATCACCGCGGATCTCGCCGCCTTCTGGGCGGGCTCCTACGAGCAGGTGAAGAAAGAGATGAAAGGGCGCTACCCGCGTCACTACTGGCCGGACAATCCCCTCGAGGCGATGCCGACCAGAGTGACCAAGAAGAAGATGGGATTGTAGAGCCGATTGACCAGGCGCAATCGGACGTTCGCGAAGGCGACAACACAAGCAGGAAGGAAAGCAAAGAGGATTTATGGCAACCCAACGACGCAAGCGCGCGCCCAAGAAGGCCGCGCCCAACAACACCATCTGGCGCAAGCTGTTCTGGCTTGGCTTCAAACTCTCGCTGGTGGTGGGCGCCTTCATGGTGGTATTCGGTATCTATCTCGATACCAAGGTGCGCGAGCGCTTCGATGGCGAGAAGTGGCAGCTGCCGGTGATGGTTTACAGCCGTCCGCTGGAGCTCTACCCCAGCCAGCGTCTCTCCCAGGCCCAGATGCTGCGCGAGCTGAACATGCTGAGCTACAAGCAGGTGCGCCAGCCCCACACCCCGGGTGAGTATGCGGTCAATGGCAACAAGATCGACCTGATCCGCCGCCCGTTCGCCTTCCACGACGGCGCCGACGGTGCCCGCGGCCTGCGCCTGACCTTCAACGGTGCGCGGCTGGACGGGATCCTGGCGCTCGAAAACCAGCGCCAGCTCGGTTATGCCCAGATGGACCCGGTGCTGCTGGACCGGCTGAACACCGAGGATCGGGAGGATCGCCTGCTGGTGCGCATCGCCGAGGTGCCAGACAGCCTGCTGGTCACCCTGCTCACCACGGAAGACAGGGACTTCTATCAGCATGGCGGCGTCTCCCCCGTGGCCATCATGCGCGCCATGGCGGCCAATGTGCTGGCGGGGCGCACCGTGCAGGGGGGCAGTACCCTCACCCAGCAGCTCGCCAAGAACTTCTTCCTGACCCGTGAGCGCAGCCTGTGGCGCAAGGTGCAGGAAGCCTATATGGCGGTACTGATCGACTACCGCTACAGCAAGGACGAGATCCTGGAGGCCTATCTCAACGAGGTCTACCTCGGGCAGAACTTCTCCCAGGGGGTCTACGGCTTCGGGCTCGCCTCCTATTTCTACTTCGGCATCCCGGTCAACGAGCTGGACATCGATCAGGTGGCCCTGCTGGTGGGCATGGTTAAGGGCCCTTCCTATTACGATCCCTGGCGCTTCCCGGAGCGGGCCAAGGCCCGGCGGGATCTGGTGCTGAAATTGCTGATGGAACACGGCAGCCTGACCCAGCCCGAGTATGAGCTGGCCAGCAAGCAACCCCTTGGCATCATCACCCGTGGCCAGATGAGCTATGGCCGTACCCCGGCCTTCATGGGCCTGCTCAAGCGGGAGATCCAGAGCCGCTTCGGCCCGGATCTGCTCAAGCAGTCCGGCCTCAAGATCTTCACCAGCCTGGATCCCATCGCCCAGCACGCCGCCGAACAAGCGGTGGAGTCGGGGCTTGCCACCATCGAGAAGCAACGGGGCAAGAAGAAGCTGGAGGCGGCCATGGTGGTCTCCGACTGGCACAAGGGGGAAGTGGTCGCCATGGTGGGGGGACGGGATCCGCGCTACGCCGGTTTCAACCGCGCGCTGGATGCCCGTCGCCAGATCGGTTCCCTGGTGAAACCCGCCGTCTACCTGACCGGTCTCTCCAACGGCCTGACCCTGGGTACGCCGCTCAAGGATCAGCCGATCCGCATCCGCGGCCAGGATGGCCAGATCTGGACGCCCCAGAACTACGATCGCAAGTTCCGCCAGAGCGTGCCCATGATGGAGGCACTGGCGAGCTCACTCAACGTGCCGACCGTCAACCTCGGCATGCAGGTGGGGCTCGACAAGGTGGTGGATACCCTGCACAAGCTCGGGGTCACCCAGGAGATCCAGCCCTATCCGTCCCTGGTGCTGGGGGCCGTGGCGCTCTCTCCCATGGAGGTGAACCAGATGTACCTGCCCATCGCGAACCAGGGGCTGACCCAGCCGCTGTCGGCCATTCGCGCCGTGGTGAACGGCGATGGCAGCCAGCTCTATCAGCATGACGAGGCCGCCAAGCGGGTCACGGATCCCCAGGCGAGCTGGCTGACCCTGTTCGCCATGACCAAGACGGTGAGCCAGGGCACGGCCCGGGCCCTCGGGGCCAAGTTCCCCGGCGCCACCATGGCCGCCAAGACCGGGACCACCAACGAACTGCGGGACTCCTGGTTCACCGGGCTCGACAACAACGAACTGGTGAGCATCTGGGTGGGTCGTGACGACAACACCCCGGCCGGGCTGACCGGTGCCAGCGGTGCTCTGCAACTGTTCAGCGGCTACATGAGCCAGCGCGGGGTCAACAGCCTGAGCCTGAACATGCCGGAGGGGGTGAGCTGGGCCAGCTTCTCCCGCACCAGTGGTGCCCGGGTCACCAGCGACTGCCCCGGCAGCCTGCAGGTGCCGGCCAAGCTGGCAGGACTGGGGGAACCCATGAGCTGCGCCGCCCCGGTGGCGAACCCGAGCCCGACCAACGCCCTGGACAACTGGTTCAACGGTTTCTTCAACTAAGGAAACGGGCGGCCTGGCCGCCCGTTTTGATGGAGTCGGTATGACGATACCCCTGCTCGGCGGCATCCACCATGTGGCCATCATCGCCAGCGACTATGCGCGCTCGCGCCGCTTCTATCACGAGGTGCTGGGACTGCCCATCATCGCTGAGACCCTGCGCGAAGCCCGCCAATCCTGGAAGCTGGATCTGGCCCTGCCGGACGGCAGCCAGCTGGAGCTGTTCAGCTTCCCCGCGCCACCGTCGCGCGCCTCGAGGCCCGAGGCCTGCGGCCTGCGTCATCTGGCTTTTCGGGTGGCGGATCTGGAGCGGGTCATCGCCCATCTGCAGGGGCAGGGGATCGAGGTGGAGGCGGTACGGGTGGACGAGCTGACCGGTCGGCGCTTCACCTTCTTCGCCGACCCCGACGGCCTGCCGTTGGAGCTCTATGAGGCAGAGAGTTAGACTGCCTGCTGCAATCTGAGCGATCGTTTTGACTGTTTAAAAGCCGCCCGGCAAACCGGACGGCTTTTTTCATGAGCTTTTGGCGTGGATCATGCGGTGGTCAGCAGGGCTACCGCCACCGCCATCACCAGGATCCCGGCCCAGCCGATGGGTTTGAGCCGCTCCCCGAACAGCAAGAGGCCGCCAAGGGCGGTGCCGAGGATGCCGATGGCACCCCAGGTGGCGTAGGCGATGGCGAGATCTATCTTGCCGGTGCTCACCGCCTCGGAGAGCAGGGTGAAGGCGCAGAGCACCAGCAGGATGCCGAGAAAGCCCCAGCCCTTGTAGCGAAATCCCACCGAGCGGTTGATGGCCATGTTGGCGCCAATGTCCAGCAGGGCGGCGCCGAGCACGATGATCAACGGGTGCATGGGGCCTCCCCAATCTGACGCGGTGCGGGGGTTGAGGTCGGCTCATCATGGCTCTCACCCAGGGTCACCATAACAATCCCCACTATGGCCAGCGCGAGCCCGATCAGCTCCTGGGGGCTGATGCGGTAATCCAGGAACAACACGGAGACCAGGGTGATCAAGGCGATCCCCAGACCTTCCCAGAGGGCGAACGCGATACCAATGGAGATTGTTTTGGCGGCTTTGGCCAACATCAGGTAGGAGAGGGCGATGAGCGCCCACATGGGCAGGTAGTTGAGCCAACCCGCGCCATTGTCCGCGATGAGGGTCATGGAGGAGGTGCCTGCGACCTCGGTCAGAATGGCGCCGGTCAAAAACATCCGGGCCAATAACATGCGACTGATTGACATAAAACGTCCTTCTGTGACTTCGACCCGGCAAGGATAGCCGGGGCCTTGGCCCCGTCGGGAATCGCTCAGCGTCGATAAACCAAACGCTGCGAGTTTGCCTTGTGCGCAAGGGGCGGGCTAAGGTAAAGATCGGATACTCTGCACGCCAACACCTTCATGAAACTCAATCAGATAGAACTCTTTGTTGAATCAGCGGAAAGTGGTTCCATTGCCAATGCTGCCCGCCGCCTTGGCAAGAGTCGCAGCGCGGTCAGCACGGCCATTGCAGCACTGGAGCTGGAGCTTGGCGTCGAGCTTTTTGAACGTGGGGCGAATCGCAGTCGATTGACCGAGATCGGGGAGCTGGTGCTGGATGACTGCAAGCGACTGCTGCAGGCGGCCAACAGCCTGCAGCTCAAGTGCGAGCATCACGCCTCCGGCGCCGAGGTGGCGCTGCGGGTGGCGCGGGACGACGCCATCCCCGAATCGGTCTGGCGGGACATGCTGGGCACCCTGCGTCGCCAGTTCCCTGGCACCAGCATCTCCCTGGTGCTGGCCTCGCCCCCCGAACTGCCATCTCTGGTGGAGGAGGGGTTCGTGGATGCGGCTTTTGGCCTCATCACCGAGGAGCAGGAGCGCAGCGGTCTGTGCATCGATGTGCTCAGCCCCATCCGTACCCTGATGGTGGTGGCCCCGAGCCACCCCCTGTCCAGCCTGAAACGGGTGTTGCAGCAGGATCTCAGCGGCCACACCCAGGTGACCCTCTCCTACGTCGACGAGTTCTCGGTCAAGAGCCTGCTGCCCATCGGCGGCCAGCACATCGGCCTGTCCAGTTTCGAGCTGATGCGGGACGCCGTGCTGGATGGGCTGGGGTGGGCCGTGCTGCCCTCGCCGCTGATCCAGGGTCAGTTGCGGCAGGGCGATCTGTTGACCCTGAAGCACAAGTTCAGCCTGCAGTGGCGGGACTACGGGGTCTATCTGTCGGAAAGCGCCCACCACGGCAAGGTGCTGGCCTGGTTGAAGAAGGCGATCCAGGCCTATCTCGAACCCTTCGAGTAGGCCGGGAGAGGGGCGTCAGCGATAGCGGGGGGCAGGCTGGCGCGAGCGAAACGGCAGCAGGATGATGCCGAGCAGCAGATCCCCGAGCAGGGCGGCGATAAGGCCTACGGCGAGACCACAGCCGATGGCGGCCTGCTTGAGGGGCACCACATAGCTGTAGTTGTGCAGGGTATCCTGCCAGAGCTGAGGGTCCGGTTGCAGCAGCAGGTGGGAGAGCTGTCGCAGCCAGGGTTTATCCTTGATGGCGAGCTTCTGCTGCAGGTGGCGCTGCTGGCTCACCAGCAGCTTCAGGCTGTCGGCATCCTGGGTGAAGACCGGATCCTGACTGGCGCCGTAATGGGCGATCAGGGCCTGCAGATCCCCACCGAAGTGCTGATCCGCGGTGCCCTGGAAGGGGGTCAGGCTGAGGTTGGCCTGCTGCACCCGGGCATCCAGCCGCTGGAAGTAGAGATCGACCAGCCCCGGGATCTGAACCCCAGCCAATAATCCCAGTGCAAACAACATCATGCGAAGGTAGCTGCGCATCATCATCATCCTGAATGAAGGGATTCACATACTAGCCGCAAGCCGCTGGCGCGCCAAGCCGAGCACTGCCAGTTTGGGAGTCGACATGGGATCTGTGGAAAAAGATTCGGCAGAGTATCTTTCTGACATTAACTTTTACATTTTTGTGATTCAGATCTCGAATAATCTACTTTAAAATAAGGTTTTTCTGAAGGAAGGCTCGGCATGAGCAAGTTCATACCTTTCTATCTGGTCGGGGGGCTGATCGCCCTCAGTTGGGGCGCCCTGCCGGGCCACGGCCCCTGGGATCACTGGGATCTTGCCACCTTCCTGCGGGTCAATGGCTGGCTCGCCGACTCCGCTCGCTGGGCGGATCTGGTGGCCATCACCAACAACCGCCTGTTCGATCTGGTGGCTTTGGCCTGCATGGGGCTGATCCTGGCCATCTGCTTCTTCCGTGCACAGGGGCAGGAGCGCCGTCGGCTGGTGGCCATGGGGGTCGTCATGCTGCTGGGGGCCCTGGTGATCAACCAGTTTGGCCACCTGCTGCCGGTCAGTCGCCCGAGCCCCACCCTGATGGTGGAGGGGGCGCTGCGGGTGACCGAGCTGAGCGCCATCCCGACCAAGGACTCTTCAAGCGACAGCTTCCCCGGGGATCACGCCCTGTTCCTGATGATCTTCGCCGGTTTCGCCCTGCGCTACCTGCCGCGTTGGGCCGGTGTCATCGCCCTGTTGATGGTGCCCCTGTTCTCGGCTCCCCGCATCTTCGCCGGGGCTCACTGGCTGACGGATGTCTATGTCGGCGCCCTCTGCCTGGCCCTGCTCTGTCTGCCCCTCTTGCTGCTGACGCCCTTGTCGGATCGCCTGATCGCGCGCATCGCCCCCAGGCTGCCCGGCTGGCTGGGCTGACAGACCCGGCATCGGATGGCTGGCAATAAAAAAGAAGGCAGGGAAACCTGCCTTCTTTTGCTTATTTCCATCGGCGGCTGTGGTCGTCGCGAAATGACCATGACTACGGCCGATGACCCCGGGCTTGCGCCCTCATGGGCAAGTATGGGCAGCGCCGTTCGAGTTCGCATACTCACCCTGGGATCAATCCCGTCGACGGGGCCGGACTGGTGGACCCACGCCACATTGTCGGGGGCGGCGCGCCTTTGACATCGCCGCCTCTTTTGGAGAACGCCAATGCTAATCAATCTGTTGCGCCTGCTGTTCATCGGCTGCGCCCTGGTCTTCATCTTCATGCTGATCCACGCCTGGTGGCACAAGCGGCGCAGGGGGGAGCTCGAGTCCACGCCGTTCTGGCCGGTGGCGGGCATCGGTTTTGTCGCCAACTTCCTCGATACCCTGGGGGTGGGCAGCTTCGCGGTGAAGACCGCCTGCTACAAGCAGTTCAAGCTCATCGATGATCGTCTGCTGCCGGGCACCCTCAACGGTCAGTGCGTGCTGCCGACCGTGACCCAGTCCCTCATCTTCATCGGCGTGGTCAAGGTGGATCCCTTCACCCTCATCAGCATGATGGCGGCGGCCGCCGCGGGAGCCGCCTGGGGGGCGAGCCGGGTCGCCGGCTTCGATAGGCAGACCATCCGGCTGGTGATGGCGGTCTCCCTGCTGGTGGTGGCCGGGCTCATCTTCGCCGGCCTGCTGGGGCTCTTCCCCCTCGGTGGCGAGGCCATGGGGCTGAGCGGCTACAAGCTGGGGATAGCCCTGGCCGGCAACTTCCTCTTCGGGGTCTTGATGAACGTCGGCATCGGCCTGTTCGCCCCCTGCATGACCCTGGTCTACCTGCTGGGGATGAATCCCATGGCGGCCTTCCCCATCATGATGGGCTCCACCGCTGTGCTGAGCGTCTTCTCGGCGGGTACCTTCATCCGGCGGGGAGCCTTTGATGCCAAAGCCGTGCTGGCGGTGGCCATCTTCGGCCCTCTCGGCGTGGTGCTGGGGGCCCAGCTGGTGCAGTCCATGGACATGGAGATGCTCAAATGGCTGGTGGCCCTAGTGGTCATCTACACCTCCTGGACCATGTACGCCTCCTGGCGGGCGGGACGGCGCCAGCCCGCTAGCCAGTCACCGGCTCAGCGCGGGCTGAGCGAGGCTCCCCGCTAACCATCTTGCGGGGAGGGATCACCTCCCGCGTCGAAAGCCGGTGCGCCGCCGAGAAAGCCCGGCCCCCGGCTCGCCACCACTTGTCAGGGGGCGCTGGCTGGAGGCGACCAGGGCCGCCTCCGCCTTGGCGCCGAGAAACACGTAGAGCCCGAGCGCCAGCAGCAGTCCCACGGCGCAGGCCATCACCCCCACCGCCGGCCAGAGCAACTCGACCTGGCCGAGAGACCCCTTGAACAGCAACAGCAGCCCCTCGATGGAGACCGCGATCAGGATGGCGGCGATGAAGCGGGTGATGGTGCGGCGAATGGCGCTGTGGCGGAAGATGTCCTTATGAAGCAGTACCTCCTCCTCCAATATGGTCTTGCCGAGATCGAACACCGCCAATGCCAGGGTCAGGAAGATGATGGCGCTGAAGGCGCCGAGCCGGTTTGGCTGGGTGCCGCACAGCAGCAGGTAGAGCTGCTCCAGTCCGTGCCAGATCAGGGTAGCGACGATGAGAAACAGCGCAAGGCTCAGCACCACGTAGACGGCTCTGAACCAGGGGATGGCGCGGCGCCGCTCTCTGTCTCCCATCAGCCAGGCGATCAGCTGATGCAGGTTGATGCCAAGCTCACGGCCATGGCCCTGCACCACCAGTCTGAGCTGCCCCTGGGGGGCGGGGATCGGAGCCAGGATGGTGGCGTTTGCCTGGGGCAGGGGCGTGCTCTGCACGCTCTGCACGAAGGGATAGGCCTTGAGGGACTCCGGGGGGAGGTTGAGTAACCCCAGCAGCAGGGGGGCCAGCTCGGTTTCGTACTCCTGATAGCGCCGCAGCACATCGATGGGGCTCATCTCTGCCATACACACCTCGGTCAAGTGGGCTCCTGGGGGCGCGGTTCACCCGGGATGCCGTGAACCGCCTCCAGCAATCTGGTGCAAATAGTGGGCCTGCTTTATGACAGCCGTGGTGGCGCTGCTTGCACCAGTGCATGGCAAACCCGAAGGGGAGGAGGAGAGGCGTGCACCACAAGGGGGCATGCAATCAGGATCCTGTGCGGGCTAGCCGCACAGGCAAGAAGAAGGGCCCCGCAGGGCCCTTCTTTATTTGGACGGGTTTATATGGACCGGGATCAGCCCGCCAGCTTGGCGAAGCTGCGCTCGGCGGCGGCCAGGGTGTGGGCTATCTCCTTGTCACCGTGGGCCAGGGAGAGGAAGCCCGCCTCGTAGGCGCTCGGCGCCAGGTAGACACCCTCTTCCAGCATGAGGTGGTAGAAGCGCTTGAAGCGTTCCATGTCGCAGCGGGTCACCTGCTCATAGCGGGTGATTTCGGCTTCATCGGTGAAGAAGAAACCGAACATGCCACCCACCTGGGTGACGGCGAGCGGGATGCCGTGTTTGGCGGCGGCGGCCTTCAAGCCCTCCGCTATCTGGGCTGTCTTGGCGTCGAGCCGCGCATAGAGGCCGGGTTCTTGCAGCAGATCCAGCATGGCCAGACCCGCGGCCATGGCCACCGGGTTGCCGGACAGGGTGCCCGCCTGGTAGACGGGGCCGGTCGGGGCGATGTGCTGCATCACCTTCTTCTTGCCGCCGAAGGCGCCCACCGGCATGCCGGCCCCGATGATCTTGCCGAGGGTGGTGAGATCCGGGTCAATGTTGTAGTGGCCCTGGGCGCCGCCGAGGGCGACCCGAAAGCCCGTCATCACTTCGTCCAGGATCAGCAGGGCGCCGGCTTCGTCGCAGATGGCGCGCAGCCCTTCCAGGAAGCCAGGCATCGGCGGGATGCAGTTCATGTTGCCGGCCACCGGTTCGACGATGATGCAGGCGATGTCGCTGGCGTACTGGGCGAAGACGTCCCGCACCGAATCCAGATCGTTGAACACGCAGGTGAGGGTGTGTTTGGCAAAGTCCGCCGGTACGCCCGGGCTGTTCGGCTGACCCAGGGTGAGGGCGCCGGAGCCGGCCTTCACCAGCAGGGAGTCGGCGTGGCCGTGGTAGCAGCCCTCGAATTTGACGATCTTGTCGCGGCCGGTGTAGCCGCGGGCCAGGCGGATGGCGCTCATGGTCGCTTCGGTGCCCGAGTTCACCATCCGCACCTGCTCCATGGAGGGGACTAGCTGGCGCACCTTCTCCGCCATGCGCACCTCGATCTCGGTGGGGGCGCCGTAGCTCAGCCCCTTCTCCACCGCCTGGATGACGGCGGCCTTGATGGCCGGGTGGTTGTGACCCAGCAGCATGGGGCCCCAGGAGCCGATATAGTCCACATAGGCCTGACCATCCACATCATAGAGATAGGCACCGTCGGCACTCTCGATGAAGCGGGGCGTGCCACCAACCCCGTTGAAGGCGCGGACCGGGGAGTTGACGCCACCCGGAATGGTCTGGCGGGCCTGTTCAAACAGCTGATCTGATTTTGACATGGATCATCCTTAATGGGATTTTGGTGGTCGTACCGGGAAAGGTGGCCGAATGCGGCTCGGCAGCCTGCGGGTGGTGGAGTATGCTTTGCGCTCTCATTACCCGGGCCGCTGGCCTGCCCCGTGGCACATTAAACGGGCCGACTATAGCAGAAAGGCCCTGTGCTGGGCAGTCGAGCCGGGACCGGGTGTTGTCAAACCTTGCTGGATGAATATGGTTTCTCATGGCGCAACAAGCTCCCTCTTCTTCTGATAATCCGTTGCCTGGGCACAGACCCGTCTTTCAACGCCTTATTTTGCAGGACAAGATGCCGCTGCTGGTGCTGCTGTTGGCCGCCCTGGTGGGTCTCCTGGCGGGTCTGGTGTGCGGATTGTTTGAATCCGGCGTGCACTGGATGATCTCCTTGCGGGTCACCCTGCTGGCGGACAGGCCCTGGTGGCAACTCATCGGGCTGGGGTTCGGCTTCAGCGCCCTGCTCGGCATGGTCGGCTACTTTCTCACCCATGCCTTCGCTCCCGAGGCGGGGGGATCCGGCATTCCCGAGATCGAGGGAGCCATGGACGAGCTGCGGCCGGTGCGTTGGTGGCGGGTACTGCCGGTCAAATTCTTCGGTGGCATCTGTACCTTGAGCTCCGGCATGGTGCTGGGACGGGAGGGGCCCTCGGTACAGATCGGCGGCAACCTCGGCAAGATGGTGGCCGACATCTTCCGGCTGCCCAAGGAACATGGCCATGCCTTGCTGGCGGCGGGTGCCGCCGGGGGGCTGGCGGCGGCCTTCAATGCGCCGCTCGCGGGCATCCTATTCGTGATGGAGGAGATGCGCCCCCAGTTTCGCTACTCCTTCCTCGCCATCAAGGCGGTGGGGATCTCCGCCGTCATGGCGACCCTGATGCTGCAGAACATGAAGGGACAGGCACCGGTGATAAGCCTGCCCCATTACGACGCCCCGGCCCTGAAGGCGCTCTGGCTCTTCCTCTTCATGGGAGCCTGCTTCGGCGTGCTGGGTTTTGTCTTCAACAAGCTGGTGCTGGCCTGTCAGGACGGTTACCTCGCCTTGCACCAGAACAAGCGCCATCGCTTCGTCGCCATCGGCATGCTGGTGGCGGGCACCTTCGGCGTGCTGTCGCTGTTCGTGCCCTCGGTGACCGGTGGCGGCACCGAACTCATCCCGCACCTGATGGGGGATGAATATGCCATGGCCACCCTGTTCCTCATCTTCACGGTGCGCCTCATCGCAACGCTCATCTGCTTTTGCTCCGGCGCCCCCGGCGGTGTCTTCGCGCCCACCCTGGCCCTCGGCACCCTGTTCGGGGTGGTGTTCGGCCATATCTTCCACGCGGCTTTCCCGGACCTTGGCATTGAACCCGGCGCCTTTGCCATCGCCGGCATGGGGGCCCTGTTTGCCGCCACCGTGCGCGCCCCCATCACCGGCATCGTGCTGGTGACCGAGATGACCGACAACTATCAGCTGATCCTGCCCATGATGATCACCACCATAGGCGCCACCCTGGTGGCTCAGTGGTTGGGAGGGCGGCCCATCTATTCCCAGATCCTGGAGCGAACTTTACGGCTGGCTGCGCGTCAAAAGCGGGGTGAGAGTAGTGTGACTGTTGGTTAACCCCTTGTTTGTTCACATCAATCAATTGATGTCGCATATAGTGAAGGGAAGAGGCCGCAGTGTGGCGCAATAATGGAAGAGGCCCTATGTCCCAAATCGTGAAGTTATTGGTGGTGCTGCTGGTGGGGGGGCTCATCGGGTATGTGATCGGCAATCGGCAGGAGTTGGCCCAGAGCAGCCTCTTGACGGTGCAGCAGGAGACCCTGGCGCGCCAGAGCAAGGCCATCGGTCAACTCAAGACGGATCTGGGGATCAAGGATACCCTGCTGGCGACCCAGAAGGCGGCCTTCGAGCAGTTGCAGCAGACTCTCAAGGATCAGGAGGCAGAGGTTCAGGAGCAGAAGCGCCAGCTCGCCTTCTTCGAGCGGATCATGAGACCCACCGGCGATCAGATGGGGGTGGTCATCGACAACCTCAGTCTGCAGGAGACCAGCGTGCCGGGTCGTTACCATTACCGTCTGGCCCTGACGCAGCCGGCCAAGAAGCGGGAACTGTTTCGCGGGCAGGTTCAGATCCGGGTGGAGGGGAGCCTAGCAGACAAACCCAAGACCCTCAGCAGCCGGGATCTTGGCATGAAGACGGGGGAAGGGCGCTACGCCTTGCGCTACTTCCAGTTGCTGGAGGGCAACTGGCAATTGCCCGAGGGCTTCATTCCGGATCGGGTGCGGATCACCATCGCCAAGGCCGGACGTCAGCCCGCCCAGGAACTGCTGGCCGAGTGGAGCGATGTGCTCAAACCTCTGGTTGTCCAGCCAACGCCCTTGCCGGCGGCCCAGTAACAACAAGAAGAGTGGTGAATACTTGAACTGAATGGTCGGGTATTGGATAATTCCGCCGTTCCATGTAAGTGGATTTAACGGTTGTGAGG
>NZ_CP157875.1:3745000-3885000 GCF_040215105.1 Aeromonas veronii
TCGATGGAGGCGCATTATAGAGACATCGCTCACATTGGCAAGAGATAATCGCAATAAAATTGCAAAAAATGGCAATTAGTTAGTTATTCATGCTAACACACAACTTCTATACAAACTTATCCACAGATACTAGTGAAATGATACCATTAAAGGCCCCAGCGTCGGCCCGCTGGAGTCATCCACCTTGGATGGCATCCCTGCATCTGTTCCTCATGGCGTTTCTATATATAGAAGGCATCAGGGTATCGATGGCATCAGGCCGGCCTCGGCCACCCAGGTCGCCATCAGCTCGGCGGCGGGCCCTTCATGACAACCCGCCACATTCTGCCCGGCCCAGAGCGGGGAGAAGTCCACACTCCCACTCTTCTCGGCGGCGCTGCGCATCGGGGCCAGCGCCGCACTCGCGTGGGGGAAGGCGGGAGGCAGCTCGCTGATGGGCCCCAACTCCCGCATCAGGCGGTTGACGATGCCTCTGGCGGGGCGGCCGCTGAACAGGTTGGTCAGGGCAGTGTGATGGCGCAGCTCCGACTGGATGGCCGCCCGGTGCAGGGCCGAGGTGGTCGCCTCTGGGCAACAGAGGAATGCGGTGCCCATCTGTACGGCGCTCGCCCCCAGCGCCAGGGCGGCGCGGATCCCCTTGCCATCGACGATGCCCCCGGCGGCGATCACCGGCAGCTTCACCGCCTGCACTATCTGCGGCAACAGGGTGAAGGTGCCTTGCTGCAGGCTGAGATCGTCCGACAGGAAATGGCCGCGATGGCCTCCCGCCTCCAGCCCCTGGGCGATGATGGCATCGGCACCATGCTCTGCCAGCCAGCGCGCCTCTGCCACCGTGGTGGCACTGGCCAGTACAATAGCTCCCCAGCTTTTCACGCTCTTGAGCAAGGCCGGGTCAGGCAAGCCGAAGTGAAAGCTCACCACGGTGGGTTTGAACTCGGCCAGGATGGCGGCATGTTCCGCATTGAAGGGGGCGCGGCTCGGGGCGCTCAGACTGGCATCGGCCGCGAGTCCCAGCTCGGCATAGTAGGGCGCCAACGCCTGCCGCCAGCGGCGCTCTTCGGCGGGAGCAAGATCCTGCTGATGGTGGCAGAAGAAGTTGATGTTGAAGGGCCCGAGTCCACTCTCTGAAAGCTCACGCAAGGCTTGTTGCAATGCGGGCGGGCTGAGCATGGCTGCCGGCAAGGAGCCGAGCCCGCCGGCAGCGCTGACCGCCAGCGCCAGCTTGCCGTCCTGTACTCCCGCCATGGGGGCCTGGATGATGGGGTAACGTGCTCCCAGCCGGGCAAGCAGACTCATGATTGCTCCTCTCGCTCACCCCTTGCTTCTCCCTGCTGCGTCCGGGCCAAGGAGATGGCGCCTTCGATGGCACCCCGGGCCTGGGGGCTGTTCTGCCAGCAGGTCGATCCCAGCATGCTGGCCACCAGCTGGACGATATGAGGCATATCGGCGTGGGCCAGTTCCGCCAGACTGTGGTAGCCCAGCTGTTCGAGTCGGCCGATGACGGTGGGCCCCACCCCTTTCACCCCGAGCAGCAAGGCCCGCTCGTCCGCCGGGAACTGTTTTACCTCGGTCATTCATCGCCTCCCTGTGTCATGACACTCTTGATCTCTCTGCCCCATGGCCAAGAGGGTGATCATAATCGCTATTCAACGCACATTTCTTAGCAAAAAATCTGGCTGACCACAGGAGCGAGCCTCCCGTTTGTGCATCTCGTCGGAGCAGGGCACGGCGCTCTCCCCGTCCTTGTCGATGCAGACGTAGATCTCCCGCAGGAAGCGGCCCCCATCGGCGCAGGCCAGGGTGATATTCTCCTTGGACAGCCAGGCATTGGCATCGACCAGATCCTGCTTGAGTTGTTCACGGCTCTTGCGAAGGGGCTGGGCAGGCGACTGATAGGCCGCAGGCACTGCCACCTTCTCACGCAGGGTGCTGGCCAGTTGGTGGAACTGCGCCTGATCGAGGCCGGAGCAGGTGCCGTGCTTCTGCCATTCATGGCGATAGAGGAAACGGCTGGGGTAGAGCCCGGCAAACTCGCGCTCCATCTGGGGATCCAGCCGCTTACGACTGCAATCGCTCGGGTAGCCGCGCTGATACTGGGGCCAGAGCCCGTGCAGCACGAATCCGAGCTGACGGCTGCACTGCTCCCTGTCCGTCGGTTTGACGGCGCAGTGCTGGGGTGACCAGGAGAGAGCCAGCGCGTAATAGTCGAACTCACCCGCCTCCCCCTTGGCCTGCACGCTCGGGGCGCACAGCAGGGCGGCGGCCAGCAATGCCATCGTCTTTCTCATCTCGCACTCTCTCTTCATGGTGAAATCTGACGGCAGCAAACTCCCTGCCGAACCTCATGCTCCCATATCAGGGAGTCAAAGAACAACCATCCAAAATATCCCTACCAAGCCTGGGTCAGACCAGTAAAGGGTTTCCCCTGCCGGATCAGAGGCGTAAGCTGACTCTCCGGCGAGCCTTCGCGTCCCGCCACCTTATCCCCGAATTCAGCTACCACAGGACGTAACATGATCCGCAAGAATCCCTCAGGTCACCTGCCCGTCATCCACGAATCCGCCTATATCGACAAGACCGCCATCATCTGCGGCAAGGTGATCATCAAGGAGAACGTGTTTGTCGGCCCCTACGCCGTGATCCGTGCCGATGAGGTGGACGAGACCGGAGACATGGAGCCCATCGTCATCGGCGCCAACTCCAACATCCAGGATGGCGTGGTGATCCACTCCAAATCCGGCGCCGCCGTGACCATCGGCGAGTTCAGCTCCATCGCCCACCGCAGCATAGTCCACGGCCCCTGCGAGGTCGGTAACCGGGTCTTTATCGGTTTCAACAGCGTGCTGTTCAACTGCCACATCGGCGAAGGCTGCGTGGTGCGCCACAACTCGGTGGTCGACGGTTGCGATCTGCCCGCCGGTTTCTATGTGCCCTCCACCACCCGCATCAACCAGCAGAGCGATCTGGCCGAGATCCCCCGTGTCACGGTCGATGCCACCGAGTTCTCCGAGGACGTGGCCCACACCAACATCGATCTGGTCAAGGGTTACAAGGCGCTCTCCAACGAGTTCTGATCTCCTCCTTATATAAGAACGAAAAAACGGGCGCCTGTGCGCCCGTTTTTATTGCGTGGTGTTTCTGACCATTCCCGGCTTTAACCGCACTTCTTCAGATTGATATGCCAGTTGGCGCCGGATTGCACCTGATGTTTGGCGGCGAAGCTGTCCATGTTGAGCGCCACCGACACCTGCAACAGGCTGTTGAGGTAGATGAGCGGCTGCCCCTCAGGCACATCACCAAAGCTGCTGACATAGGGCGCCTTGCCCTCGAACCTGACCACTTCCCCCTCGCTGATCTTGAGGCAGGCCTTGTCCCCCTTGTTGATCCCCGCCTTGGTCAGCAGAGCCTCGTCGATGTTGCTCCAGACGTTGCCATACTGCACATCCAGGATGGGGATGGTGCCCTTGACGGTGCCGTCGCGCTCGACCAGTGCGGCCTGATAGGGAATGGTCACCACCTCGGCGGGCAGCAGGGGGCCCACCTGCTCGAAGCTGATGGTGCCGGAGGCGAGACGGGCACCGGTGTAGGCGTACACGTCGCGGCCGTGGAAGGTGTAGGACTTCTCGGATCCCTTGAGACGATTGCGTTTCTCGTCGATCTGGCGCACCGCCTCGATACCGAAGTGCTCAGCCACCAGGGTCAGAGTGCCGTTGTCCGGCGAGACGATGTAGTGACCGCTCTTGGTCTTGAGCACCACGGAGTGGCGCGCCGTGCCGACACCGGGATCCACCACGCTCACGAAGACAGTGCCCTTGGGCCAGTAGTTGATCGTCTGGTAGAGGCGATAGGCGGCCTCCCAGATGTTGTAGGCCGGGATCTCGTGGGTCAGATCATGGAGCGGCAGGCTTCTATCCACCCCGAAGGCGACCCCCTTCATGGCCGACACTGCCCCATCCTTGAGACCAAAGTCGGTCTGGAACACCAGGGCCTCACTGGCAAGGGCGCTGCCAGCCAGCAGCGAGAGGGTGAGCGCGAGCACCCGGGGCACAGTGCGAATATCCATATCGAAACTCCTTGGGATAGATGACAACGTCGATTGGCCGTTTAGCCATCTAGAATGCCAATAAAAATCCCCATTGCAAGCGCTCATGCCCGAATGGGGGGAAATCCCTCGCCTGCCCCCCAGAACGGGTGTATGGATGGAGTTATCTAATCACGTGCGGCAAGGAGTGATGATGACACAACGACAAGCCAGTGGACTGACCCTGATCCTGGGAGAGACGCGCAGCCGGCTGGAATGGATTGACCAGGATGGCACCCACGAGTCGTACTCGCTGGCCTTCGGTCTCGATGCCCTGACCCCGGGCCCGTTTCGACGCGAACCACCGACACCGCTCGAACTGGAACAAGCCATCATGGTGGTAGAGGATGAACTGATGCCGCTGGCGACGCGGATCCCTCCCCACGACTCTCTGACCCTGCAAAGCCCCTACCCCCTGGCCAGTCAACTGGGTGGGCGACACCTCAGCCGGGAACGCATAGAGCAGTTGTTTGGCCAGTTTGCCGCCATGGTGGAGGGAGATCCGATGGCGTCGGCCAACCTGCCCAGGACGCGCCACTTTGCCGCAACCCTCTTGATCCTGCGGGAATGGATGCACCATCTGGATGCCGGGCAGGTGCTGCTGGCCGACGAGGTCTGAGGCGCTTCCCTGCCGATGAACCGGTCTTTATTCAACCAATATTCAGTTCGTATCAGTTTTTATCCCTCACTATGCGCGCTTTCATTTTTCGCCAATTGTCTGTCAGACAATGAGGGTGGACAGGAGCGCAACTGTTGATATACATAGTGACTGTCTTGTTGATGTTCATTGGCATTGACTTCAGAATCACACACTTGAACTCTGCACTTGGCTTACCTTGAGCCACATTTGGCAGCACACGGCATACGGCAGCTCAGGGATCCTCATGTCATCTCAACACCCCCCCATCCCCCGCAAGTGGTGGTACAGGTTCTGGTTTTTCTGCCTGGCGCTGGCGGGGCTGGTGGTGGTCGGCAACTATGCCTACCTCAACGTGCGGCACGATATGCTGCTCATCGCCCACAAGCAGTCGAATGTGTTTGAGGTGTTCTATCAGCGCACTCGCGTCCTGGATCCCGCACAGCTGATCCAGTTCGTCGACAGCAATGCCATCAAGAGCCCCATTTTCAGCGAAAACCGGGATGCCCTCGCTTACGTCTACGCCTATGACTTCAAGACCCGGGCCCGGCTGGCACAGATCCCGCTCATGCCCGCCACCAGAGATCTGCTGGCGGCCTATCAATATGTGCTCTCCTACCCGGACGTCATCAATATTTACGCCATCTTCGACAATCACCGCATGCTCGGCCTGATGTCGGACAATACCCAGCTGCCTGATCAACTGTTTGAGTCCAACACCTTGATGGATCAGATCGAGCCATGGCATCACTACTTCGGCTGCGCCGCATTTGCCCTGAGCCACGCCCCCTGCAGCAAGGATGAAGCCCAGGTGTCGGATATCTACACCGATACTTTCACCCAGTTGAAGACCATCACCATGTACTTTCCCTTCGTCTTCTATGACCAGGCCGAAAATACCTATCGTTATGGCCTGACGGGGATCGACATCGCCGTCGACACCGCCTTCCGGGAAGTGCTGCTGCCCTACGAAACCCACAACCCGACACGGACCGTCGTCTCCTTCGATGAGGTCGAGCCGTGCCGCCCTTTCCATATCTGCCTCAACACCCCCCTGATGCAGACCAAGGCGAGCTCCACCCTCTATCTGAAGTGGTCCTACTCCTATGGGGACGCCTTGCATCAGCTGGTGTTCTACAGCCCGGCATTCAAGGTCTACCTGATCGCCCTGCTGCTCATCATGCTCACCTGGCGCCAGGTCTATGCTCGTCTGCGGGCCCTGACCCACACGGATCACCTCACCCGGTTGCCGCGACGGGACATCCTGAACGAGACCCTGTTGCAGGATCACGACTACCTGATGCTGCTGGACATCGACAACTTCAAGGCCATCAATGACCGCCATGGCCACAACGTGGGGGATCTCGCCCTGACCGCCTTCGCTCTCGGGTTGCGCACCAATACCCGCAAGGGGGATATCTCTATCCGCTGGGGAGGGGAGGAGTTTGTGATCCTGTTCAAGGGGCTGGGTGACGAAACGGCCATGCAGCAGGCTGCCGCCCGCTTGCTGACCCATCCCATCCGGATAGCCGAGGTCCCGGCCCCCATCACCTTCTCCGCCGGCGTCATCCGCATTCGCGATTATCTGCAGGTGACGGACGCCGTCGCCCTGGCGGACGAGCTGCTCTATCACGTCAAGCAGCACGGCAAGCACAATATCGCCTACTACCATGGGCAGCAGATCAGGCTGGTGCGGGAAGACGCCGCCCCCCAATCCTGACCGCGCTCGCCAGGCTGGCCTTCTGCCTGGCGGGGAGCATCTGCTACCATGGCGCCATTCTCTTGCGCCCCTTGTGCCCTGACATTCAACCGTCATGGCCTCGCCCTGTACCGGACTCTCTATGCCAGCCTCCTTTGCCGACCTGACCCTCTCCCCCCGCTTGCAGCAGACCCTGCGCGAACTCGGTTATGACCAACCGACCCCCATTCAATCCGCCGCCATTCCCCTGGTGCTGGCGGGACGGGATCTGCTGGCGGGGGCCCAGACCGGCACCGGCAAGACCGCCGCCTTCGTGCTGCCCATCTTGCAACTGTTGATGGCGCAGCAGGCCGAACCCGCCGCCTTCCGTCCCATCCGCGCCCTGGTGCTGGTGCCGACCCGGGAGCTGGCGGTGCAGGTGCACGAGAGCGTGCTGCGCTATGGCAAGGAGACCGGGCTCACCTGCGCCCTGGTGTACGGCGGGGTCAGCATCGCCGCCCAGGTGGAGGCGCTAAAAAGTGGGGTGGACCTTCTGATCGCCACCCCGGGACGGCTGCTCGACCATCTGCGCCAGGGGGCACTCAGCCTCGCCAGCCTCACTCATCTGGTGTTCGACGAGGCGGACAGGATGCTCGACATGGGCTTTATGGACGAGATCACCGCCCTGCTCAAACAGATACCCGCCGAGCGCCAGACCCTGCTCTTCTCCGCCACCTGCGACGACAACCTGTACGCCTTGAGCAAGGTCTTGCTGCGCGACCCGGCACTGATTGAAGTCGCCCCGCGCAACACCACGGCGGCCGAGGTGGAGCAGCGGGTCTATGCGGTGGATGGGGATCGCAAGCAGGCGCTGGTCGAGCATCTGCTGAAGGAAAAAGGCTATGCCCCTGCGCTTATCTTCAGCCGCACTCGCCAGGGGGCGGATCAACTCGCCCAGCGGCTCGGCAAGGGGGGCATCAATGCGCTGGCCCTGCACGGGGATCTCTCCCAAAGCGCCCGTGAAAACGTGCTGCTGGAGTTTCGCGCCGGCACCCTGCAGGCGCTGGTCGCCACCGACGTGGCGGCCCGCGGGCTGGATATCAGCGATCTCAACTATGTGATCAACCTGGAGTTCCCCTATCAGCCGGAGGATTACGTGCACCGCATCGGGCGCACCGGCCGCGCCGGCAACAAGGGGCTCGCCATCACCTTGCTGAGCCCGGACGACGTGCCTCAGCTCGAAAAAGTGGAAGCCGTGCTCGATACCCGGCTGCCCCAGCAGTGGTTCCCGGGCTTCGAGCCCGATCTGACCCGCTTCGATCCCGCACCGCGCCGCAGCAGCAAGGGAGCCCAGAAACAGAAGGCCAGAAAGCAGGCGCTCTCTGGCAACAAGGGTGGCAAGGGCAAGCGCTAGGCTCTGAGCCCTCTTGTCATCAACAAGGGGATCAGAACCGGGGAAGAGCAAAGCCTCAGCTTCAGCATCCATCCCCAATAAAAAACGCCCGATTGGGCGTTTTTTATTGCTCTTATCCCGATATCACGAGGGCTGGGGGAGTGGCTCGGGCGGCAGGGCATTGAGGATCCGCCGCTCCGCCAGGGTGGAGAGGATAAACATCGCCAGATAGCCCAGGCCCAGCGCCACTATGATGGCCACCACGTTGGCGGTGAACTCGGCCACCAGGTAGTAGGCCGCCACCAGGGCCACTATGCCCACCAGGCGAATGATCAGGCTCTGGGTGAAGTGGCCGTGGGCCTTGATATAGGCGAGCTGATAGCCGTTGAGCATCATAAAGATAAAGAAGATGGAGAAGTGGAACAGTACGGGCACGGCCCCCACATAGTCGGCGGGGAACAGCAGCAATACCAGCGACTTGCCCGCCAACAGCATAACTGTAAAGAATATTATGCTGACCATAGCACTCAGACGGAATATCCAGCTACGGATCAGCCGGATCTGGCGGTGATCTCCACTGCGCAGATTGACCGCCAATTCCGGCAGCACGAAGCGGTAGATGGGGAAGACGAACAACAGGGTCATATAGGTGAAGATGGGACGCACCACTACCTGAAAATCCCCCAGCTCGTCGAGGCTGAAGTGGCGTATGGTGAGCAGCACAGTGATGTAGATCATCAGGATACTGGCCCCCGCCTCGAGGGACGCGGTGAAGCTCTTCTTCACATAGCTGCGCATCTCGGGGCCGAGCGCGACTTTCGCCAGCGGTCGGGTGGCGATGGCCCGGCGCCGGTGCAGATACATGTAGCCCGCGATGCCGAGCGACGAGAAGGTCAGCCCGTAGAACAGTGAGCCGAGCGCATCCAGCCCGAGACCGAAATAGCAGATCCCGAACATCAGGGCGTTGGCGAGCGGCTCCAGCCAGGTGACCCGGTTCGAGATCTCGTACATCCGGTACATGGCCACCAGATTGGTGAAGTAGATCTTGAGCCCCAGCCCGAAGATGATCCCCACCAGTTGCAGATACTCGGCCCGGATATGGAGCCCGTGCTTGATATAGGGGATCACGACGCCCCAGGTGAGCAGCACCATGCCAATCAGGAAGTAGCGGAAAATGTTGATGATGTCCCGATCGTTTCGGGTCTGGGAGTAGCTCACCACCATGGAGGAGCGAAAGCCGGTCATCAGGATGAGCGACAGGGAGATCAAATCCACCACGCTGTTGAACAGCGCCAGATCCCCCTTCGCCACCCACTGCGCCAGCCACACCTTGAAGGCGAAGCCGATGATGATGCTGGCAAGGGACGCCCACATGCCGGTGACGAAGGCCTGCTTGAGGCGAGTGAGGGAGTCGGGTTGTGCGTCTTGCGTAACTTGCATAGGTGAAAGGCCGGGTCGCTGCGAGGCAAGGGAGAGGCCCATCTTATAAAAGGGAGGCCCGGATTGAACAGCATTGATGCCCCAGGCTATCAATCAGGGCCCGGCAGCCGACCCGTCACGGCGCCAAGACGCGGCCAGACGCGGCCAGACGCTGGGGCTGGGCCTGGGTTCCCCCCACCTGTGCAGCACTCTCATTCCCCTTACCAGCTGTCTGGGGGAGCCAAGGTCTTCACTGACAATCAGGCAGAGGCGGGAAACCACCATGCCCGGCCCCCTCCTGAACGCACCTCTTTGTGCGTGGGCCCGCCGGCACCACGAACAAGTCCCCTTCGTCATCGTGTGTCAACACGACATGACAGCCCATGACCAAGCCCCTCATCCGGATATTGATGCAAGGGGCATGACTCCCTATCATCTCGCAGCCCCATGATCATGGATAAGAATGTTGTATGTCCTTTGATAAAAAACACGGTGAATTCATCTTCGATGTGCAGGGAAACCTGGTCATCTGCGAGCTGATCGGCCCTTTCAATGAAGAGGGGATGCTGGCGTGGGTGACGGAGATAAAGCGCGTGGTGAGCAGTCTCGACGGGCAGCGTTTCTGCGCCCTGGTGGACCATCGCCAGCATCAGGGGGTGATACAGTCCGCGCTGCACCATTTGCAGGATACCTATGAGTGGCTTGGCCAGAAAAATCTGGTCGCCATCGCCTCCCTCTATTCGGCCAAGGTCTTCCATCACATCGCCCTCTCCTGCATGTCCCCCAGCCAACCGGGCCATATTCAGGCATTCAACGACCACCAAGCGGCCCTCGCCTGGCTGGATGCCCAATATCAGGCGCAGTAATAAGCCCGGACTGGGGTGATGCGCAGTATCAAACGCAGTGACCAACCCGGACTGGGGTGATCCTCAACCCAACCCTGCGTGACATGATGCCCTTATGCCACGCAGTCACCGCCATGACTCTGGATTAGAACCGCCGCTATTCACGCCCTGGGGTGCTGCGCCCGGCAGCAACCGAGAGCAGATTCTCCAGAGTCTGAACATAGGTGTCCATCGGGAGTGCAGCCCGGGTGACTATCTGCCCCGGCAGGGCGATGCCATCTGTGCCAAGGGGCATCTCCGCCGCCCGCACGCTACCGCCCCAGAGGCCCGCCACCAGTACCAGACAGCCCGCCAATCCCACCTTGATCCAACTCTTCATATTGTTGCTCCTTCCCAATATCCGACCCTAGGCCCTTGTGGCATCGCGGGCCCTCTAAGCAGTGAGCAGAAGATACGAGGGATTTGTGAGGGAAAAATGCGCTTGTGTGAAGTCTGGGTGAAGTCGCGGAGCAATTAAGGGAAAAATTGGAAGGCTGTAGGTGGAAAGCAGTGTCTCACCCGGTTCCTCTCCCGAGATCGAGGGCGCCATTTCCAAGCTTGATTGCCAGACCAGATCAGCGAAGCATTTTTACCCCTTCCCCCCACGTGGGAGAAGGGTTGGGGACGAGGGGGAGGTAAATACCAAAATACAGTGAATGAAACATCTGCCATAAGGGAATGATTAGCGTAGAGTAATCGTTCGTTTACCGCGAACGATGTGATGGCAAGACAAACAGGAAACCTTGGATACCAACGGGCTCCTAGCAATAATCCCTTATCGCGATCGTCCGAATAGGATTCACTATTTGACCCTACGGCCCTTTGGAGAGATATGACAAACCCACATAACATTGAACCGATTCCTTGTGGAGAAAAGTCGCCCTATTTATCGCGACTAGAACAGTTATTTCAATCCGAATGGCCAGACTTTCGGCTTTGTGATGCTTACACAAAAGATGCGAACTTACCGCCCGCTCTCGTTGCGGTAATGAATGATGTGGTGATGGGTGGTCTAGCTTACTCTAGCTTCAAGGAACCCCATCATAACGGTGATGCCATCTGGATCAATGCCGTTTTTGTCAGTGCCGAATACCGGGGTAAAGGTATTGCCAGCCAACTAATAAATGCCGGTGCATCACAGTTGTTAGGGTCGTCACAAAACTATCTCTATGCGTATACAAATGTCCCGACACTTTATCAATCGTTGGGTTGGTCTGAGGTTGATATTAAAAGTGAACCGGATCATAAGGTGATGAGAATTTCACTCAAGTCTCGGCGCCCCGGGTAACAAAGCGTCAAGAAAACAGACAAGGTGTGCCGAGCCTGCTCCAGACAATATTGGACATCCACCCATTGCTGGTGTCGGTAGGACGCCACTAGTGCGAGCTATGATCATGGGCTTTCCTTCTGAATCGAGATTGTTTTAGCCAAGTGCAAAACCGTTAATACTACTGATATTCATCAGCCCTTTCATGACCGTCTGAATTCGCTTCGCTATCCGAACCTGTGGCCCTATGATATAACACCAACATATATTGTTAGCTTTACATTCATTGCATATGCATTTTTTAATTTTTAGATTCAAGTCGAATTAACAATGCCATCCTCACATTAACTACACAGGATATGAGAATGTTCAACACAATGCCAACAACATCAAGTCAGTTAGCCAACTTAATACAAACAGCTATTCCTGTTGGAACCGTGTTCAGCAACCCAGGTGGAGGTACATCGACAGTCACTAAAATTGGGGAAGATAAGATCTCATATCGCCGTGGGAACTCAACCATGTCAATACGCTACTCTGATATTTATGAGGTATATTCAACCTTCAAGGGTAAAAAACTACTCTCCAGTGAATTGAAAAACTTATGGCCAAGTATCTTCGATTCAGCAGCCAGACCCGCTGGCCATAGCTGTCATTGCACCTTTTTAATGCTTATTTTGGTGAGGTTAGGTCTCTCAAGTAAAATCCATGGGAAAGGGCGAGTAGGTCGTCCTTTTTTTGTTGAATTAACATAAGCAAATTTAATACTTGCCAGATATGGTGAGAATGACAAATACACAGCACCAAACAACCTATAAATTAAATAATATTATTTACATTTAAAGTTTCAGAAAAAAAAATAAAACCACCCGTACGACAGGTGGTTTTATTAAGTTACCAGACTAACCAAAGCTATTTAGTACAAGCCGACAATCAACCCAACGGCGGGGTGCGCGGCGGCACCCTGCGCTTGTTGCCGGTGGACTCGAAGGCCGAGGCGACCCGCAGCAGCTTGTTGTCGTCATAGGCGCGGCCGGCGAAGGTCAGGCCCACCGGCATGCCGATATCGGCCATTACCCCCATGGGGACGGTGACGGTCGGCACGCCGAGATGGCGAATGGCGAGGTTGCCGTTGGCGACCCAGATGCCGTTGCTCCAGGCGATATCGGCGGAGGCCGGATTCACATCCGCATCCGCCGGGCCGACGTCGGCAACGGTCGGGAACAGCACGGCATCGAGTCCGAGCTCGTCCATCCACTCTTCCAGATCCCGCTTGCGGGTCTGCTCCAGGCCGCGCAGGCCGTCCGGCACCGAGGCGATTTCGTCGAAGCGCTTGAGACCGCGCTTGGCCATCTTGACGTACTCGTCCATGCCGGCGGCGAGATCGCCCTCGCGGTTCGGCAAGGTGCCCGGATCGTGGGGGAAGATCTGGGGCCCATCTACATCGGCCAATTTGTTGAGCTTGGGATCGCCGTTGGCGCGCAGGAAGTCATCGAACGCCCAGCCGGAGAGCTCCCACAGCTCGTCATTGAGGAACTCTGGCGAGACGATACCGCGATTGAACACGGTCGGCGCACCGGGTCTGTCCCCTTCGCAGTTGGAAACCAGCGGGAAGTCCACCTCGATCACCTCGGCGCCAGCGGCTTCCAGGGCCTGACGGGCCTGTTCCCACAAGGCAATTACCGACGCGCGGGTATGGATGCGCTGGCCGGTCGGGCCGCCGATGCCGGGATGCTCGCTGGTGCCAGCCAGTTCATCCTTGTTGATAAACATGCGAGGCACGCCGAGGCGCTTGCCCTTGAGGGCATCGGGCTTGGCGGCGAGTTCGAGATAGGAGGCCGGGCGCACCTCGGAGGCCTTGGGGATCTTGACCCAGGGCTGCAGGCGCCACAGATCCCCGCGAGTGTCAACATCATCGGCCACTACCACGTCGAGCACTTCCAAGAGATCGGCCATGGTGCGGGCGTAGGGCACCACCACATCCATGGTCGGGGTCAGCGGCCAGTTGCCGCGCACCGAGATGACACCGCGGGACGGGGTATAGGCACAGAGACCGTTGTTGGAGGCCGGGCCACGGCCGCTCGACCAGGTCTCTTCCGCCAGACCGAAGGCGGAGAAGCTGGCGGCGGTGGCGGTACCGGCGCCGTTGGAGGAACCGGAGGCAAAGGGCGCGGTCAGGTAGTCAGGGTTGTAGGGGCTCTCGGCGCGGCCATAGACGCCGCGCTGCATGCCGCCATTGGCCATGGGGGGCATGTTGGTCTTGCCGAGGCAGATGGCGCCGGCGGCGCGCAGCCGCTCCACGGTGAAGGCATCGCGCTGGGCGACCAGATCCTTGAACGCAGGGCTGCCGGAGGCGGCGGTCAGCCCCTTGACCAGGTAGCTGTCCTTGGCGGTGTAGGGGATGCCGTCGAGCGGCCCCAGGGTCTCGCCACGGGCGCGGCGCGCATCGGAGGCTTGCGCCTCTTTCAGTGCATCGGGATTGCTTACCACCAGGGCGTTCAGCTTGGTGTCGGTCTCGGGGCCGTTATAGGCGGCAATGCGGGCGAGATAAGCCTCGACCAGTTCAACCGCGGTGGTGCGGCCTGCTTCGAGCGCACCGCGCAGCTCGGCAATGGAAACCTCGGTGACATCTACCATTTTGGCGATCATGGGGATCTCCTGCAAAAGGGTGACTGTTTGTCATGATGATCGCCACATCAGCGCCTGCGACCATCATGTCATCAAGAGATAAAACCCCACGGCGTGGGGTTTTGAATTTCTACACTCTTCGGTCAGCTTACTGACCGGAAGGAATTTGCTGGGTGATGCAGTGGATATTGCCGCCGCCGAGCAGGATCTCGCGAGCCGGTATGCCGATGACCTTGTGCGCCGGGAAGATCTCTTCCAGGATGCGCTGGGCTTCGCCATCGGTGGCGGCATCCAGCAGCGGGTAGACGATGCGATCGTTGGTGATGAGGAAGTTGACGTAGGAGCCAGCCAGACGACCTTCCGCCTCGCGCGGCACGCCGCTGCCCTGCTCCACCCCGTCGGACTCCTCGGCGGTAGAGAACAGCGGGCCCGGCTGGGGCAGTTTCCACACTTTCAGCTTGCGACCCTTGGCGTCCACCACGGCTTCCAGCACCTTCAAGGCGGCCAGGGAGCGGGCGTACTGGGGGTCGGTCTCGTCGTCGGTCCAGTGCAGGGCCACTTCACCCGGGCGCACGAAGCAGCACATGTTGTCGATGTGGCCGTCGGTCTCATCCAGGTAGACGCCTTCGTCCAGCCAGATGAAGCTCTTCACGCCCAGATAGTCGCGCAGCAACCCTTCGATCTGCGCTTTGCTCAGGTGCGGGTTGCGGTTTTCGTTCAGCAGGCACTCGGCGGTGGTCATGCAGGTACCCTCGCCATCCACGTGGATGGAGCCCCCTTCCAGGATGAGCGGCGCGTCGTAGCGGCTCATGCCGTGCTGGGTCAGCATCTTGGCGGCCACCTCTTCGTCCTGGTTCCAGGGGTGGTAGAGACCGCCCTTGAAGCCGCCCCAGGCGTTGAAGCCCCAATCCACCCCGCGGCACTCGCCGGCGGCGTTGGTGACCACGGTCGGGCCTGAGTCGCGAGCCCAGCAGTCATCGCTGCTCATCTCCACCAGGGTGACGTGGGCGGGCATGATGGCACGCGCCTGCGCCATAAACTGGGCCGGCACCCCCATAAAGACCGGGGTGGCGCCACCGATGGCGTCCGCCACCTTGGCAAAGGTGCTCTGGGCGAAGCGACCCGCCTCACGCCAGTTGTCCGGGCGGAACGGCCAGATCATCCAGACGGCCTGCTGGTGCGCCCACTCGGCGGGCATGGTGAAGCCATCGCTGGCCGGGGTGGTGTTGAAGGTGTTGATGCTCATCGCAATATCCTTGCAGGCCCTGATGGCGACACGCGCATCACGGGGAATGGGGAAACGGGCTGATGGGGAGGCGGTTCATGCGCTGACGAGCGCACTCACCGCTTCCTGGCCCACCGGCTTGTCGTCGGCTACGCAACCGCCTGGCGCACCCGCAGAAAATCTGAGTGGTCGCAGTGTAAGAAGTTGCATCCACATCAATCAAATGAATAGGATTAATCATCCCATAAATGGCGTGAATAATCCCCCCATGAAACTGCACCAGCTCGACCTCAATCTGCTGCTCGCCTTTGACGCCCTGATGACAGAGGGCAGCGTCACCCGCGCCTCGGAGGCGCTGTTTATCAGCCAGCCCGCCATGAGCCACTCCCTCGGCCGGCTGCGCACCTTCTTCGGCGATCCGCTGCTGGTGCGCACGCCCCAGGGGATGCTGCCCACCCCCCGCGCCCAGCGCCTGCACCTGGGGGTGCAGCAGGTATTGCGGCTGCTGGAGCAGCAGCTCAGCGACGAGGAGGAGTTCGAGCCCCGCCACTCCAAACGCCGCTTCGTGCTCTGCACCACGGATTACGTGGAGTGCGTGCTGATCCCGCCGCTCATCTCGCGCCTCAAAACCCTGGCGCCCGGGGTCACCATCGAGATCCGCATCCTGCGCGACAACCTGCCGGAGGCGGAGCTCGCCAGCGGCGAAATCGATCTGGTGCTGGGGTTTGACGAGTACATGCAGGTGCCGGGATATCTGGGCAAGGAGACCTGGCTCACCGAGCCCCTGGCCGGGCTGGTGCGCGCCACCCGCGAGCTGCCGGAGGAGTGCATCACGCTCACACAGTTGGTCGACATGCCCCATGTGTTCCACTCGCCCCTTGGCACCTCGGAGGCGAGCCTCGACAAGTTTCTGCAAAGCCTGGGGCTGGCGCGCACCATCTCGGTCAACAGCCAGAGCTATATGTCTGCCGCCGCCATCGTCAGCCAGAGCGATCACCTGCTGGTGCTGCCCCGCAAGGTGGCGGAACTGCTGGCCGACCACTGGCCCCTCAAGAGCCTGCCACTGCCGACGGACGTGCCGGATTATCACCTCAACTGCGTCTGGCATCCGGTCCACGCCCAGCAACCGGCCCTTATCTGGCTAAAAGAGCTTATGCGGGAGCTGGTCAATCAGGAGCCGGGTTAGGGCAACAGGCTGCGTCTGGCACACTCCCTATCACCACGCCCAGCAACCGGCTCTTATCTGGCTAAAGGAGTTGATGCGAGAGCTGGTCAATCAAGAACCGGGTTAGCAAAGAGAGCAGCCCCAGCCCCTCTTCCGCAAGGAAAGAAGGGCGCAAATTGCACTCAACGCGCCTCACTCGCCACCGGCAGGTCGCCGCTGGCGATGGCGGCCAGCAGGCGGGCGTGATCCTCCCGGGTACGCTCCCCATAGGCCACGGCGAAATCGGCGATGGCCTCGTCCATCACGGTCGATTTGCCGAGGTAACCGGCGATGCGCGCTGCATCTCCCGACTTGGCGTGGGCCAGGGCCAGCGCCCAGCCGCAGAGCTGACAATATTCGACGAAGTGGCGCGGCTTGACCACGCCCGGGGTGATGTCGATGCCCCCCTTCATGTCCCGCAGCTGGCGCACGTAGAAGTGGCGCCCCCGCAGCTCGCACCAGCCGAGGAAGATGTCGGGGGAGCCCTGGATGAGGCGTTGGCCCCGCACCACCCGCTGCCCCTGACTGCCGCTCTCCGCCTCCGAGTCGAAATAGGGTGCCAGCACCGAGGGTTGCGCCTCCTTGACCTGCAAAAACAGAGGGTCGTCGTCATCGGCCCCGCTCAGCAGGATCACCCAGCAGCGGGTGCCCACGCTGCCCACCCCCACCACCTTGCGCACCACGTCCAGGATCCGGTAACGCTTGAGCAGGATGCGTCTGTCCGCCGGCAGGGAGGCGAGATAGGCCTCCAGCAGCTCTCCGAGCACCTCGTAGACCGGCTCCCCGTCCTCGGTGTGGGTCTCGCGGATGACGAAGGGGTGGATCTCGCGGATCCGGTGCTGCTCATCCACCAGATCCGTCATCTTGTCGAGCACCTGCAAATGGTCGCGACCCCGCGCCTTGGCGAAAGAGGCCTCCACCCGCTTGTGGGCATCGGCGGAGAAGGCGTCCAGCACCGAGGCCTGATCCAGCCTGTCGTACCAGACCTCCATAAACCCCATCTTGCCGTACTCCCGCAGCTTGGTGCGATAACCGGCCACCACTCTGCTGGCGGCCTCCCGCTGACGCGCCGGATCGGCCCCCAGGTACTGGGCCGCCACCAGGGCGCTGGCGGCGAGGCGTTTGAGATCCCACTCCCAGGGGCCGAGGTGGGTCTCGTCGAAGTCGTTGATGGCGAGCACCAGATTGCGCTCGGCGCTGGCATAGAGGCCGATGTTGGCCACGTGCATGTCACCGCAGGCCTGTACCATCAGCCCTGTCCTGGGGGTCGCCGCCAGATCCCCTGCCATGATGGCCGCCGCCCCGCGCAGGAAGGCGAAGGGGGACTCCTGCATGCGGGCATGGCGCACCGGCACCAGCTGCGCCAGGCGGGTCAGGGCCTGGGCCTTGAGCACGGCGATGGGATCCCGCCCGGGGGCAGGTTCGGGCAGCAGGGCATGGGATTCACGGGGGATCTGCTCGCGCAGGGCCTTGCCGGCGGCGAAGCGTTCCGCGATGGAGAGACGGGGGGCGGTGAAGTGTTGCAGCATCGCCCGGGACTTGGATGGTTTGGCCATGTTTGCTTGCTCCCTGACACAGTCCCATCAAGATGGAAGAGGCTGGCAGCGAGAGCAAGGGATGGGGGAAAAATCCGTCGAAGAGGCCGGTGACGACAGATTAGCAGCGCTTAGCGAGAGGCCAGGGACGCCATCAGCTGGTTGATGACGCCATCCAGCAGCGCCCGGTCGGGACGGCACTGGGCGAAGGTGATGATCCCCTGGATATTGACCTGCAAGAAGGCGGTCAGGGTGGGAATGTCGCAGCCGGCCGCAAGCTCCCCCTGCTCGCGGGCCCGCAGCAACTGCGCCGCGAGATCCTGCTCCAGCTCCCCATAGATGACCTTGCAGCGCAGGTAGATCTCCTCATCCTGCTCCGCCAGCTCCATCAGGGTGCGGGTCACTAGGCAGGAGCCCTGCAGGGCGTCATCCACCAGCTGGTTGAGATAGGCGTGCAGGCCGGCAAGGGGGCCGGCGCTCTCCAGGCGGTGGCGGCGCTCGACGCCTTTCTCCTGCACATAGTGATCGACCGTCGCCAGCAGCAGGCCGCGTTTGTTGCCAAAGGCGGCGTAGAGGCTGCCCGGATGCAGACCGGTGGCCGCCACCAGCTCCTGCATGGTGGTCTTGGCATACCCTTTGGCACGAAACGCCGCCATGGCACTTCGCAGGACATGGTCCCGGTCGAACTCGGCAATGCGCATGGGTTCTCCATTGAGAGGGCCCCTGGTCGGGGCAAAAAAAGGCGGCAAGTTTACCCCGAGGGGGCATGCAAGACCAATGGCCGTTAAATGCTCGCTCAAAAAATACTTGCACGCAAACCAAAAAGCGTCTTGAATGCACGTTCAAGAATGATACTTCCCAGGATGCTGACCATGGATACCCTGTTTCAACCCTATCG
The DNA here is from genome assembly GCF_040215105.1 of Aeromonas veronii. NCBI lineage: Bacteria > Pseudomonadati > Pseudomonadota > Gammaproteobacteria > Aeromonadales > Aeromonadaceae > Aeromonas > Aeromonas veronii. Next base: position 3,763,850 of record NZ_CP157875.1, read on the forward strand.
CCTCAACGGCACCTTGACCCTGGCCAACCGCTTCATGATGGCCCCCCTGACCCGCTGCATGGCGGGACCGGGTCTGGTTCCCACCGCACAGATGGCCGCCTACTATGCGCGCCGTGCCGACATCGGCCTCATCATCTCCGAGGCGACCATCATTCGCCCGGACGGCCAGGGTTATCCCAACACGCCGGGGATCTACAGCCCCGAGCAGATCGCTGGCTGGAAACAGGTCACCGATGCCGTACATGCCAGGGGTGGCAAGATCTTCGCCCAGCTGTGGCACGTGGGTCGCCTCTCCCACCCCTTCTTCCATCAGGGCGAGGTGCTGGCCCCCTCCGCCATCGCCCATGACGGCACTGTGCCGCGCATGCGCGAGCTGGTTTATCAGGTGCCCCGCGCCCTGACGGTGGCCGAGATACTGCAACTCATCGAGGATTACGCCCAGGCCGCCGCCAACGCCATCGAGGCGGGCTTCGACGGGGTGGAGATCCACGGTGCCAACGGCTACCTCATCGATCAGTTCCTGCACCACGCCAGCAACCTGCGCACCGATGCCTACGGCGCCACCCCGGAGAACATGAGCCGCTTCGCCCTGGAGGTGGTCGATGCCATCTCGGCCCGTATCGGCGGCGAGCGGGTGGGCATTCGCCTCTCCCCCGGTGCCTATGTGCACCTGGATGGCGATGCTCGCGACCGCGCCGTGTTCGATCACCTGCTGGCCGAGCTCAATGGCCGCACCCTGGCCTATGTGCACCTCGGCATCTTCGATGACAGCCTCACCTTCGACTACCTGGATGGCCGCGCCTCCGACTACCTGCGCGCCCACTACGACGGCCACCTGGTCGGAGTCGGCAACTACAGCGCCGAAAGCGCGGCCGACGCCATCAAGGCAGACCGCTTCGATCTCGTCGCCATCGGTCGCCCCCTCATCGCCAACCCGGACTATCTGGAGAGAGTGAAGAAGGCCGAACCCCTGTTGCCCTACGCCGACACCATGCTGGCCGAGCTGATCTGACCCAGGCGGCCGACACCACGGCCGGGCGGATCCCCGGGCTAACGGAGCGGCTGTGAAGCGCCGACAAACTCACTGGCCTGCACTCTGCCGACGCGCAAGTGTCAGGCCATCTTCCTGACCAAGGATGGGATCTGCGCCCTGGTGCAGGTTTCCAATGTTTGGGCCCCACTCCCGGGCCCTTTTTTTATGCCCGCGCTCTCCTGCCCGTCCCCATAGTCCATCATTTCGCCAAAAAACAAGTTGCTAGAGACAACTACATTGCTATATTGGTTGCTGATGACAACCAAACAAGGACAATCACCGATGGATCCCCGACCCCTGCGCGCCCTCTCCCGCGATCTCGTCCGCGAACTCGGCATGCTCTCCCAACAGTGCGGCGCCCTGGCCCTCTCCCCGCTGGAGGCTCACCTGTTGATCGAGCTGGAAAACGGCCCCGCCACCAACCAGCAACTGGCGGAGCGGCTGCGCATCGACAAATCCAACGCCAGCCGCCCCCTTGCCCGCCTGGCCGATCGCGACCTCATCGGCTGGCACCCCCACCCCTCTGACGGACGCAGCAAGGAGGCGCGCCTCACCATCGCCGGCCAGTCCCAGTTGCTGGCCCTGCATCAGGAGATGGACAGCGCCACCGCCGAGGCCCTGGCCCAGCTCAGCCCGGTGGAGCGTGAGCAACTCTGGGAAGGACTGCGCCTCTATCGCAGCGCCCTCTCCCGGGCCCGCCGCCAGCAGGGTTATCGCATTCGTCCCATCACAGAGGCCGATAATCCCCATATCGCCGCCGTGGTGCGCGCCGTCTCCGCCGAATACGGTCTCACCGCCGACAAGGGTTACGGCGTCGCGGATCCCAATCTCGATTTTCTCCATGAGACCTATCAGGGGGAGCGCAGCCGTTACTGGGTCATCGAGGGGCCGGACGGTACCATTCTCGGCGGCGGCGGCATCGCCCCCCTGGCGGGCATGGAGGATGTGTGCGAGCTGCAGAAGATGTACTTCCTGCCCGCCCTGCGCGGGCTGGGGCTGGGACGGCGGCTGGTGCTGCAGGCACTCGCCGAGGCCAATGCCCTGGGCTACCGGCGCTGCTATCTGGAGACCACCGCCGTGCTGCGCGAAGCCACCGCGCTCTATGAATCTCTCGGCTTCGATCACCTGCCGGGGCCGCTTGGCAACACGGGTCACGACGCCTGCGAGATCTGCATGGTGTTGACGTTGAAATCAGGGGCATTGCATGAATGAACCGACGCGGGGATGCGTGGGCGTGCAGGATGTGCGCTTCGGCGAGCGGGTGACCATAGTGGAACCCGTCAACCTCTACGGCTGCACCTTGGCCGACGAGGTGTTCATCGGCCCCTTCGTGGAGATCCAGGCCAACGTCAGCATAGGGCGCGGGACCCGGATCCAGTCTCACAGCTTCATCTGTGAGCAGGTGACCATAGGTGAGCGCTGCTTTATCGGCCACGGGGTCATGTTTGCCAATGACCTGTTTCAGGGCGGTGCCCCGGATCCGGACTCTGCGAACTGGGGCCGCACCCACATCGAGAACGAGGTCTCCATCGGCTCGAACGCCACCATATTGCCGGTGCGGATCTGCAAGGGCGCCGTCATCGGGGCAGGTTCCGTGGTGACTCGCGACATCACTATCCCCGGCACCTATGCCGGCAATCCGGCCAGGCTGCTGCGCGCCTTCTAGCCCGATGTCAGGCACCCGCATCCCAGGCCCGGTTTCCCTCAAGTCTAGAAAGGGGGAGCCCACCACAAAAAGACCCCGCCGTGGCGGGGTCTTGTCATTTTGCAGCAAAGGCGCGCAGGGGTTTCAGCCCTCCCGCTTCACAATTTCGGGCCCAGATCAGGCCGTCGTCTCTTTCAATCCCTTGTCCGCCGCGAGGGGGCGCTTAGCCCAGAATCCGGCCAGCAGGGAACCGGACAAGTTGTGCCAGACAGAGAACAATGTGCCAGCCATGGCCGATGCAGGAGTGAAAAACTTCATCGCCAGCGCCGTGGCCAGTCCCGAATTCTGCAAGCCCACCTCGAAGGCGACGGTGCGGCAGATCCGCTCCTCGAACCCGAGCCAGCGGCTGATCCAGTAGCCCGCGGTGATGCCGATGCCGTTGTGCAGGATCACCGCCAGCGCCACGATCGGCCCTATGGTGGCGAACTGGCCCGCATTGAGCGCCACCACGATGGCGATGATCATGACGATGGCCACCATGGAGACCAGGGGCAGCACGGGTTCGATCCGCGCGGTCAGGGAGGAGAGGAAGACATTGGCAAGCACCCCGAACACCACGGGGATCAGCACTATCTTGACCAGGCTCAGCAACATGTCCAGCACGGGTACATCGACGCTCTTGCCCGCCAGCAGTTGTACCAGCAGGGGAGTGATCACCACCCCCAGCAGGGTGGAGAGGGCGGTCATGGTGATGGAGAGGGCCACATCCCCCTTGGCGAGATAGCACATGACGTTCGAGGAGGTTCCCCCGGCGACGCTGCCCACCAGCACCATGCCCACGGTCAGTTCCCCATCAAAACCCAGCAGCAGGCTGACCAGCAGGGCCGCCAGCGGCATCACGCTGAACTGCAGCACCAGACCGAGGCCGATGGCCTTCTTGTTGCGCGCCACGTCGAGGAAATTCTGGGGGCTGAGGGTCAGCCCCATGGCCAGCATGATGATGGTCAGCAGGGTGACTATCTCCCCCTTGAGACCGACGAACAGTCCCGGCTGCCAATAGGCCAGCAGGGAAAATAACAGGGCCCAGAGCGGGAAGAGGTTGGTGATGCGTCCAAGCATGAAAAAAACTCCTTGTTGTCATAGTGATGGGCAAGCGAACCGCCCATGAATTCCCCTTATATCAGCTTTGTCGCCAGGAGGCCCGCCAAGCCAGCCATCCTCAGGCGGGGAAATAGAACCAGGCGGTCTGGATAAGGCCGTTTTCCACCTCGAACACCGCCACGCTCTCGATAGGGTCGGGGGAGAGGCCGTGGATCTTCTCGTGATCGAACACCTTGTTGCCCATGACGGTACGCGACAACAGCTCGGCTTTGAGGGCCGGGTTGTTGAAGCGATGCTCGGCGTAGAAGGCGCTGAGCGCCCCCTTGCCGACGGTGGTTGGGCTTTCCGTCGGCATGCGGTAGCCTTTGAAATCCTCGGCAAAGCAGGCCAGAAAGGCCTCGAGATCGTGGGCATTGTAGGCAGCGAACTGTGCCTCGACGGGCAGGGTGACGGACATATCTCTCTCCATGATTGAAATTTAAATCACTTATCCTTTGTTTTTATTCATCAATCAACCCCGAACGGGGCGCGGAACGGGGCGCGTCTTCCCCCCAAAAAGCGCCCATAGCAAAAGACCCCGCCGAAGCGGGGTCTTGTCTATCGTCAGCCTTCGAGGCTTGCGAACGGCTATCAGTGCTCGCGGGTCTGGCGGAACAGGACGTCGGGGTGACGCTCCTGGGCCAGGCGCAGGTTGACCATGGTCGGCGCGATGTAGGTGAGGTTGTCACCACCATCGAGGGCCAGGTTGACCTCGTTCTTGCGCTTGAACTCCTCGAACTTCTTGACGTCTGTCCCTTCCACCCAGCGGGCGGTGGAGACGTTGACCGCCTCGTACAGGGCCTCGACGTTGTACTCGCTCTTGAGGCGCGAGACCACCACGTCGAACTGCAGCACACCGACCGCACCGACGATGAGGTCGTTGCTGATGAGCGGGCGGAACACCTGCACGGCCCCCTCTTCGGAGAGCTGTACCAGCCCCTTGAGCAGCTGCTTCTGCTTGAGGGGATCGCGCAGGCGGATGCGGCGGAACAGCTCGGGGGCGAAGTTCGGGATGCCGGTGAACTTGAGATCCTCACCCTGGGTGAAGGTGTCGCCGATCTGGATGGTGCCGTGGTTGTGCAGGCCGATGATGTCGCCCGCCACGGCCTCGATCGCCTGCTCACGATCACCGGCCATGAAGGTAACGGCGTCGGAGATGTTCACATCCTTGCCGATGCGCACGTGGCGCATCTTCATGCCCTTGGAGTAGGTGCCTGACACCACGCGCATGAAGGCGATGCGGTCACGGTGTTTCGGGTCCATGTTCGCCTGGATCTTGAACACGAAGCCGGAGAACTTCTCCTCGGTGGCCTCGACTTCACGGCTCTCGGCCTTGCGCGGCATGGGCGCCGGTGCCCAGTCGGTGAGGCCATCAAGCATGTGGTCGACACCGAAGTTGCCAAGGGCGGTACCGAAGAAGACCGGGGTCATCTCGCCGGCGATGAAGGCCTCGTGGTCGAACTCCGGGGAGGCGCCTTGCACCAGCTCCAGCTCGCCGCGCAGCTGCGCCGCCAGATCTTCGCCGATGGCGGCATCCAGCTCGGGGTTGTTCAGCCCCTTCACCACCCGCTTCTCCTGGATGGTGTGGCCCTGACCGCTCTGGTACAGATAGGTCTCGTCCTTATAGAGGTGGTAGACCCCCTTGAAGGACTTGCCGCAGCTGATGGGCCAGGTGATGGGGGCGCACATGATCTTGAGCTCCCGCTCCACCTCGTCCATGACCTCCATGGGATCGCGCACTTCGCGGTCCATCTTGTTCATGAAGGTGAGGATGGGTGTGTCCCGCAGACGGGTGACTTCCATCAGCTTGCGGGTCCGGTCTTCGACACCCTTGGCGGCATCGATGACCATCAGGCAGCAGTCCACCGCCGTCAGGGTGCGGTAGGTGTCTTCGGAGAAGTCCTCGTGACCCGGGGTATCCAGCAGGTTGACCAGGCAATCGGCGTAGGGGAACTGCATCACCGAGGTGGTGATGGAGATGCCGCGCTGCTTCTCCATCTCCATCCAGTCGGACTTGGCGTGCTGGCCCGATCCACGACCCTTGACGGTCCCGGCCCGTTGAATGGCCTGTCCGAACAGCAGGACTTTCTCGGTGATGGTGGTTTTACCCGCATCCGGGTGCGAGATGATCGCAAAAGTGCGTCTCTTGGAGACTTCACTCAGAAATTCAGCAGACATAATTCAGCGTTCTTCTATTGAGCGGCGGCCTTGGCCACCGTGGGAATAATTCCGGGATACGCCTTCGACTCAAGGCCCGGAGAGACACAACGGCGCCACGCGAGCTGGCATATGGCCAACCGGTGGAGAAAAAGCGGGGCGTTGCGTTACATGGGTCTTCTCACCTGAGTCAAAGCAAAATTGCGCGGCATTATACCCGCGCGAGTGAAAAATACCCAGCCCGGCGTCACCGGGAACGCAATGACGCAGGCCGGGCTCAGGCCGCCTTCACCACCCGGTTGCGTCCCCCCAGCTTGGCCTGATACATGGCCTCGTCGGCGCGGCGCACCAGCTCGCCGAGGTTGTCATCCTCCGGGTTGTACTCCGCGCAGCCGATGCTGACGTGAATGGGATGATCCGCCGGCACCCCCTCGATACGCAGCCGGGAGACCTGCAACCGGATCCGCTCCGCCACCTCGGCCGCCTCGTCAAGCCGGGTGTCGGGCAGCAGCACCAGGAACTCCTCGCCGCCGTTGCGCCCCACCCGGTCCAGGCTGCGCAACTGCTCCTCGATGCACTGGGCCACGGCGGTGAGCACCAAATCCCCCACGTGATGGCCGAGCCGGTCGTTGACCTTCTTGAAGTGATCGATGTCCAGCAGCAAGACGCTAAGCGGGGACCCCCCCTCCCGCGCCTGGTTGAACCACTTGCGCCCCTTGGCCTGGATCTGGCGCCGGTTGTGGATGCCCGTCAGCTCGTCGGTCATGGCGAGGCGGTGCATCTTGCGGGTGCGGCTGCGCTGATGAATGACCAGGATCCCCATCACCAGCACCAGCAGCGCCACCACCAGGTATTGCCAGTGACGTCGCTCCTGCAGTTGCTTGAGCTTCTCGGCCTGCAACTGCTGCCGGGATCTGAGGGTCTGGTTCTCCAGCTCCTTGCGGGCCAGATCGAACTCGAAGCGCATCTGCAAGGAGCGCTGCTCCCGCAGCATCTTCTCGAGATCCTGCTTGATCTGCACATATTGCTTGAGGCTGACCAGGGCCTCCTTGATCCGCCCCTGGCGCTCCAGCACCTTGGCCCGTACCTCGTGCACCCAGGCCAGAAAGCGCAGATTCTGCTCCTTGGTGAAGATGGGCTCGGCCTGATCCAGATAGCGCAGCGCCTCGGTCGGCTTGCCCATGACATCCAGGGCCTGGGCCATGACGATATACCAGTGGCCCCGGGTCACGCTGTCCGCCCCCTTGCCTTGCTGATGCAACAGGGCCGATGCCTGTTCCAGCTTGGTCATGGCCTGCTCCGTCTTGCCCTGATTGAGCAGGACGGTAGCCATCTCGATCCGGGTCCAGGCCAGCATTCCCTCCTGTTGTTGGCCGAGATAGTAGAGCTCGGCCTCGGCCATCAGGGGCAGGGCCCGCTCATAGTCCCCGGTCTCCACATAGAGCAGCCCCTGCTGGGTATGGATATCCACCAGATGCTCCTCGTCCCCCTCCACCCGATAGTCGTGCTCCAGCTCCTGGAAATAGTTCTGGGCCCGTTCGTAGAGCCCCATCCGGCGGTAAGCATTGGCGATCTTGGCGAGCACCTCCCGCCCCTTGCCCTCCAGCCCGAGCGCCTCGTAGCGCCGATGGGCATCCATCAGCTCCATCAACCCTTCAGCCAGCTCCCCCTGATAGGAGTACATCTCCCCCCGCAGGCTGAGGATGTCGGCCCGCTGCCGCTCGTCCCCGAGCCGGCGCGCCAGGGTCAGCGCCTCGTCATAGTCCTGGCCGGCAGCCTCCATGTTGCCGAGCAGTTGCTGATGATAGCCCCGGCAGGCGAGCAGGCCGCTCTCGCTGACCCTGTCCTTGCGGGCCCGTGCCCATTTCAGCGCCTCGTCGGCAAAGCGCACCGCCCGCCGAAAATCCTCGTCCCGCTCGGCGGGCTGGGCCCAGCACTGCAGACGGGCGATCCGCCCCTGGGCCTCCGCCGGATATCCGTCCCGCTGCTCGGCAAGGGCGGCCACCTGGGTGCGAAACACCTGCTGGGGTGGCCTGTCGTCTTCCAGCTGTTGCAAGGTCTGGGACAATTCGGATGCACCAAGAGGGGGAAGCGCCGCCCAGAGCGAAAGCGGGACCAGCCCCAACCCTAACCACAGACTCCTGCTCACCAGGATCTTCATGCCGTCGCAGTCTCCCCATTCGATGGCGCGGACAATGCGCCCATTGCCCCAATCATATCCATCCTCACCGCCCACGCCCAGCACGGGTGCGGGCGAGATGCCCAGCGCATATTCCAGAAAATGGCATTATCTCATTCTTTACAGAAGAAAATTCTGCATCGACTATAGGCGGGTTCAGATGAGGGATGAAAGGATGATGAGCCACGAGGAGCTGCAGGCGGCCTATGACAAGTTGTTGCTGGAAAACGAGCGCCTGAAGCGGATTGCCGACGATGCCAGGGAGAAGCTGGATGCCGCCATGGACGGCACCGGTCTGTGCATCTGGCAGAACCATGTGCCGAGCGGCAAGCTCGTCATCTTCAACCGGCGCTGGGGATCCATGCTGGGCTACCAGCCCAAGGAGCTCTCCGCCCACTTCGACGTCTGGCGCGACCACCTGCACCCGGAAGACCGGGAGCGGGTGCTGCAAGCCTTCTTCGATCACCTGGCGGGCAAGAGCCCCTTCTATCAGGTGATGCATCGGATGCTGGCCAAGGATGGCAAGGTCACCTGGGTGCTGGACAGGGGCCGGGTGGTGGAGCGGGATGACGCTGGCAACCCCATCCGGGTGATGGGCACCCACATCGACATTACCCACGAGAAGGAGTACGAGCACCAGCTCGCCCGCCTCGCCCATCGGGATCCCCTCACCGGTCTGCTCAATCGCACCGCCCTGCAGCGCCACTTCCCCCAGAGCCATCAGACCATCTGCTTCATCGATCTCGACGACTTCAAACAGGTGAACGACAACCTGGGACACCGCGCCGGTGACGAGCTGCTGATCGCCCTCAGCCAGCGCCTGAAACAGTGCTGCGATGAGACGGTGACCCTTGGCCGGATAGGTGGGGACGAGTTCGTGCTGCTGCTGCCCTGGCCGAGCGAGGATCCCCGCACCAGCCACCTGGCCCGCCAGTGCGTCAACGCCATCGCCACCCCGTTCGAGCTGTCCAACGGGGAGGCGAGCGTGGGGCTCAGCATGGGGATAGCGGCCATCCGGCCACAGGATGATTTCAGCAGCGCCCTGGCCCGGGCGGATCAGGCCATGTATCAGGTCAAGCGTGGGGGCAAGCACGGCTTTCACATCGCCCAGCCGAGCGGCCAGCCCCTGCTGGATCAGGAGCAGGTCAACGAACGGGGGCTGCACCACCACCCCTTGTCTCGCTGACGGGCGCAAACCGGTATGAGCCTCAGTTGCGCTGCCAGCGCCTGAGCAGACGGCCGCGCAGGCCGCAGTCGAGCAGCCAGCTGTTGTCGAACACCCGCAGGATCGCCTGCTTGGCGTGGCGGGACATGGCGACGGCGTGGAAGCGGGTCTCCTGCCTGCGTCTCACGTTCATCTTGTCCAGCAGAGTGTGAGGCAGGTTCTGGGCGATGAAGTCGGAAATCACCAGCACATCCGCCTTGGCAAAATCCGGCTGATCCAGCTGGGCCAAGGCCTGCTCGAGACAGGGCACCAGATCGGTGCCGCCGTGAAAACTCATGGAGAGGAAGCGCTCCGCCTTGTCCAGCCCGGTATCGGCGGTGATCTCCAGGGTCGCCACCTCGGTAGAAAATAACATGAGATAGCAGCCCCGCTTTTCGTCCATGGCCAGCTTGAGCAGCGCCAGGAACAGCGCCTTGGCGCACTCCTCGGGGTAGCCCCCCATGGAGCCCGAGGTATCCACGCAGACGATGAAGGGGCCTCGTGGTTGCACCTCCTGTCCACCCTGCTGCGGGGTTCGCAGCATCAGCCGCTGGCGCGGCAAGGTGCCCCGCGACTGATAACTCAGCAGCCGCCGCTCCAGGTAGCGGCGATAGAATTCCAGCTCCAGCTCCGGCAGCGCCAGCATCACCGCCTCGCTCGGCAGCAAGCGCATCAGGTCGCTGGCCGGATGCACCCCCACCAGATCGTCCGGCACATCGTCGGTCTGCACCTCTTCGAGTTCGTGCACGGGTACCGGCGGCAAGGCCTGGGCGTCGGTGCGCCTGTCCCGCTCGCTGCGCCCGAGCAGGGCGGCGATCTCGGTCAGCAGGGGCTCGCGCTGCAACATGCGGGCATACTGCTTGACCAACACCAGGCTGCGCTTGTGCCAGCTGCCCTGGGCCAGATCCCAGAGCCCCCCTGCCGAGATCTGGTGCGGATCCAGTGCATCGGCCAGGGTGCGGTTCGCCAGCAGCTGATCCTCTATCTCCTGACGCTGTTTCTCCCGTTCCGCCTCGGCGATCTGCTGCTGCAGCTGCAACAGGCTGCCCACCAGGCTAGAGCGCCATTTTTCCACGAACAGCTGGCGCAGCCCCTCGGTTGGCTGCGCCACTATCTGGCGAGCCAGGCTGCGGGCATCGCCAGCGAAGGGGCTGTGTTGATCCAGCGCCTCCAGCAGGGCGGGCAGCCTGCCCACCAGCTCGGGCAGCGGGAGTTGGCGATGAGCCTGATAGAGGAGGTACTCGCGCTCCAGCGCGACCGGCACCTGCTTGTGGCGCATCTCCTCGCCGAGCTGCTCGCTCCAGTGCTGGATGCGTTTCTTGAGCAGCTTGCCCTGCAGGGGGGAGCGCTTGAGAAACTCGGAGATCTTGGGGGCAGAGGCCAGCAGGAGCGCCATCTCCCCCGCCAGCTCCCCCTCCCCGATGAGGAGCCCGAGATCCATCATGCCGATCTCTAGCATAAGGCGCTCTCCACCCGGGATGATGGGCAAACATCATGCTGCCACATGATAATTGACATCATGTTTTGTTCGTCAAATGTTGTCTTTTCAGCACGACCAGCCATCAGCTATCCAGCCCGGGCAGGCGCTCGCGCCACTGCAGCAGCTCGCCGCGCAGCACATCCAGATCCCGGTTCAGCACGAAGAAGCTGTCTTCCACCTGCTGCAACCAGTGGGGCCCGATAAACAGATGCTGCTGGTGGCGATCGAACAGGGCCCGCTGCCCCTTGAGGCTCTGCTGCACCCGGCCCACCTGATTGACCAGCTCATCGAGCTCCCCCTGCCAGGGCTCGACCACCAGCGCCGGGATGGGGGTGCGCTCCACCAGCACCAGGGCCACGGGTTGGCGCTGGATATCCAGCACATGGAGTCGCAGCGAATCATCGAGCACCAGCTCGTAGTGACCCTCCTTGGGGTTGCCGAGCTGCCAACCTACCAGGGCCTCACCGGTGGGATGCCAGTGGGAGAGCAGGGTGCGATCGAAGGTGAGGGTCTCGGTCAGCCGTTCCGGATCCCCGCCATCGAGCGGTGCCGGGGTGAGCAGGTGGAAATGCACCTGCTTGCCGAACGGCTTGGCGTTGAGCAGGGGCAGCTGGGTGCCGCGGGCGCGGCGACCGAACCACTGCTTGCGCTTGACCGCCTTGCAGCCGAGGCGCTGGGCCACGGCCCCCCTCAGCTGTTTGAACTGCTCGCGCAGGGTCAGCAGCTGGCGGGTCATGGCGAGCTGCTGATAGCCGTAGAGACGGGAAAACTCGCCGATCATCTCCAGCAGGGCGGTGCGGGAAGCCTCGTCGTGCCAGAGGCAATCCTTGAACAGCAGCAGATCCAGCGGGGCCACCTCGTCGCGGCCGTTGAAGAAGGCGCTCGCCTTGATGAGCCTGACGGCCTTCTTCCAGCGCCGATCCGACACATAGCAGCCGTGGCCGAGCTGGCTGTCGAGCTGCTGGCGCAGCTGATAGATGAGCTCGAAGCAGGCATCCGGCAGGCGCACCTGCTCGATCTGCCCTTGCCAGGCCTGGTACTCCTCGCCGTGGATCTGCACCGAGGGGGGCAGGTTCTGCCCCGAGTGGCCATCGCTCGCCAGCATGGCCTGGAAGTTGGACTTCTCCTGCACCCTGTCCATCCAGATCCGCACCAGCATGCGGTCATAGAGCGCCTCCAGACCGCTGTCCGGCGCGGGCAATTCGTTGGAAGCGGTCACCAGCAGGCGCATGGGAATAGGGTGCTGGCTGTCGCCGTTGCGAAACTGCCGTTCGTTGATGGCGGTGAGCAGGGTGTTGAGGATGGCCGGGCCCGCCTTCCAGATCTCGTCGAGGAACACCACCTCGGCCTCCGGCAGGTAGCCCTGGGTCAGGCGCAGGTACTTGCCATCTTCCTTCAGCGCCTGGATGGAGAGGGGGCCGAACACCTCCTCAGGGGTGCTGAAGCGGGTCATCAGGTATTCGAAATGGCGGGCATCGTGAAAGGCCAGCTTGAGGCGCCGGGCGATCAGGCTCTTGGCGATGCCGGGGGGGCCCAGCAGGAAGACGCTCTCACCGGACAGCGCCGCCAGCAACCCGAGCCGCAAGGCATCCTGCCGCTCGTACAGCCCTTCCCCGAGGGCGGCCAGCAACCTGGGCAGGCGCTCATGGATGGGGGCGGTACGAACTGTATTCTGGGCGAGAGAGGACATAGGCAGGGCTTCCGAAGCTGGCTCATCATCCGTGGTGACGTCGGCCGGCCTCTGGCCCCGCCCCACGCTGTTGGTCTGTCTGGTTGTGCATCCCCGCCGCATCTGGCCGGGATACCTGATTAACATAGCGATCCTGGCGGCGCACATCTAGTTGCAAATGGGTGCAGCAGGGGCCGCGAGAGTGTACTCTGCGCATCAGAAATTACCCCAATGCAGATCAAGAGCGAGCCTTCCCCATGCAAGATCCCCTGCTGGACCCGCTGCGTCAGCGTATCCTGACCCGGATGGGCATACAGAGCTGGCAACTCAGAGCCCCGGCCCTGCTGGGTGAGACGAAGGGCCCGGAGGATACGCCCCATCAGCCGGACGACATCGTTCTCGACACGGTGGCCGTCCCCGCCCCGAGCGGCAAGCTCTGGCTGCTGGCCGACACCCTGCCCGTCCCGGCCCTCTTGGGAGATCTCTGCCAACTGCTCGGCCTCGATGTGAAGGACGTCTCGCTCATCGCTGCGCTGCCGGACGGGCTCACCCCGCCCCTGCTTTGGCTGACGGCGCCGGACGCCCGCTGGCCCGATGCCCTGGTCTGCCCGATAAAACCCGATGCGGCCCACAAGCGCGCCCTCTGGCAACAGTGCCGCCAGCATCTGCCTGGCTGACCGGCCCGCAGCGCCCCAACCCTTTTCCTCTTCACCCCGGCCTGCGTTCCCGCGCAAGCCCGGGTTCTGCCCGGAGTCATCATGTCTGACCTCAGCCCCCGCTTTCGCCCCCTGCTGGAGAGCGACTTTGCGCTCATCTACCCCATCGAGCAGGCCGCCCACAAGGAGCCATGGAGCCAGGCCAACCTGCTCTCCTGCTTCGGGCCCCGCTACCTCAACGGTCTGATGCTGGTAAATGATCGCCCGGCGGGTTTCTACATCTCGGATCTGGTGGCGGGAGACAGTTCGTTGATGAACATCTGCGTGCACCCTGACTTTCAGGGCAAGGGGCTGGGACGGGCACTGCTTCGGGAGTACCTCGCCCGCAGCAAGTCCCAGCAGGCGGAAGCCTGGTTTCTGGAGGTGAGGGCCGGCAACACCACCGCCATCGGCCTCTACGAGAGCGAGGGCTTTGCCGAGTATTGCCGGCGCGCCGACTACTACGGCACCGGCCCTGACCGGGAAGATGCCGTGCTGATGTCCCGTCTGTTCGACTTCGGCTAAGGCCCGGACACCCTCGGCCCCCTTCCCCATCGGCCACTCATCCTCCCCCGTCCGGCGTCCCTCAGGGCAGGGAGGCATTGTCGATGGCACTGTCCTCGAGGCTCAAGGTCACCCGTACCACGGCGTCGAAACCTTCGGCGGAGAGCGGCATGAAGAAGCCCCGCGCATAGGTGACGCCGGGCATCCAGATCAGCTGCTCCTTCACGTCTATGTTGACGGGTCGCAGGGACTCGCCGGGGCGCTGGAGGTAGACACCGGGGGGCGTCGCCACCTTGGGGAAGCGGCGCAGTATGTGGGCGCTGCCATCCCCCGCATCCGGATTGAGGCGCACCTTCACCAGCTCGGCCAGGGTGGATTGCATCCCGGGATCCTGCCACAGGCGGGCATCCAGCCGGGTGCAGCGTCGGCACTTGGCGCTCTCTATCACATAGAGCAGGGGATAACCGGTTTGCAGCGCCCGCGCCTGACCCTGCTCATACCCCTCGGCGCCGCTCAGCCAGGGATTGTCCTCCCCCGTCGGCCCGCCCAGGGCATACCAGAGGCCGCCCGCCCCCGCCAGAACCAGCAAGGTGCCCGTGATGAGGCTCTTGATATTGATACTCATAGCTCCCCTCCCTGACCGTATCCGGACCCAGATCCCATCATGCCTGAGTCCTATCGACTTGACGACTTTGTGATCTAGGACAAACGGCGAACACTTGTAAGCTGTAATAGTAGAGTTTAAACTCCAGCCCGGTTTTGAAAGCCCCCTGCGGGCGTACAACTGTTATGTGAGGATGATTGACGATGTCGCAGTTTCATCTGGTTCGACTGATGCGTGAACGCATTGCCCGCCTTGGCAACAAGGCCGCCCTGCGCGTCCAGCAGGATGGACAATGGCGTGCCATCGGCTGGCGTACTCTGGGTCAGGCCATGGACTATTGTGCCCAGGCCCTGATCCGCGCCGGCCACCAGCCCACCGAGATGGTCGGCATCTATGCCCGCAACATGCCGGAGTGGACCCAGGCCGATCTCGGCATCCTGGCCGCCCGCGGCGTCAGCGTGCCCATCTACCCCACCAGCACCCTGGATCAGCTGCGCTACATCGTCAAAGATGCCGGTATCAAGGTGCTGTTCGTCGGCGAGCAGCCCCAGTTCGATCAGGCCCTCCACCTGCTGAACGCGGGTGAGATCAGCCAGATCGTCTCCCTGGACGGCAGCGTCGATCTGCGCGGCTGCGAGCAGGCCAGCCACTTCCAGACCTTCCTCTCATCGGGCAACCATCAGCCCAGCGAGCAGGAGCTGCGGCTACGCGAGCAGCAGTACCGCATGGATGACCTGCTGACCCTCATCTACACCTCGGGCACTACGGGCGAACCCAAGGGGGTCATGCTCGATTTTGCCAACATCGCCGCCTGTTTCGAGATGCACGACAGCCGGCTGGATCTCGGCGAGCAGGACGTCTCCCTGTGCATGCTGCCGCTCAGCCACGTATTCGAGCGTGCCTGGACCTACTACGTGCTCTATTGCGGCGCCGAGAACGTCTACATACGCGACCCCCAGAAGGTGATGGATGTCATCGGCGAGGTACAACCGACCGTGATGTGCGCCGTGCCGCGCCTCTACGAGAAGGCCTACGCCATGATCCAGGCCAAGGTCGCCCAGGCGCCGCGCCTGCGCCGCACCCTGTTTGGCTGGGCCACCCGGGTCGGCAAGCAGATGGTTGCCACCCGCCAGGCGGGCAAGTCCGCCTCCCCCCTGCTCTATCTCCAGCTTGCCCTGGCGGAGCGGCTGGTGTTTCGCAAGCTGCGGGCCCGCTTTGGCGGCCGTACCCGCTTCCTGCCGGTGGCCGGTGCCCGTCTCGCCGACGACGTGAACCTCTTCTTCCAGGCCATGGGGCTCAACCTGAAATATGGCTACGGCATGACCGAGACCACGGCCACCGTCTGCTGCTACGAGGATAGCCAGTTCCAGCTCGGCTCCATCGGTACCGCCCTGCGCGGCATCGAGGTGAAACTCGGTGAGAACAACGAGCTGCTGGTACGCTCCCCCACCGTGATGCGCGGCTACTACAACAAGCCGGAGGCCACGGCCGAGGTGATGACCGAAGATGGCTTCCTGCGCACCGGCGATGCGGGCGAGCTGGATGCCAACGGCAACATCTACTTCACCGAGCGCCTGAAAGAACTGATGAAGACCTCCAACGGCAAGTACGTGGCGCCCCAGCTGGTGGAAGGAACGCTGGGCAAGGATCGCTTCATCGAGCAGATCGCCATCGTCGCCGACGCCCGCCACTTCGTGTCGGCGCTGATCGTGCCCTGCTTCGAGTCGCTGGAAGAGTACGCCCGCTCCATCAACCTGCAGTACCAGTGCAAGACCGAGCTGCTGCGCCACTCCCGGGTGGTGGAGTTCTTCGAATCACGCATTCACGAGCTGCAGCAGGAGCTGGCCAAGTTCGAACAGGTGAAGAAATTCACCCTGCTGCCGAGCGCCTTCTCCATGGAGCTGGGGGAGATCACCCCCACCATGAAGCTGCGCCGCAAGATCATCGAAGCCAAGTACCAGAGCGAGATCGAGGCGATGTACAGCCACGTCTGAGTACAGTCATGTACAAGCAGGGCCAGGTATAAGCAAAGACTTGTCCCGACAACAGAAAGAGGCGCATCGGCGCCTCTTTTTTATGCTCTTCTCGCTGCGATATCCCCACACGGCAACGCCTCAGAACCGGTCTACGAGCTGTCGCGAGAGGTCGTCAGCAAGGTAAAGAGCAGCGCAGGAACCTGAGTGTATAGAGATACATGAGGATTCCGAGCAGCGCATGAGCCTTGATCACGGCCTCGCAGCAAGATCGCGGGCAGGTTCTCAGGCCAGCGCCCACTCCACCGCCGCCTCGGCGTGAATGGCGGTGGTGTCGTAGAGGGGCACAGCGGCCTTGGCATCTCCCACCAGCAAGGCAATCTCGGTGCAGCCCAGGATCACCGCCTGGGCCCCCGCCTGCGCCAATCCGGCGATGATCGCCAGGTACTCGGCCCGCGATGCGTCAAGCACCCGACCCAGGCAAAGCTCGTCATAGATGATGCGATGTACCCGCTCTTGCTCGGCCTCGGGCGGGACCAACACTTCCAACCCGAACGACTCGGTCAGCCGCCCCTTGTAGAAATCCTGCTCCATGGTGAAGCGGGTACCGAGCAGGCCCACTCGCGTCACCCCGTCCGCCACCAGCCGTTTGGCGGTGGCATCGGCGATATGCAGCAGCGGGATCCCGATGGCGGCGGCTATCTCGGGAGCCACCTTGTGCATGGTATTGGTGCCGATCAGCAGACAATCCGCGCCTCCCGCCTGCAAGTCCCGGGCGGCGGCACTCAGCAGGCGGGCGGTGGCCGGCCAGTCACCGGCGTGCTGCAACCGCTCTATCTCGGCAAAGTCGACGCTGTTGAGCAGCACCCTGGCGGAGTGCAAGCCCCCGAGGCGCGCCCGCACACCCCGATTGAGCGCCTGATAGTAACTGACGGTGGACTCCCAGCTCATGCCACCCAACAGACCGATACATTTCATCCTTGCTCCTGCGAGGGAATGATGACCATGCACCACCCGTCGATAAAAAAGGCCCCGAAGGGCCAACAAGACAGAGGGGTTGGTCCGAGGACCTAAATCCAGATCATCAGCACGCAGGCCGCCGTGGCGATCCCCATGCCAAGGTTGAAACAACGCCAGCCTTGGGCGGTGCGGATGAGGCGGCGTACCTGGGCGCCAAACAATACCCAGAAGGCACCGGTATAGAGGCCGGTCACGAAGAAGATGGCGAGCACCCAGCTGGCGGACGGCCAGTAGGCCTCTCCCGCCAGGGTGAAGCCGCTGATGGCGGAGAGCGCCATCATCCAGGCCTTGGGGTTGAGCAGTTGCAGCATGGCCCCCTGATGGGCCGGGATGAGCGGCCGGTTGCCTTCCGCCGGCCCGTTGGCGGTAGCCACCTTCCAGGCCAGCCAGAGCAGATAGGCCGAACCGACGACCTTCAACCCATCGTGCAATAGCGGCAGCTTCTCGAACACCACACCGAGCCCCAGCGCCATGGCCAGGATCATCAGGTTGATGCCGCCGACCACTCCCACCAACAGGGGCAGGGAGCGGCGAAAACCCTGGGCGGCACCGGCGCTGGTGAGCAGCATGTTGTTCGGCCCCGGGGTACCACAGGTGATCAGGGCAAAGCCCGCCAGGGGAAGCAACCAGTTCAGATCCATCTCAACCTCGATGTGTTACGGCAAGCCTCTTAATATGCAGAGGCCGCCCCCCGACCACAAGCTCACCGATGCATTTTCTTCGCATAAAAAACCAAACAATCATTAATACCAGAGCATCACCACACAGAGCGCCGTCAGGGCACCCAGGCTGCCGTTGAGGCGGCGCCAGCCCTTGTCAGAATTGATCCAGCGGCTGAGTTGATGGCCAAACAGCACCCAGGCGAAGCAAACCGGCAGTCCCGCCATGGGGAAGACCGACATGATGCCCCACAGGCTCGGCCAGTAATCACTGCCCGGCAGGCTGAACAGGCTTATAGCGGAGATCCCCATCATCCAGGCCTTGGGATTGAGGAACTGAAAGCCGAGCCCTTCCAGCAGGGTCAGCGGCCGGGAGCGCCTGGCGGGATCACCGGGAGCACCGGCGACGGCGATGCGCCAGGCGAGCCAGAGCAGATAGAGGCTGCCCAGCACCTGCAGGCTCATCTTGAGCAGGGGCCAGCGCTCGAACAGCGGGTAGAAGCCAAGGGCCAGCACCAGTTGCAGCACCGGCTGGCCGATCACGACCCCGATCAGATGGGGCAGGGTGCGGCGCACGCCGAAGTTGGCTCCGGCCGCAGTCAGCATCAGGTTGTTGGGCCCCGGCGTACCACAGGTCAACAGGGCAAAGCCAAACAGGGTGGCATACCATTCAATGGTCATTGTCTTCTCTCCTTGAACCACATTGTATCGATACAATGTGTCATATAGCGTTGTGCGGTGGGTAACAATCACGCTATATTGAGACAATTCGCCGATCAATGGATTTATTGTCACCATGACAATCTGGACACCCCACCTCGACAGCTTCGAGGGCCCCCTCTATCTGAAACTGGTCAAGGCCATAGAGCAGGCCATTCACGACGGCACCCTGGCCCCCGAGACCCGACTGCCGACCCACAGGGCCCTGGCTGACCAGCTCGGGGTCACGGTCGGCACCATCACCCGTGCCTACTCGGAAGCCGAGCGCCGTGGCCTGCTGGCGGCCCGGGTCGGCCACGGCACCTGGGTCAGGGGGCTGGTGGATCCGGTCAACGAGTGGGTGATCCGCAACGAAGACAATCAGCGCATCGAGCTGTGGCAGAATCTGCCGATCCCGCTGGACAGAGCCGCCATCATCAAGCCCATGCTGCTGGAGTTGGCGAACGGGGATCTCAACGCCCTGCTCGGCTATGACAAGGAGGCGGGTCGCCAGGAGCAGCGCCAGCTGTTCGTCGACTGGCTCACGGCCCTGGGAGTCCAGTGCCGGGAGGATCACCTGCTGTTCAGCCACGGCGCCCAGCACGGCATCATGCTCTCCCTCATGGCCACAGGCTGCGTGGGGGAGACCATCTTGTGCGAGGGGCTCAGCTACCCGGGCATGCTGGGCAATGCCCGCCAGTTGAAGAACCAGGTGGTGGGCCTGCCGCTCGACGAGGAGGGGCTGATCCCGGCCGCCCTCGACGCGGCCTGCCGCCAGCGCCGAGCCAAGTTGCTCTATCTCACCCCTACCCTGCAAAACCCCACCACGGCGGTGATGAGCCTGGCCAGGCGCGAGGCCATCGTCGCCATCGCCCGCCGCCACGATCTGCTGATCATCGAAGATGACGTCAACGGCCTGCTGCCGGAGACCAGCCTTCCGCCATTGGTCAATCTGGCGCCGGAGCGGGTCATCTACCTCGGCAGCCTGGCCAAGATCGCCTGCGGCGGCCTGCGGGTCGGCTTCGTACTGACGCCCCCTCCCCTTCGCAACGCCTTCGCCCAGGCCATGCGGTTGTCGAGCTGGATGGTGAGCCCGCTGCTCATCGAGCTCGCCTGCAAGCTGGTGAGCCAGCACCAGATCATGCCGCTGATCGAGCAGCAGAGACGGATCCTGGCGCGCCGGGGCGAGCTGCTTCGCCACCTGTTGCCGGGCGCCCGTTGGCATCCAGGCTCCATGCACGCCTGGCTGCCCCTGCCCGAGCCCTGGCGCAGCCAGGAGTTCGTGGAGGCCGCCAACGCCCTTGACGTCGGGGTTGCCAGCGGAGAGCACTTCGCCGCGGGCCAGTTTGCCGCGCCGCAAGGGGTACGCCTGAGCCTCAGCCAACCGGCCACCGAGGCCCGCGTCGCCGAGGGTCTTGAGCGGCTGGCCGGTCTGCTGCGGGGCACGCCGCCGACCAATCCCCTGCTATAGTCAGTGGCCGTTTCAGCCCAAGGAGCACCCATGTCCCCCTCCCGCACCACCTTGCTGCTCACCGCCCTGCTGCTGGGAGGCTGCGCCTCCCCGGCCCATCAACAGCTGAGCCGGGCCGTCACCGGCCTGGAAGGGGAACTGGAGCGGCTGGAAGAGGAGCTGGCGGCCATGAACGGGCTCCACTACCAGAAGGCCATCGACGCCCCTGCCGCCCTGCGGGACTACCTCAAGGCCCCCGCGGCCACGGCAGAGGGGCTGGTGCCTGCAGAGATCGCGCTGCAAGATGGTCCCCTGCTGCGCTACCGCTACCAGCTGCCGGCGAGCATGAAGGCGCTACCCACAGACAATCCCTGCCTGCGCTACGAGTTCGAACTGCGCCACCTCGGCCGCCTCGGTCAGCTCGATCTGCACTGGCAGCGGGAAGGCCATCAGGGCCAACGCCTCATCCAGCAGGCCGATTGCCCCTTCTCCGCCAAGGGGCCGGGGCTGCAATAAACCGCGCCCGATGCAAAGAGGGGTTGGCCCATGGCCAACCCCTCTCGTTTTATCACTCCCCGCTTGCTAGAGGATCCCTCGTACCAGGATGCCGGTGATGAGCAGCGGCGCCACCAGTCGCCAGCACCAGAGCAGGCAGGCCCGCAGCACGGGTGAGAGATCGGTGGGCAAGATGCTGTCCCCGAGGCGCCAGCCCAGCAGCAGGGTCAGCACCAGGCCGAACAGCGGCATCATCAGGTTGGAGGTGAGGTAGTCCAGCAGATCGAAGATGGTCTTGCCAAACAGGGTCAGCTCGCTCCAGGGGCCGAACGACAGGCTGACCGGAATACCGGATGCCATGATAAGCAGGGTCAGCACCCGGCAGGCGCCGCGCCGTGACCAGCCCCACTCCTCGGTGGTGAAGCGCACCAGGTGCTCCAGCATGGAGATGGAGGAGGAGAGCGCCGCCACCAGCAGCAGCAGGAAGAAGACCACCGCCAGCCCCTGGCCAAACGGCAGGTGGTTGAACACGGCGGGCATGGTCATGAAGGTGAGGCCGGGGCCCGCGGTAGGGTCTATGCCGGTGGAAGCCAGCGCCGGGAAGATCATCAGCCCCGCCAGCACCGAGATGAGGCTCGCCAGGGTCACCACCCAGACGCCGGAACGCAGCACGCCGTCGCTATTGGGCAGATAGGCACCATAGGTGGTATGCACCCCCAGGCCGATGGAAAGGGAGAAGAAGGCGAGTCCCAGGGCATCCAGCACGCTCTGGCCGGTGAGCATGGAGAAGTCCGGCAGCAACAGCTGGCGCACCCCGGCCAGGGAGCCCGGCATGGAGAGGCCCACCGCCACCAGCAGCAGCATCATGATGAAGAGCGCCGGCATCATCCAGCGCAGGGCCCGTTCCACCCCTTTCTGGATGCCCCCCTGCACGAACCACCAGGTGAGCCCGGCGAACACCAGATGGGTCAGCGCCGGCCACCAGGGGTGACTCACGTAACCGTTGAACAGGGCGGTCAGCGCAGACCCCTCGCTCAGGTTCAGCTTGCCCGCCACCGCCAGCGCCGCATAGCCCACGGTCCAGCCCCCCACCACGCTGTAGAAGCTGTAGATGAAGAAGCCGCACAGTATCCCCATGTAACCCATCCAGCGCCATTTAGGCCCCATCAGCTTGTTGAAGGCGCCGAGTACCCCGCGCTGGCTGCGGCTGCCGAGCAGGGTCTCCCCCACCAGTACCGCCACCCCCAGGGTGAAGCTGAACAGCAGGAACACCAGCAGGAAGGCACCACCGCCGTTGGTGGCGGTCACATAGGGAAACTTCCAGATGGCACCAAGGCCGATGGCGGTGCCGGCCGCCGCCAGCACGTGCCCAAGACGGGAAGACCATTGAACCTGGCTCATACAACCTCCTGGCAAGACAACATTCGATACTCCATGGGTAGCCGCACGATGCGGGACAACAAAAAGGCCGCCTCTGGCGACCTTTGCAATGAACATTCAGACAAACTGCGCGTGCAAGGTCACCTCTCCGAAGAGTGGAAAAATCGACCAAAGGGAAGATTGGAGGGTGACATCAAGGACAGGGCCTGCACGACGAAACGGAGCCACAGCCTAAACCATGGCAAGAGATGTTGACAGTTAATCCTCCATCCGAGCTCACAATACAGCCAATCAGACAATCAAAACAAAAAATATCAGAATAAAAAGTCACAAAATCAAAGCTTCATGGTGCTTTATATACAGTCAATTCTGTCGATAAAGAGACCCCGGCACCGAGTGGTCACCGGGGAATGACGGCTGGCCGAGGAGCACGATCTCCTGCTCCCCGGCCTGCGTCTTCAGATCAAGCCGCGTACCAGAATGCCGCCGATGAGCAGGGGGGCGACCCAGCGCCAGCAACCCATCACCAGCCGACGCCAGTGGGGAGCCAGCCCCTCGGGCAAGGCACGACGGCCCAGCTTCCAGCCGAGCAGCAGGGTGAGGGCCAGCCCGAACAGGGGCATCAGCAGGTTGGAGGTGACGAAGTCCAGCAGCTCGAAGATGTTCTTGCCAAACAGGGTGATGCTCGCCCAGGGGCCGAACGACAGGCTGACCGGGATCCCCCCCGCCATCACCACCCCAGTGATGAGGTTGCAGGACGCGCGGCGCGACCAGCCGAAGCTCTCCACCAGGAAGCACTGCAGGTGCTCCAGCAAGGAGATGGACGAGGAGAGCGCCGCCACCACCAGCAGGGCGAAGAAGATCACCGCCAGCCCCTGGCCGAACGGCAGCTGCTGGAACACCGCCGGCATGGTCATGAAGGTGAGGCCGGGACCCGAGGCGGGATCGATGCCGGTCGCCGCCAGCACCGGGAAGATCATCAACCCCGCCAGCACGGCGATGAGGCTCGCCAAGAGCACCACCCAGAGGCTGGAGCGTCCCACCCCCTCGCTGCTCGGCAGGTAGGCGCCATAGGTCGTATGGATACCAAGGCCGATGGAGAGGGAGAAGAAGGCCAGTCCCAGGGCGTCCAGCACCCCGGACATGCCGAGCTTGCTGAAGTCCGGCATCAGGAAGTGGCGCACCCCTGCCATGGCGTTGGGCAGGCTCAGGCCGAAGGACACCAACAGCAGCATCATGATGAAGAGGGCCGGCATCATCCAGCGCAGGGTGCGCTCCACCCCTTTTTGCACGCCCCCCTGCACGAACCACCAGGTGAGGCCCGCGAACAGCAGGTGGGTCAGCACGGGCCAGAGGGGATCGCCGACGTAGTCGTTGAAACGGGCGGTGAGGGCAGCGCCATCACCCTGTTGCAGATCCCCCGCCAGGGCCATGCCGGTGTAACCCAGGGTCCAGCCCCCCACCACGCTGTAGAAGCAGTAGATGAGCAGGCTGCACAAGAGCCCCATGGCGCCGACCCAGCGCCAGCGCTTGCCCAGAAGCGTACCGAAAGCCCCCACGGCGCCGCGCCGGGTCAGGCTGCCGAGCAGGGTCTCCCCCATCAGCACCGCCACCCCCAGGGTGAAACTGAACACGAGAAACACCAGCAGGAAGGCGCCACCGCCGTTGGCGGCGGTGACATAGGGGAACTTCCAGATGGCGCCGAGACCGACCGCGGAACCCGCGGCGGCCAGAATATAACCGAGCCGGGATGACCATTGGGACTGCTTCATAAGAACTCCAATCTAAGGGCCCGCCAGTTGGACCCCTCATGGCGCACAGATTACGCCGCCCCCCTCGCAATCACTCGTCGTATCTCTGGCTTAAAACCGACTTATTAGCAGCAATGACTAATAATCTTCGGTTTAGCATCCATTCGTGCCATAAAACAAAAACCGGAGCCTGTTTGCTCCGGTTTTGCATTCTCTGGGAACGGCGCGGGACTAGATGACCCCCAGCTCCCGCAGCCGCTCCATCAGGTAACTGTGGGCGGTGTGGCGTTCGGAGAGCACCACGTCCGGGCGCGGGTGCAGGAACAGCGGCAAGGAGATGCGGGATTTGCTGACGCTGCCACCGGTCGGGTTGATCACCCGATGGGTGGTGGAGGGGTAGTAGCCGTGGGAGGCCTCCTGCAGCATGTCACCGATGTTGATGATCAGGGTGCCAAAGTCGCAGGGCACGTCCATCCACTCCCCATCGGAGCCCTTCACCTGCAGGCCCGGCTCGTTGGACGCGGGCAGTATGGTGAGCAGGTTGATGTCCTCGTGGGCGGCGGCGCGGATGGCCCCCGGCGCCTCGGTGCCGTCGAACGGCGGATAGTGCAGCACCCGCAGCAGGGTCTTGTGGCTCTCTTCGATCATGGAGGAGAGGGGGGCGCTGTAGTGGGCGGCGATATCCGCCGGGGTGTACTGCTCCACCCAGCCCAGCAGCTCGGCGGCCAGGTTGTTGGCGAGGGCGTAGTACTCCATCGCCTGATCCTTCAACTCTGCCGGCATCTGGCCCCAGGGATAGAGGTGGAAGTACTCTTTGATGTCCTTCTGGCTGTTGCCCTTGGCCACCTCGGAGACGGAGGGCGGGAAGTAGCCGTCCTGGGTCTCGCGGTTGAACAGGAAGTCGTGCTTCTGCTCGCTCATGAAGAAGCGATACCAGTTGTCATAGATGGACTGCACCAGCTCCTTGGGGATGGGGTGGTTGGTCAGCACCCCGAAGCCGGTGGTACGCAGGGATTCGGTGAAACGCTCGGCCGCATCGGGGGAACGGTAATCAACGGTCAGGACTTTCATTATTTTTGTTACGCGCCAGTTAAAAGTAGGCGCAGTTTACCCTGCCTCCCCCGGCAAGGAAAGGTTGCCCGACATGGGTTGATAACAGACTGAAAATACTGACAAAAATATCATGACATCCAGGCTTGCCCGGGATGATGACGGCCCCTTGTCCCGCTCAGGCTTCCTCTCTAGAATGCCTGCACTTTTACATTCGGAGCCCTGCCATGTCCCCAAGGATGTTGTTGCCAATCCTGACCCTGCTGCTCGCCGGTTGCAGTTCGTTCTCAGAAGAGGAGTGCCGTGCCATGAGCTGGTACAACCAGGGCTATCAGGATGGCACCGAGGGCAAGACCCGGGCGGCCAGCGCCGGCTACAGCAAGACCTGCGGGGAGTATGGCCTCAAGGTGGACGAGGCGGAATGGCTGCGGGGCTACACCAAGGGGCTGGAGCTCTACTGCATCCCCGAACTTGCCTACAGCAAGGGCAAGGAGGGGAACGAGTACCTGGGCGTCTGCCCCAACGATACGACCTTCCTCACCCAGTTCGAACGGGGTCGCAAGGAGTTCCTGCTGGCCGAGCGCCTCGGCGATCTGCAGCAGGAGCTGGAGCGCACCGAGCGAAATATCTACCAGCTGGATCAGCAGATCCGCGCCGAGAACGACGCCAAGCAGCGGGACTACTATCGTGCCCAGCGCGAGCGGGCCATCCGCCACTACGAGGGAGTGCGACGGGAGTACAACCGTATCCGCTTCCCGGATCGGGTGATCCAGTTCTCCTTCGGCAGTTGATCCCCTCGGAGCCCCGCCATCCGGCGGGACTCACCCCCTGTTCAGGGCAAAATCCCGCTCAGGCCAGAACCCAGCGCTGCAGCGCCAGGGCGATGCCGTCTTCGTTGTGATCCGCAGTGACCTTGTGGGCGTGGGCCTGGATCTGGGGCGCCGCATTGCCCATGGCCACCGCCAGCCCCACCTGCTCGAACATGCTGATGTCGTTGTTGTTGTCCCCAAAGGCCACCACGTTTTCCATGGCGATGCCCTCGCTCGCCGCCCACTGGGCCAACCGGTTGCCCTTGCTGCAACCGGGTTGCACCAGCTCCACCGCGTAGGGGGCCGCCCAGTCCTGGGTAAAGGGCATGCCCTGCACCACTTCCCCCACGAAGCGGTGCAGGCGGCCCGGATCCTGGTTGAACAACTCCAGCTTCCAGATGGGGGCCTGCAGCCAGGGTTCGAGATCGTCCGCCGGCAGCAGGGAGATCTTGAGGTGATCGGGTAGGTTGTCGGATCTGCGCTGGATCCTGGCCACATAATCCTCGCAGCCGATGTAGCCGATGCCATCGCTCAGGTGAAACTGCGCCTCCATCTGCTGACTCTCGACCTCGGCCAGCAGGGCCCGCAGCGGCCCGACCGCCAGAGGATCCCCCGCCAGGATGCGGTCTTGCACCGGATCATAGAGGTAGGCGCCGTTGCTGCAGATGATGGGGGTGTCGAGGGCCAGCTCGTGGTGGAAGGGGCGCGCCGTCATGAAGTGGCGCCCCGTCACCAGCAGCACCTTGATGCCCCTCGCACGGGCCTCGCTCAGGGCGGCCCGGGTCGCGGGCGAGACCTGATGATCCCGGGTCAACAAAGTACCGTCCATGTCCAACGCAATCGCTTTAAACTCGCTCATATCACCTCCAGAGTCTGAGTATCGCGAGGCGCAAGGTGAGAGCAGAGTGGCCGGGCGACAGGGGTAAGGGGTCAAAGAGCCATACCGTCCCAGAGTCGGCGCCCCGATGCAAGCCTCCCCTGCCCCGTCTGCGCCAATTTGTGATCCACCCGGGCCCGGGATCAACCAGACTCGACCGCCGTGTCTACCTGCGCTCCCCGGTCAGCCGCCCGGCGCAACCCGTAGAAACCGAGAGCACAGATCACCCCGCACAGGGTCGCCAGATAGAAGGGCCACTGGGTCCCCGCCAGCAGCACGACGCTGCCCACCACCACCGCCAGGATCTCGCTGCCCACCGCCAGCCCGCGATAGAGCCCCATCGCCTGCCCCTGCTGGCTGGCATGGCTGCGGTTGGAGACGGCGACCGAGGTCGCCAGCTCCCCCAGACTCATGCCGATGCCGGCCGGGATGAAGGTGAGCGCCAGCCCCCACCACTGGCTCGGCAACACGAACATCAACATACCCGCCGCCATCACCAGATGACCGACGATCCCCAGCGTGCTGCCGCGCCAGTGACGGGCCAGCAACTCCCCGAGCCAGGAGCCCAGCATCATGGGTACGCTCACCAGCACGGCCGCCTGGGCCAGTTGCACCGGATCCCAGGCCAGCCGCTCCACCAACCAGACGTTGAAGTAGGTGAAGTAGAGCTGCACCGCACCATAGCTCAACAGGGTCAGTACGAAGTAGGGCAGCAGCCGGGGTTGCAACAGCAGCTGGCGGGTCGAGAGCGGCACCAGCGTCTCCGTGGTCGCTACTGGTGGCCGGTTGGGGATGAGCCAGAGGATCAGCAGCAGGTTGACCGCCGTCATGGCTACCGCCAGCCAGGCCGCCAGGCTGTAATCCCCGGAGATCACCGCGGCATAGCCCCCGATCATGGGACCCAGCACCCAGCCGAGGTTCATGCCGATGTTGATCCTGGCGAAGTTGCGCGCCTTGGTCTTGGGGGTGCTCAGATCCGCCGCCATGGCCTGGACGATGGCGATGTCGCCGTTGAAGAAGCCTTCGAGCACCCGGCTCAGCAGGAGCAGCGGCAGGGAGCGCCAGGCGATGCCAAGCGCCATCAGGGCATAGCCCGCCAGCACCCCGATGAGGCAGAGGGTCAGCACCGGCTTGCGGCCATAACGGTCTGACAGCTTGCCGAGCCAGGGGGCGCCCAGCAGCTGGAACAGGGGGTAGAGCCCCATGATGACGCCGAGCCACACCTTGCGACTCCAGTCCGACGCCTCCGGATCCAGCATGCCCTGGGCCGGATCCAGCATCAGGGGCGCCAGCACCGGGGAGGGTAGACTGAAGCCCGCCACCGCCAGGGTCACCGTCATCACCAGTACCCAGAGGGTGGCCTGCGTCTTGATTCCTTCCATGTCCGCCTCATTAAATAAAGTTATTTATTTATTTATACTGGGGTGAGTTGATCCATTAAGTAAAGCGAATAATTGATTTAAATGAGCCCCCTCCCCATAATGGCCCCATCAAGCCAGTGCCCGACCGCGCCGCTCCCCGCTTCTGGCACCGGCCCGCCCCTGACGAGGACCCTCCATGAACGCCAGCACCGACAAGATCCTCTACCTGCTGAAGAGCCAGGGCCCGCAGAGTGCCGCCGCCCTCGGCGAGCAGTTGCAGATGACCTCCATGGGAGCCCGCCAGCATCTGCTCTCCCTGGAGGCCGAGGGACTGGTGGACTTTCGCGACGAGGCCCGTGGCCGGGGTCGGCCGGTGCGGCTGTGGCAGCTGACCGATCAGGCCTGGCAGCGCTTCCCCGATACCCACAGCGAGCTGACCCTGCAGCTCATCGACGACGTGCGGCAGCTCTTTGGTGAGGAAGGGATGGATCAACTCATCGTCCGGCGGGAGCAGCAGATGATGGGTCGCTATCAGGCGGCGCTGACCCAGCCCGCGCTGGCGGACAAGCTGGCGAGCCTCAAGACCCTGCGCAGCCGGGAAGGTTACATGGCGGACATGCGCCAGGAGGAGGATGGCAGCTGGTTGTGGTGGGAGAATCACTGCCCCATCTGCGCCGCGGCGCGGGCCTGCCGGGGATTTTGCCGAAGCGAGCTTGCGATGTTTCGCCAGTTGCTGGCCCCGGCCGAGGTGGAGCGGGAGCAATACCTGCTGGAGGGGGATGCGCGCTGCCTCTATCGCATCCGGCCCTGAGGCCGACGCCCAAAAACAACAAAGCAGGCGCCGGGATGCCTGCTTTGTTGCCTTCGGGGAGGGGATGCTCTCGGTCCAGCCCGCCTGTTCCCGATAAGGTTGGACGGCTGATGGGGTTGATGACCCGGTAAGGTCCTTCACCGCAGAGACCTGGTCGGGTATCTGCTTTGCCACCGGAAGATGGAATTATCATATCCCTGCTGTGGCGGTGAGTGGTTGTGAAGTAGCAGGCTTTTTCGGTTGTTTTTGCAATAGTTCACCCTTAATCTAGAAAAAGTGAATTAGTAATTGCAACGAGGTACGGAGAATGCTGAAACTTGATCGTATAGACAGGCATATTCTGGAGCTGATGCAGGAAAATGGTCGCATCAGCAATCTGGAGCTGGCCGAACTGGTTGGCCTCTCTCCCTCCCCCTGCTCCCGCCGGGTCAAGGCGCTGGAGGATGCCGGTCTCATCGATACCCATGTCACCCTGCTCAACGCCCGCCAGCTGGGGCTGACCCTCACCGCCTACATCCACATCTCCATGGACAGGCACACGCCGGAGCGGTTCGAGAGCTTCGACAAGGCCATTCAGGATCTGCCCGAGGTGCTGGAGTGTGACCTCATCACCGGCAATGATGCCGACTATCAGCTCAAGGTCGTGGTGCGGGACATGGAGCACTACCAGCACTTCCTGCTGGACAAGCTGACCCATATCCCCGGCGTGACCGGGGTGCGATCCAGCTTCGTGCTGCGCCGGATCAAGCACAAGACGGCGCTGCCCCTCAATCACCTGGGGTGAACGTCTCTGCGGGGAGAAAAACAAGAGAGGAGGCCAAGGCCTCCTCTTCGTCATTCAAGGTGTCATTGACGGACTGGCATTCAGACGCTCACCGGACTCACCGCCTGCACCTGCAGCAGCCAGCCGGCCTGCTCATGCTGGGGCTCGCCGCTCAGTCGCAGACGCTCCCCCTCCGGCACCCACTGCCCTTGCGGCAAGGAGACCAGCAGGCTCTCGCTGCCGTTGTCGAACAGCCAGCGATCCTCACCCAATGACTCTATCAAATACCCTTCCATCTCCACTCTGGACTCGGCCTGCCAGGACGGCGCAACGGAATCACGGCTCTCGATGAAATCCCCCTGAACCCCAAAACTGGCCAGCCCCCACAGAATGGAGAGCCCGACGATGGATGATTGCATCTCTTCTCTCCTCCTTTGGCACTGTGGAGCCAGTATGGGAAGAGAAAAATGAGTGCACCATGAACAAGATGGCAAAGTGCAGACGGGATCGCGAAAAAAAACCGGCCAAGGGGCCGGTTGTGTCATTTTATGGCGTCTTGATCACACTATTTGGTGGCTTCCTCTGCCATCCGCACAGACCTTGGCTTATTCGTCCACATGGCCACGCCGCGATGGGCGTCGCAGATCTTCTCATCACTGATGGCCCGCACCCGCACCCCGTCCTTGCAGATGGCCTGCCAGGCGTCAGCATCATCGATCTGCAGCTCAGACGCGGGGGGGGTGCCGCCGGTGCAGGCACCGAGCAGCAAGGCAAACAGGGGTAACATGGCTTTCATCGGATGGCTCCCCAACAAGGTGGTCTGACTCAGCGCCCCAGCTGGGCGGCCAGGCGATCGCAAAGCTGCTTCAACTGGGACAGCTCAGCATCGTCCAGATCCAGCTGGCTGCGCAAGTTGTCCACCAGGCAGCACTCCTTGACCCCTTGTTGCAACTGGCGCCCTGCCTCGGTGAGCCGGATGCACTTCTGCCGCTCGTCTTCGCTGGAGATGGTCCGAGTCAGCCAGCCCTTGCTCTCCAGCCGCTTGACGATGGGGGTCAGGGTGCCGGCATCCAGCCCGGTCTCCTGACCTATCTCCTTGAGGCTGACCTCGTCCCGCGCCCAGAGCGACAGCATCACCAGATATTGGGTGTAGGTGAGATCCAGCTTGTCCAGCAGTGGTCGATAGGCGCGCATCACCGCATTGGAGGCGCTGTAGAGGGCGAAACAGACCTGTTTTTTCAGTTCACTCATGGGACACCTCGCAGACATTGGGGGCCAGTATACCCCAGGAAGAGGGAGGGCTGAATAATTTGCACACAAAGCAGTTGCCAGGCCGTGTATTCAGGTTTAGGCTGCTTTTAACTTGCACGCAAGATAAATCACCCCGGGCCCACTCAATGACTGGACGCCAGGTCCGGGCAGGCGCAGGCTAAACGAGCCATGCCACCCCCACCCCTTTGGAGAGACACCATGAATCAGCTCAGCCACCAGATCCAGCTGCTGCGCCGCCCAAGCGGCCTGCCGACCCAGGATGACTTCAGCCTGCAGGCCGTTCCCCTGCCCCCCTTGCAGGAGGGAGAAGTGCTGGTCGCCAACCAGTGGCTATCGGTGGATCCCTACATGCGCGGCCGCATGAGCGAGGTCAAGAGCTATGTGCCCCCCTTCGCCCTCAACGCCCCCCTGGAGGGCGGTGCCATCGGCACGGTGCAGGCCTCCCGTCACCCGGACTTCGCGGTGGGGGACAGGGTCAGCAGCATGCAAGGCTGGCGCGATGCCTTCATCGCCAAACCGGCGCAGCTGACCCGGCTGCCCGCCACCGACCTGCCCCCCCAGCGCTTCCTCGGCGCTCTCGGCATGCCGGGCATGACCGCCTGGGCGGGGCTGCACAAGGTCGCCCAGTTGCAGGCGGGTGAGACTGTGCTGGTCTCGGCCGCCTCCGGCGCGGTCGGCACCATGGTGGTCCAGCTCGCCAAGCGAGCCGGGGCCCGGGTCATCGGCTCCACCGGTTCCGCCGACAAGGTGGCCTATCTCAAGACCCTGGGGGCCGATGCGGTGATCAACTACAAGGAGACGCCGGATCTCGATGCCGAGCTGGCCCGCCTCGCGCCGGACGGCATTCAGGTCTACTTCGAGAATGTCGGCGGCGCCCTGCTGGAAGCGGCCCTCAACCACATGGCGCTGCACGGACGTATCGTATTGTGCGGCCTCATCGAGCAGTACAACAGCCAGGGGGGCGCCAGCGGCCCGCGCAACCTCTCTCAAATCATCCGCAAGCGCATCCTGCTGCAGGGGCTGCTGGTGTCCGATCACTGGCAGCACTACGGCGACTTCCTGGCCGAGGCCATTCCCGCCTTCGAAGCCGGAGCCCTGCAGAGCGAGGAGACCGTCTATGAGGGGCTGGCCAGCATGCCGCAAGCCTTCATCGGATTGTTCGAGGGCCGCAACACCGGCAAGATGCTGGTCAAGCTGGGCTGATGATCGGTGCTGGCCGCTGAACCGGGAAGCTCCGGGATCGGCGCCAGATGGCGGACGGAGGACGTAGCCCATCGCCAAACCGGGCCAAACCGGGATGACAGCTATCGCTTAAACAGATGCATTGTATCCACATCCATCCGATTTTGAGATAGAAGCGTCGGCACTGCCGTCCTGGGTGCTTGCGAAACGGGCCCATCCGTCCTAAGGTGGGCCCGTTTTTTTATGCTGTCCGCCCAGCGGGTGAGGTGTCGTCTCTCCCCGCACACCGACGGATGGGCAGCGTGCCCGATGTCTCAATCCCAGCAAGGAGCGCCCATGTCCACTCCCTATCCCCGCGTCGGTGTCGGCGTCATCCTGACCAATGCGGCAGGCCAGGTACTGCTTGGCAAACGCAAGGGCAGTCACGCCCCCTACTGGTCCATCGCCGGCGGTCATCTGGAGTTGGGGGAGAGTTTCGAATCCGCCGCCATCCGCGAGGTGGCCGAGGAGACGGGCTTCGTCATCACGACTCCCCGCGTCATCGCCGTCACCAACAATCTGGAGACCTGGCGCGAGAGCGGGCTGCACTATGTCTCCGTCACCCTGCTGGCAGAGGTGGAAGGGGAGCCCCAACTGCTGGAGCCCGAAAAATGCGAAGGCTGGGTCTGGTGCGATCCCCGCGCCCTGCCCGAGCCCCACTTCGATGCCAGCCGTCAGTCCATCGCCTGCTGGCTGGCAGGTCGTTGCTATCTGCCTCAGGCCGACCAGCCAGCCTGATCACGCGATAGCGCGATAACTCTGTGATCATGCTTTGCCCGCTGGCCGGAGATGACGGTTTTTCCCGCTCAGGCCAGCCAATCCAGGCCCGCGTCGCCGGGGCTGGCCACCCGTCATCAAATCATCACAAAACTGTCATATGCTCCAGGGGCGAATTCGGAGTGTGAGGTGAGGGTGACGAGGGTAACGGCGGTTTTCCTGCAATTTCTGTGGCTGGGGTGCATCAGTTTTGGTGGCCCGGCCGCCCATATCGGCTATTTCCAGCGCACCTTCGTCCAGCGCCTGGGGTGGCTCAACCAGGCCGAATTTGCCCGCCAGCTGGCCCTGTGCCAGTTGCTGCCGGGGCCGGCCTCCAGCCAGCTCGGTTTCGCCATCGGGCGCCAGCATGCGGGGCTCTATGGCGCCCTGGCCGCCTTCATTGGCTTCACCCTTCCCTCCTTCCTGCTGCTGTTTGCCGCCGCCATCGGCCTCGCGCAACTGGGGGAAAACCTCTGGCTGGATGCCGTCCTGCACGGCCTCAAGCTGCTGGCGCTCATCGTGGTGGCCGATGCGGTGTTCACCATGAGCCGCCAGTTCTGCCAGAGCCGGTTGCACCAGGGGATCATGGTGGTGAGCGCCGCCGCACTCTGGTGGCAACCCGGACTCCTGACCCAGATCCTGTTGCTGGGCGGGGCCGCCCTGCTCTGTGCCCGCCTTGGCCGGGGTGACGACACGGAACCGCCCGCCTCTCTGGCCCCAGGCATCCGGGCTCACCAGCCTCATTGGCCGACCCTGCTGTTGTTCGTCCTCTTGCTGATCGGCCTGCCCCTGCTGGCTCAGGGGCCCGCCAGCCAGCTGTTTGCGGACTTCTATCGGGCAGGCAGCCTGGTGTTTGGCGGCGGTCACGTGGTGCTGCCTCTGTTGAGCGAGGGGCTAGGGCAGACCCTGAGCCAACCGCAGCTCATGACAGGTTATGGCCTGGCCCAACTGGTACCCGGCCCGCTGTTCACCCTGGCGAGTTATCTCGGCGCCCTGCTGCTGCCGGCCGCCCCCCTGGCGGGAGCCCTGCTGGCAACGCTCGCGCTATTTTTGCCGGGCTTTCTGCTGCTGTGGGCCGTCGGCCCCTGCTGGCAGCGCTGGCTCGCCCACCCCGCCCTCGCAGGCGCCGTGGGGGGCATCAACGCCGCCGTGGTCGGGTTGCTGCTGGCGGCCCTCTATCAGCCGGTGTGGCAGAGCGCCGTGCAGGCCCCCACCGATCTGGCGCTGGCCGCTCTGGGCTTCTATCTGCTGCGAGTCCTGACGCTGCCCATCCTGCCTCTGGCCGCCCTGCTGGTGACGGCCAGCCTGCTGCTGCACTGACGCCCACGGCCTGACGCCCATAAAAAAACGGCGCCCCTGTGAAGGGACGCCGCTTGTCATCTCGTTGCACGCAAGGCTTCACGCGTCGGGATCGAAATCCAGACTCAGGCTGTTGACACAGTAGCGCTGGCCGGTCTCGGTCGGCCCGTCCGGGAAGACGTGCCCCAGGTGGGAGCCGCACTGGCTGCAGGTGATCTCCACCCGGGTCATGCCGTGACTGCGGTCTTCCGTGTAGTTCACCCGCCCCTCGATGGCCCGATCGAACGAGGGCCAGCCGCAGCCCGAGTCAAACTTGGCATCTGAGTGAAACAGCACGCTCTTGCAGCAGACACACTGGTAGTCCCCACTCTTGCGATTGTGGAGCAGGGCGCCACTGTAGGGGCGCTCTGTGCCCTTCTCCCAGCAGACGTGGAACTGCTCAGGGCTCAACCTGGTGCGCCATTGCTCGGGATTGTTGC
Organism: Aeromonas veronii; assembly: GCF_040215105.1. Classification (NCBI taxonomy): domain Bacteria; kingdom Pseudomonadati; phylum Pseudomonadota; class Gammaproteobacteria; order Aeromonadales; family Aeromonadaceae; genus Aeromonas; species Aeromonas veronii. Next base: position 3,798,285 of record NZ_CP157875.1, read on the forward strand.
CGCTCATACTGACTCCTTGCCTCTCAAACCGATGCCCAGCATACCCACTCGGGGGCCCTGACTCTAGCCCGCCAGCGGGAACTGTGATCCCGTTGGCAACACGGCGGCAACATCCGTCGTCGTCGTGACCCCGTCTGCCGCCAGCGCCACCGCCGACAGAGCGACCCGCTCCAGCAGCTTGAGGGAGCGGGCATGACCCACCGCCACCTGGCGCTTGACGTCATCGGGCAGGAAGGGCATGCCATCGTTGGTGGCGGTATCGATGAGCTGGACCCACTCCATCCCCTCTCCCGCCGTCGGCAGGTGGAACTGGATGTCGTAGTCGCTGGCGTTGAACAATACGTACCAGCGCTCCCCACCGCAGTCGAGCATGCCGATGTCCATGGCAAACGCCTGTCCCATGGGCGCATGCCACTCCTGCTCGGTCAGCTGGTGGCCGTCTGGATGATACCAGTTGACCTTGTGGCAACTGGTCGCCTTGCCATTCCAGCTGTCATCGACCAGTTGCAGGTTGGAGAAGACGTTGGATTCTGCGCGCAGGGCCATCATCTGGCGGGTGAAGGCGAGCAGCCGCTCATCCTCCGGCCGCCACTGCCAGTTGACCCAGCTGATCCTGTTGTCCTGACAGTAGGCGTTGTTGTTGCCGAGCTGGCTGCGGCCCATCTCGTCCCCGGCCAGGAAGTGCGGCGTCCCCTGGGAGAGTAGCAGGGTCGCTATCAGGTTGCGCTTCTGCTGCTGACGCAGGTTGTTGACCCGCGGATCCAGCGTCGGCCCCTCCACCCCGTGGTTGTAGGAGAGGTTGTTGCCATGACCATCCCGGTTGTCTTCACCATTGGCCTGGTTGTGACGCTGGTTGTAGGAGACCAGATCCTCCAGGGTGAAGCCGTCGTGGTAGCAAAGGTAGTTGACACTGGAGTGGGGGGCGCGCCAGTTCTTGGGGAAGAGATCCCGCGACCCCACCAGCCGGGTGGCCAGATCCCCCATCTTGCCCCCGTCCCCGCGCCAGAAGGCGCGCACGGTATCGCGATAGCGGTCGTTGACCTCCAGCCACCGGCTCGGGAACTGACCGAGACGATAGCCGAAGGGACCGATGTCCCAGGGCTCGGCGATGAGCCTGACCCGCGCCAGCACGGGATCCGCCATCATGGCCTTGAAGAAGGCGCTCATGGGGTCGAACTCCCCCGCTTCCCGGGCCAGGGTCACGGCCAGATCGAAGCGGAAACCATCAACCTGCATCTCGGTTACCCAGTAGCGCAGGGCATCCAGCACCAGCCGCAGGCTGTTGGGGTGATCCAGATTGACGCTGTTGCCACAGCCGGTGACATTGGCGTGACGGCTGTAGTCCGGGCCATGGGCCCCGCTCTCGAAGGCATAGTAGCCCGCGTTGTCGAACCCCTTCAGCGACAGCATGGGGCCGTCAAAGCCCGACTCGGCGGTGTGGTTGTAGACCACATCCAGGATCACCTCGATCCCGGCCCGGTGCAGCTCGCGCACCATGGTCTTGAACTCGGTCACCGCCTCTCCCGAGCCGTAGCGCGGTTCGGGAGCGAAGAAGGCGATGGGGTTGTAGCCCCAGTAATTGGTGAGCCCGATCTGGGCAAGCCTCGGCTCGGACATGTAGGCCGCCACCGGCATCAGCTGCACCGCCGTGATGCCGAGCGACTGCATGTGTTCGATCATCAGCGGATGGCTGACCCCGAGGTAGGTGCCGCGCAGCCCTTCCGGGATGCCCGGATGCTGGCGGGTGAGCCCCTTGACGTGCGTCTCGTAGAGCACGACCCGCTCCGGCGGCAAGGCCGGCTTGCCGACCCCCTGCCAGTCGAAAGCGTCATCCACCACCACCGATTTGGCCACCATGGCCGCGCTGTCCCCCTCGTAGAGGCCATCGTCCCAGTGGGTCGATCGACTGAGGGCCCGGGCATAGGGGTCGATCAGGAGCTTGTCCGGATCGAACAGCATGCCCTCGTCCGGGGTGCCATGGACCCGATAGCCATAGCGCTGGCCGGCTTTCACCCCGCGCACATGGCCGAAGCGATACTGGCCGCGCTGGCCGGGCAGGGTCAGCCGGACCAGCTCCTGCTCCTGCTCGTCGAACAGACAGAGTTCCACCTTGTCCGACTGAGGCGCCCAGACACAGAAGTGGCAACCCGTCTCGTCCAGACGGGCGCCCAGCGGGTAATCCACCCCGGTTTCCATTACAAACATCAAGACTCCTGTTTGATGAACAAGGTCGCGAGCGGCGGCAGGTCCAGCACTATGCTGTGCGTCATCCCCTGCCAGGGGGTCGGCTCGGCGACGAAGGCCAGGCCCACATCATAGTTGCTGCCCCAGTAATGCTCGCTGTCGGTGTTGAGCACCACCCGATAACCACCGGACGCCGGAACTCCTAGCCGGTAACCGATACGCGGCACGGGCGTGAAGTTGCTGGCCACCATGACGGGATTTTCACCCTGTTTGTTCGCCCTCAACCAGGCGAAGATGCTGTTGTCCGCGTCCTGATGATCCAGCCAGCGGAAGCCGCTGCGCTCATAATCCGCCTCGAACAGGGCGGCATCATGACGATAGAGCTGGTTGAGGTCGCGGATCAAGCGCTGCTGGCCACCGTGCTTGGGGTATTGCAGCAGGTGCCAGGGCAGCTGGGCGTCGTGATTCCACTCGTTGCTCTGGGCGATCTCGGTGCCCATGAAGTTGAGCTTCTTGCCGGGGTGGCCGTACATGAAGCCCATGTAGGCCCGCAGGTTGGCGGCCTGCTGCCACTCGTCCCCCGGCATCTTGTAGAGCAGGGAGTGCTTGCCGTGCACCACTTCGTCGTGGGACAGGGCCAGGATGAAGTTCTCGTCATAGTGATACACCATGGAGAAGGTCATCTCGTTGTGGTGGTAGCGGCGGTGGATGGGCTCCTTCTGCATGTAGCTCAAGGTGTCGTGCATCCAGCCCATATTCCACTTGAAGCCAAAGCCCAGCCCCCCCAGGAAGGTGGGTCTGGAGACCCCGGCGAAGGCGGTGGACTCCTCGGCGATGGTCATGGCGTGAGGGTACTTGCCGTACACCTCCTCGTTGGTCCACTTCAAGAGGCTGATGGCCTCGTAGTTGTGGTTGCCCCCGTCGACGTTTGGCACCCACTCGCCGGCGTTGCGGGAATAGTCCAGATAGAGCATGGAGGCGACCGCATCCACCCGCAGCCCGTCCACATGGAACTTGTCCAGCCAGAACAGGGCGCTCGCCACCAGGAACTGGCGCACGTTGTTGCGACCGAAGTCATAGATGTAGGAGTTCCAGTCCGGGTGCCAGCCCCGGCGTGGATCCTCGTACTCATAGAGCGGGGTGCCGTCGAAACGGGCCAGGCCGTGGGCATCGGACGGGAAGTGGGCGGGCACCCAGTCCAGGATGACCCCTATCCCCGCCTGGTGGCAGCAGTCCACGAAGTACTTGAAGTCGTCGACACCGCCGAAGCGGCTGGTGGGGGAGAACATGCCCACCGGCTGGTAGCCCCAGGATCCGCTGAAGGGGTGCTCGGAGACCGGCATCAGCTCGATGTGGGTGTAGGCCATCTCCTTGACATAATCGACCAGATCCACCGCCAGCTCGCGCCAGCTCAGGCTGTCACCGTTCGGGTGGCGCTTCCAGGAGCCTGCGTGCAGCTCGTAGATGGAGATGGGCTGCTCCCGCTTGTCATTGCGCTGGCTCTCGCGCCAGGCGGCATCCTGCCACTGATACTGGTCGTGGTCATGGATGACGGAGGCGAACGACGGGTACTGCTCGCAGTAGAAACCCACCGGGTCGCTCTTGTGGGGCAGACGGTTGCCCGCCGGATCCTTCAGCTCGAACTTGTAGCGCTCTCCGGCCTTGAGACCGGGCACGAACAGCACCCAGTGACCGCACTGGCTGCGCTGCATGGGGTGGCGGCGGCCATCCCAGAAGTTGAAGTCACCGATGAGGCTCACCGCGCTGGCGCTCGGGGCATAGACGGCGAAGCGCACCCCCTCCACCCGCTGGCCGAGGTGTTCGACGGTGCGCAGTTGAGCGCCGAGGGTGTGGTAGAGGTTTTCCGGCTGGTGGGTCAGCTCCGCCAGTCCTTCCCAGGCGGCGGCCTGGAACTGATAGGGATCGATGAATTCGGTACTGGCATCGGGGTAGCTGGCTGTCAGCTGATAGGGGAAGGGATACTTGCGGCGAGTGAAAACAGTTTCAAAAAGGCCCGATTCATCGGTGGGGGTCAGGGTGGCAACGATTTTGCCTGACTTGAGATCCCTGACGCGGACCTCCAGGGCATCGGGCAGCCAGGCTGTCAGCTTGAGGCCTGGCCCACCCGGATTGGCCAGCAGGCCTAGGGACGAGAAGGGATCGGCACAGCGGGCGGCAACCAAACGTTCAACGGGCATCGGCATTTCCTTTCATGGCTGAACATCCGCGCCGGCCGAAGCCGGAGCGGATAAATATGAGTCAGTTGGCGACGCTGGCTCAACGACCGGCCTCATGACGAGCCAGGCTCATCTTGCTTGCCAGTGCCTTGAGCGCCTCGTCGGCAAAGATATCTTCCAGATCCCGGGAGAGCTTGCGACGCCAGTTGGGGTACTCATAGCTGGTACCCGGCACGTTCACCGGCTTGTCCATCTCCAGCCAGTCTTCCAGCTGGGTGCTGAACAGGGCGCAACTGCCGCGGGACATGTGCAACTGCAGGCCGTGGTTGAGTTCGGTGTTCATGCCGACCCAGTTCACGTCGTGACTGATGTTGCCCGAGATGACCCCGTGGGCATGCAGGCTGTCGAGGATCCGCTGCTTGGCCTGGTGGCGATCAGCATACAGGGTCTTGAGTACTGCTTCATCCGGGTACAGACCCAGCTCGCGACCCAGCGCCAGATCGTCGCAATGCCAGAAGCCCTTGAGGGTCGGCATGTCGTGGGTGGTCAGGGCCGACATCGCCTGCTCGGTGTAGTGAGCCGGGGAGATGAAGCCGCCATCCGCCTTGGAGCGCTCGAAGAAGAACACCTTGTAGGAGTGGACGCCGTTCTCCTTGAGGGTCACATCGATGCCTTCCGGCACGGTGCCGAGATCCTCGCCGATCAGCAAGCACTGATTGCGGTGGGATTCGAGCGCCAGGATCCCCAGCAGGTCGTTGACCGGGTAATAGATGTAGGCGCCCTTGGCGGCGGATTCTCCGGGCGGCACCCACCACAGGCGCAGCAAGGCCATCACGTGATCGATACGCAACGCGCCGCAGGAGCGCATGTTGGCGCGGAACAGATCCACCATGGGCTGATAGGCCGCCTCGAACAGCTGGTTCGGGTTCATGGGGGGCAGGCCCCAGTTCTGACCGAGCGGGCCCAGGATGTCGGGCGGCGCACCGACCGAGGCTTTCGGGCAGTAGAGATCCCGGTTCGCCCAGATCTCGGTGGAGCCTTCGGAGACACCCACCGCCAGATCCCGGTAGATCCCCATCACCATGCCGGCCGCCTTGGCACGGGCGTCTGCTTGCGCAAGCTGTTCGTCTGCCAGGAACTGCAGATAGAGGTAGAAGCTGACATCGGCCTGATGCTCGGCGGTCCAGCTCGCCACCTCGGGATTGTGATAGTCGCGGAAGGCATCCGGCCAGACCGGCCACCCCCAGGCATTGTCACCCTGGTCGTAGAAGTGGGCCTGCAGGGCATCGAACACCGCCTGCTGTTGCAGGCTGTCGCCACCGGCCGCCACGAAGGCATCGAAGCGGGCCTGGCGCTCGGCGGTCAGTTTCCCCTGATCGAACACCTGGCGCAGCATGCCGATCTTGGTCTGGATGACACCGGTGTAATCGACGTTATCCTTGGCCCGCAGGGAGGCCAGCAACTGCTGGAACGCAGGAGAGGCAACCTCGGCCTTGAGCCGCTCGTTGGCCAGAAACTCCGGCACCGTCTCCACGTTGATGTAGGCCACGTTGAGCCAGCGGCGGGAGGAGGGACTGTAAGGACTGGCGCTCTCCGGGTTGGCCGGGTAGAGGGCGTGAATGGGGTTCAGACCGACGAAGTGAGCGCCCCAGGCGGCGGCTTTCTCGACCAGCTGGCCGAGATCGCTGAAATCGCCAATGCCCCAGTTGTGGCGGCTGCGCAGGCAATAGAGCTGCACGCTCGGCCCCCACACCTTCTGGCCATTGGCGATGGGCGCCTGCTTGTAGCAGGACTTGGGGGCAACGATGAGGCGCATGGTGGCGAGCGGCTCGTCGTTGCCCTCCTCCAGCAGCACCAGCTGGTGATAGCCGAGCTCGGGTTGCGCAGCCAGTGCCACGCGATAGGCCTGGCACTCCATCTCCTCGAATTCGGCGACCCCGACCAGCTCCCCGTCAATGGGGGTGATCTGACCGGACAAAATGGCGCCATGTTCCTGCACCAGTTGCCAGCTGAGGGCGTCGTTCACGAACTCCAGGGGCAGGCGCACTTCCAGGCTGATGGGTTCGCCGCTGCGCACCACCATCACGGGATCCAGAGCCCGCAGCCAGTGCTGGCGGTGCTCCTCTTCCAGCTGCTCGGTCAGGGCATCCTCGTCATCGACGCGATAACCCATGGCGCCCAGCATGGCGGCCTTGCTCTCTTCCGATACCTGGGCCGGATTGCCCCAGGCATCAACATACTCACTGGCAATACCTTTGGCGGCAGCCAGCTGTTCAATCAGGGTGGTCATAGTTTGAGAATTCCCGCTGTGGATTCTATCTATATGATTAATTTTTATGGGTGGTACTTGAACAGTGGCTCTATGGGCCATGCTAAACCGCGCACATTTTTACATATCTCCCCGGCTGGATGTGTGACCGGACAGGCACTATTGTTGATCGCTGTGGCGGCAATCGGCTGATGACGGATTCAACAAAAGTTGGTAGCCAGTTACATAAACCGAAAATAAATTTCACAGTTTTTCATGATATAGCGCAATTTCGCGCAGATTGTTGGTTGACTCACGGGGGAGTTCTAGTAAATTTACAAACGGAATTTTCTTTGACTACTGAACAGTTAGGTAACCAATTATGACTATCAAAGTAGGTATTAACGGTTTTGGCCGCATCGGCCGTTTCGTATTCCGTCTGGCCGCTGAGCGCAACGACATCGAAGTTGTTGGTATCAACGACCTGATCGACGTTGACTACATGGCTTACATGCTGAAGTACGACTCCACTCACGGTCGTTTCAATGGCACCGTTGAAGTCAAAGACGGCAACCTGGTTGTCAACGGCAAAACCGTACGTGTTACCGCTGAACGTGACCCGGCAAACCTGAAATGGGGCGACATCGGTGTTGATGTTGTTGCCGAAGCTACCGGTCTGTTCCTGACCGACGAGACCGCTCGCAAGCACATCGCTGCCGGCGCCAAGAAAGTCGTACTGACCGGTCCGTCCAAAGACGCGACCCCGATGTTCGTCATGGGCGTTAACGACGCCACCTACGCTGGCCAGGACATCGTTTCCAACGCTTCCTGCACCACCAACTGCCTGGCCCCCATCGCCAAGGTTCTGAACGATACCTTCGGTATCGAATCCGGCCTGATGACCACCGTTCACGCTACCACTGCTACCCAGAAGACCGTTGATGGTCCGTCTGCCAAAGACTGGCGCGGTGGCCGCGGTGCGGCTCAGAACATCATCCCGTCCTCTACCGGTGCTGCCAAGGCCGTTGGCGTGGTTATCCCCGAGCTGAAGGGTCTGCTGACCGGTATGGCCTTCCGCGTTCCGACTCCGGACGTGTCTGTTGTTGACCTGACCGTCAACCTGAAGAAAGCCGCTACCTACGCTGAAATCTGTGAAGCCATGAAGGCTGCCTCCCAAGGCGCCATGAAGGGTGTTCTGGGTTACACCGAAGACGAAGTGGTTTCCACCGACTTCCTGGGTGAGCGTCAGACTTCTGTATTCGACGCCAAGGCTGGTATCCAGCTGAACGACAAGTTCGTTAAAGTTGTATCCTGGTACGACAACGAAATGGGCTACTCCAGCAAGGTTCTGGATCTGATCGCTCACATCTCCAAGTAATTTGGGATGCGCAATCAAGTAGCATGAAAAAGGCGGCCATTGGCCGCCTTTTTGTTGTTTTCAGTTTTCATCATGGCAGGAGCCCACATGCAATCCATTCGTCCCCTGACAGCCCACTGCAAGCTCGCCAACAACGCCACGGGTCTGCCCGTGCTCACCATCAACAATGACAGCGCCCAGGCCGAAATCAGCCTGTTTGGTGCCCATGTGCTGAGTTACCAGCGCCATGGCGAGCCCGCCTCCCTCTGGCTGAGCGACAAGGCCGTGCTCGATGGCAGCAAACCCATTCGTGGCGGCATCCCCCTGTGCTGGCCCTGGTTTGGCCCCTCCCCCGCCCGGGTGGGTCAGGGCAAGCCGGCCCACGGCTTCGCCCGCACCACCCTGTGGACCCTGGATGGCGTCTCCGATCACGAGGATGGCACGCTCGTCCATCTCTCGTTGCGTGACAACGAGGCGACGCGCGCCCTCTGGCCCCACGCCTTCGAACTGGAGCTGGACGTGCTGGTGGGTAAGGAGCTCTCCCTGGTGCTGACCACCCGCAACACGGGCAGCAGCCCCATCGTCTACAACGCGGCCCTGCACACCTATCTGCAGATAAGCGCGCCAGAGGCCGTCAGCGTCAGCGGGCTGGGTGAGCCCTACCTCGACAAGCTGAGCGGCCAGGATGAGCGGCAACAAGGCATTCTGACCCTCTCAGGGGCCATGGATCGCATCTACCGCCAGCCCGAGTCCGTGGTGCGGCTCAAGGATGGTGCACGCACGACCCAGGTGATCAGTGGCAATCACGACAGCGTCGTGGTCTGGACCCCCTGGCTGGAAGGCGCCAGCGCCATGGCAGACATGAGCGACGATGGCTATCGCACCATGCTCTGCATTGAGGCGGCCATCACCGCCGATGCCGGCATGACCATAGCGCCGGACGAAGAGCACAGCGTCTCTACCGTGATCCTCTGATCCACGGCTTGTCTCATGCAGAAGGGGCACCCACTGGGTGCCCCTTTTTTGTATTTCCAGCGACGGATCAGGCGTTGCCTTGCGTCTTCAACTTGAGTTCGGCGGCAAAGTTCAGCATGCGATCCAGCGGGATCAACGCCTTCACCCGCAGCGCCTCATCCACCAGGATCTCGTGGCGCTCGGCGCCGTCGGTCAACGCCTCCTTGATCGCCACCAGGCCGTTCATCGCCATCCAGGGGCAATGGGCACAACTGCGGCAGGTGGCCCCATCCCCACCCGTGGGCGCTTCGACCATCTCCTTGTCCGGGCAGGCCTGCTGCATCTTGTAGAAGATGCCACGATCGGTCGCCACGATGAGTTTGCGCTGTGGCAGCTCTTTGGCTGCCTTGATGAGCTGGCTGGTGGAACCCACCGCATCGGCCAACTCGATGACGGAGGCGGGGGACTCCGGGTGGACCAGCACGGCGGCATCCGGGTTCTGAGCCTTCAGATCCCGCAGAGCCCGCGCCTTGAACTCGTCGTGGACGATGCAGTGACCCTGCCAGCGCAGCATCTCGGCGCCGGTCTTCTTCTCGATGTAGGCGCCGAGGTGGCGATCCGGGCCCCAGATGATCTTGTGACCCTGGCTGTCCAGGTGCTCCACGATCTCCAGCGCGATGCTGGAGGTCACCACCCAGTCGGCACGGGCCTTCACCGCCGCCGAGGTATTGGCGTAGACCACCACGATATGGTCTGGGTGAGCATCGCAGAAGGCGGAGAACTGCTCGATGGGGCAACCCAGATCGAGGGAGCATTCGGCCTCCAGAGTCGGCATCAGCACCCGCTTGTGGGGGCTCAGGATCTTGGAGGTTTCCCCCATGAAGCGCACCCCCGCCACGATCAGGGTCTGGGCGGCGTGATCCCGGCCGAAGCGGGCCATCTCCAGGGAGTCACCGACGAAGCCGCCGGTGGCTTCCGCCAGCGCCTGGATCTCGGGATCCGTGTAATAGTGGGCGACCAGCACCGCCTGCCGCGTCTCGAGCAGCGCCTTGATCTCGGTGATCAGGGCCGCCTTCTGTTCGGCAGTCAGGGGAGCCGGCTTGACCGGGAAGGGGTAGTCCATCTCGACGGCAGGAGGGACACTGCTCAGTGCATTGCTCATTGCGACTGTTCCATCAACGCTTGGAAAGGCGAAAATTATACCCAGAAGCCGGCCACAAACCCATCAGCAAATCCGGGGCTCGGGCTAAGTCTGCTTCGCCACTGGAAATTATGCTCCCTGCCAGCCCGCCGGAGCGCAGAAACGAAAAAGCCCGCTATGCAGCGGGCTTCTGGCTTTCTTTGACAAGAAAGTGGTGGTCGTTACTGGGCTCGAACCAGTGACCCCCTCCTTGTAAGGGAGGTGCTCTCCCAGCTGAGCTAAACGACCTGGGAATTCAGTGAAATGATGGTGGGTCGTGCTGGATTCGAACCAGCGACCAATTGATTAAAAGTCAACTGCTCTACCGACTGAGCTAACGACCCATCGTAATCATTTTTAAAGCATGGTGGTCGTTACTGGGCTCGAACCAGTGACCCCCTCCTTGTAAGGGAGGTGCTCTCCCAGCTGAGCTAAACGACCTGGGAAACAGTGAAATGATGGTGGGTCGTGCTGGATTCGAACCAGCGACCAATTGATTAAAAGTCAACTGCTCTACCGACTGAGCTAACGACCCATCGTAATCATTTTTAAAGCATGGTGGTCGTTACTGGGCTCGAACCAGTGACCCCCTCCTTGTAAGGGAGGTGCTCTCCCAGCTGAGCTAAACGACCTGGGAAACAGTGAAATGATGGTGGGTCGTGCTGGATTCGAACCAGCGACCAATTGATTAAAAGTCAACTGCTCTACCGACTGAGCTAACGACCCATCGTAATCATTTTTAAAGCATGGTGGTCGTTACTGGGCTCGAACCAGTGACCCCCTCCTTGTAAGGGAGGTGCTCTCCCAGCTGAGCTAAACGACCTGGGAAACAGTGAAATGATGGTGGGTCGTGCTGGATTCGAACCAGCGACCAATTGATTAAAAGTCAACTGCTCTACCGACTGAGCTAACGACCCATCGTAATCATTTTTAAAGCATGGTGGTCGTTACTGGGCTCGAACCAGTGACCCCCTCCTTGTAAGGGAGGTGCTCTCCCAGCTGAGCTAAACGACCTGGGAAACAGTGAAATGATGGTGGGTCGTGCTGGATTCGAACCAGCGACCAATTGATTAAAAGTCAACTGCTCTACCGACTGAGCTAACGACCCATCGTAATCATTTTTAAAGCATGGTGGTCGTTACTGGGCTCGAACCAGTGACCCCCTCCTTGTAAGGGAGGTGCTCTCCCAGCTGAGCTAAACGACCTGGGAACTCGGTGGTCAAGATGGTGGGTCGTGTAGGGATCGAACCTACGACCAATTGATTAAGAGTCAACTGCTCTACCGACTGAGCTAACGACCCATCTTGAACCTGTCACCAACCGCATGTGGCGGGCAGTGCAAAACATGGTGGTCGTTACTGGGCTCGAACCAGTGACCCCCTCCTTGTAAGGGAGGTGCTCTCCCAGCTGAGCTAAACGACCTGGGAATACGGTCTTCACCTTGAAGTGAAGAAATGGTGGGTCGTGCTGGATTCGAACCAGCGACCAATTGATTAAAAGTCAACTGCTCTACCGACTGAGCTAACGACCCTCACCACGACCAGATTCGAGTGCACTGCTGCACCGGCTCTGACGGCGGCCTATATTACGGATTTATCATCCTTGCGCAATAGAAAATTCTCAAATTAAATCTGTTTGCTCACTGTGCATACAAAGCCGGGCACTGTTTACAAGAGTGTTACGAAAACAGTGACCTACGGCAATGTTACAGCTTGCTCAGACTCTGCTTGGCAAGCTGGGCCGGCGAGGTGTTCGGATACCCCTTTATCACCTGCTCATAGAAGTTTTTGGCTTCCGCCTTCTTGCCATCGAGCTGCGCCAGCATGCCGAGCTTGAGCAAGGCATCGGCCCGCTTGGGTGACTTGCTGTACTTGGTCGCGACCGTGGTGAACTGGGCGGCGGCACCGGTTCTGTCCCCCTTGTTGAACATCAGCTGGCCAAGCCAGTAATGGGCATTGGGCACATAGCTGGAGTTCGGGAACTGCTTGATGAAGCCCTCGAAGGCGGGAATGGCCTTGTCGTAGTTCTTCTCCTTGAGCACCATGTTCACCGCGGCGTCATAGGCCTGGTTCTCGCTCTGATTGGTCGAGTAGTTGGCCGCAGCGGCGGGTGTGGCAGCGGCTGCCGGTGTCGCTGGCGTGGCGGCTGGCTGGCTGTTTGCTACCTTGTCGAGCTCCTGATAGAGCTGACGCTGGCGCTCCTGGGACTGCTCCATCTGGTAGGTTTGCTGTTCCAGCTGACCACGCAGCTCGGAGACCTCCCCTTGCAGGGAATCCACCTGTTGCTGCAGATCGGCCTGCAGACGCAGGCGGGCGTTGAGGGTGCGCTCCAGCAAGGCAACCCTGTCTTCCAGACTGCCTGTTGGCACGATGGCACCATTGTTGCCGCTGAGCGCGACACTGCTGCCACTGTCACCGCTGAGATCGCTCACCGGCGCGGCCGCCTGGGCGTTCAATGCGACCAGCATGGTCAGCACGATCGGCGTTAGCTTGTACACAGATTTCATTCGGATCAAACCTTAGCGTTGGGTGCAAGCAGAGCGGCCATCACGGCAGTCGCTTGCTGATACATAAATTTCATTCGGATCAAATCGGCACATTCGATGTAAATAAAACGGCCATCAAGATGGCCGTTAGCTTATACACGAATTTTGTTCACTTCAAACCTTAGTAAACCAGGACCGCGCGGCGGTTTTTGGCAAAGGCTTCTTCGGTGTGAGACAGATCCAGCGGCTTCTCTTCGCCATAGCTGACGATGGAGAGCTGCTCGGCCTGAACACCCAGGGTTTGCATGTACTTGGCAACAGCCTTGGCACGACGCTCGCCCAGGGCGATGTTGTATTCCGGCGTGCCGCGCTCATCGGCGTGGCCTTCGATCAGAACCTTGACGCTCGGACGCTCACGCAGGTAGCTGGCGTGGGCATCCAGCAGGTCGGCGTACTGACCCTGAATGTCGTAACCGTCATACGGGAAGTAGATCACGTTGTCGCGCTGCAGCGCTTCAAACTTTTGACGCATCTGTTCTTCCGGGGACAACATGCCGTTGGCGCCACCGGTTTGTACACCGCCCATGCCGTCGGTCATGCCAGACTCGGCACCAGCGGCGTCGGAGTCAGAGGAAGAACTACAGGCAGCCAGGGTGAACAGTGGCAGTGCGATGGCCAGACCCTTGAGCAGTTTATTGAGTTGCATGCTATTTCCTTAAACCTTTATAACAAAACAAAAAACAATCGATTTTTTTATCAATTCAAGAAGGGCGACCAAGCTGGTGCACGAATTTCACCGCTATTGGTCGGGAGCACTGCCTTGAAGCGACCGTCGGTCGACACCAAAGCCAGACTCTTGCGACCTTGATAGATGGTGGCATAAATGATCATGCTGCCATTGGGAGCCACACTTGGCGACTCATCCAGAGCACTCTGGGTCAACACCAACATGGCTCCATTTTCCATATCCTGGCGAGCGATGCGATATTGTCCCTGAACCCGGGTCACCATCACCATGGACTTGCCGTCCGGAGTGATGGATGCACCTTGGTTGGAATCTCCTTCCCAGGTCATCCGGCGAGTGACACCAGTCGCCAAATTTACGCTATAAATCTGGGGTTTGCCACCACGTTCAGAGGTGAACAGCAAAGTTTGACCATCCGGCATCCAGGAGGGTTCGGTGTCGATGGTACGGTTATTTGTGACTCGAGTGAGTTGCTTGCTAGCAACATCAACAACATAGATATCCGGCTGACCATCTTTGGACAAAACAATAGCCAATCGACGACCATCCGGTGACCACTCAGGAGCCCCGTTGATGCCGCGGAAACTGGTGATCAGGCTGCGCTGCTGGCTGTAGATATCCTGCACATAGATCTCGGACTTCTGGTTCTCGAAGCTGACATAGGCCAGCTTGCTGCCATCCGGTGACCAGGCCGGAGACATCAGCGGCTCGCGGGAGCGCAGCAGAGTCTTCTCGTTGTAGCCGTCGTAATCGGAGATCCGCAACTGGTACGGGAACTGGGTGCCCTGCTCCACCGACACATAGGCCAGACGGGTCAGGAAGGCGCCACGTTCACCGGTCAGGCGCTCATAGACGATGTCGGAGATGCGGTGGGCGAACTGACGCATCTGGGCACCCGGGATGGTCGCCATGCGGCTATCCAGGATATAGCCGTTGGCCTCCCCGCCCTGGGTCTTGGCCAGCTGGCCCTTCAGCACGTCGACCAGCTCGAAGTTGATCTTGTAGGAGCCATCCCCTACCGCAGAGACGGTACCCACCACCACGGCTTCCACCCCTTGGGAGGCCCAGGGTGCGAAGTTGATCTCGCCGCTGGTGCTCGGGGTCTGCGGCATCTGGCCACGGGCCAGGGGCTTGAACTTGCCGCTGCGCATCAGGTCGTTGGACACCACCTCGGCGATGTCCTGGGGCAGTTGACCATTACCTTCCCACTTGAAGGGAGCAATGGCGATGGGACGTGCGCTGTCGATGCCGCCGGTGATGACGATGTCCAGGGCCGCCTGAGCGCTCTGGCCCAGCAGAAGGCAGCCAACCAAAGCAAAAAACACTTTTCTTATCATGGCTTAAATACTCTGTTCCAAAAAAATGAGAGGTGAAAATCCTTTATCAGCAGAAGCTGCCAATCACAATCTGTTACTCAGTTGTATCACGCTTAGATGCTTGGTTCTAACTTGAGGTTAAACTCCTTCAACATCTCGAACGCCGCAGGATCCTTCGGCACCGGCAGTTGATTCGCCTTCAGTACCGCCGCCTTGCCGGAGCGGCAAACTGCAGGGTCACCCTGACCATTGTCCACCGAGATGACGAAACCGGTACTGGCCAATTTGACACCGATAGTACAGGTTTTGCCCCGCATGGTGGGGTCCAGGATCATGTAGCGCTCCACCGTGGCCTTGATGAGCGCGGCGTACTTGTCCACTTCCCCCTTGGCGGCAGCAGATGCAGCCTGACTGCGGGCATTGGCCTCAGCGGCCAGTTGCTGCTCCATCATGGCTTCCATCTCTTTTTGCAACTTGGCTTCTTCCGCCGCCTTGCGCTTGCGCTCAGCCTCTATCTTGGCCTTCTTGTCGGCTTCTGCCTTCGCCTTCTTCTCTGCGTCAGCTTTTGCCTTCTTGGCAGCTTCATCTGCGGCTTTCTTGTCGGCCTCCGCCTTGGCTTTCTTCTCGGCTTCTGCCTTGGCTTTCTTCTCAGCCTCGGCCTTGGCCTTCTTGTCGGCCTCCGCCTTCTTGGCCGCATCAGCCTTGGCTTTCTCGTCGGCCTGCTTCTTCTCCAGTTCTTCTTTCTTTTTCTTCAACGCCAGCGCCTTGGCCAGCTCTTCTTCCTGACGCTTGGCTTCCGCCTTGGCCTTGTCGGCTGCCTGCTTGCGGGCTTCCTCGGCCTTTTGAGCCTTCTCTTCCGCCTGCTTCTGCTCGGCGACCTTCTTCTGCTTCTCGGTCTCGGCCTTGCGGGTCGCCTCTTCGGCTTCCTTGCGCTTGGTCTCGGCGATGCGCAGACGCTCTTGCTCCTGCGCCAACTCGCGTTTGGCCTGATCGGCGTCTTCCTTGTCCTTTTCCTTTTGCTGCTGGACCGCTTTGGGCTGTGCCTGCTTCTGCTGCTGGATCTGCTGTGCCTGTTGTTCCAGGAAGTCGCTGTCCAGCATCACCGCGTTGACGATCTGTCCCTTTGACTCGGGACGCTTGGGCTTGCTGAAGTCGATACCGACCAGCAGTATGATGCCGATGATCAGATGCAGCAGCAGCGACGCGACGAGATAACCGGAAATACCACGCTTCACATCCATCTCCGTCAGTTCACCGGATCCGTCATCAGGCCAACCTGAGGCACACCGGCTTTCTTGAGGGCGACCATCAACAGGATCACCTCTTCGTAGCGCACGGACTTGTCACCGGCCACCACCACGGGGGCGTTCTGGTTGATGGCGAGATACCCCATGGCCTTCTCGGTGATGTATTGCTGCATCGCCTCGGGCGTGCCGCTCGGCACCGGCTCGTCGTCCGCTTCACCCGCCTTGATGACGTACTCCCCTTCGGTGTTCACGCTGACGATGAAGGGGGGCTTGGCATCCTCGGGCAACTGCTCGGATTCCGCCTGGGGCAAGTCGACCTTGACCCCCTGGGTGATCACCGGCGTCACCGCCATGAAGATGATGAGCAACACCAGCATGACGTCGATGTAGGGCACCACGTTGATCTCGGCGACCTTCTTGCGTCGGATCCGCTGATAGGTTTGCATTTACTTCTCACCCTGCTGTGCAATTTGGCGGTTCAGGATAGTCGTGAACTCGTCCATGAAGTTGGCGTAGGCGTTTTCCAGTCGTTCCACCTTGTTGGTGAAGCGGTTGTAGAAGATGACCGCCGGGATGGCCGCAAACAGACCCATGGCGGTGGCGATCAATGCCTCCGCGATGCCCGGTGCCACCATCTGCAGGGTGGCCTGCTGAACCTGACCCAGGGCGATAAAGGCGTTCATGATCCCCCAGACGGTACCGAACAGACCGATGTAGGGGCTGATGGAGCCGATGGTCGCCAGAACCGGCAAGTTGGACTCCAGATCGTCCACCGCGCGGGACAAAGAGACGCGCATGGCACGATAGGTACCGTCCATCACCGCATCCTGGCCACGGGCACCGGCCTTGAGCAGACGGGCATACTCCTTGAAGCCGGAGTAGAAGATGTCTTCCATGCCTTCGATGTCATCGCGGCGGGAGGAGGACTCCTGATAGAGACGGTTGAGATCGACCCCGGACCAGAATCTGTCCTCAAACTGCTCGGAGGCCTGATTGGCCGCCTTGATGGCCTTGGAACGCTGGATGATCAGCGCCCAGGAGACGACCGACATGCCCATCAGGGTCATCATGACCAGTTTGACCAACAGACTGGCTTGCCAGAACAGGCCAATAAACGAAATTTCAGCGTGCACTTAACAGCACTCCCTTGATATTTTCAGGTATTGCGACAGGTTTCATTTGCGGATGACTGACACAGGCTATCTGTACCATGGCCTGGGTGATCAGTCGTCCATCAGCCGCCAGGATCCGTTGTGAAAAACGCATGGATGCGCGTTTCACTTCAGTCACTTGCGTCAATACGGTCAGTAGTTCATTGAAGCGGGCTGCGGCGCGAAAATCGATCTCGGTCCGACTCACCACGAAGGCAAGCCCGGCCTGCAGCAGGACGTCCTGCTCGATGCCGCCGGCACGCAGGAATTCGGTACGTGCCCGCTCCATGAACTTGAGATAATTGGCGTTGTAGACGATGCCTCCAGCGTCCGTGTCCTCGTAGTAGACACGCACCGGAAACTCAGAGACTTCCCCCATAAAAATCTGTGATCCATTCGACAGTCAGATGGGGGGCTATCATAGCGCAGGGCTGAATAGGAAAGAAGCAGGGGGAGACAGGGAAATCCCATCCTCCACTATTTTTTATGGCAGGAAATATTTCAGGCTAGATCCATGCCAAGAGAAGTCACTGGCATTGGAAAACACAACGGAATGAAGTCGCCTTCGAATACGAGATAACCAGTTTGAAGTGCCGGGGAAGGTCTGCTTGTCTTGCCAACGACCAAGGGATTGTCGTGCCCAGATGAACCGCAAGATAGTGTGAAGCTACAGAGCGTCGCCGACAGGCGCGGTAAAAGCAGAAGGGAGGCAGATGAATATCTGCCTCCCTCCTTTATCAGGACAGGAAATAGCTTTGGGTCAACCAGAGCCCATATAACAGCGTGGGCAGTGCGAGCCAGGGGCAGAACAGTACCCGGCCGATAAGGCTGCGGGGATGGAACCCTAGGCCATGCATCACGCCACAACTGGCCGCCCACATCAGCCAGGGGGCGAGCAGGAGCCCGTGCTCGCTGGTGTTGGCCGCAATCAGGTTGGGAGCCTGCAAGATGGCGACGGCGAGCAGGGTCGCCGCCACCAACATCACCCCTTGCCAGGGTTGGCGCTCCAGGGGAGCCGCCAACCGGGCGAGGCGATCACTTGTTTTCATCGATCTTGCGATCCATGTTCTCGGTGTGCTCCAGCCAGAGCGCGTTGATGACGCCAAAGGCACAGGCCAGCAACAGACCCAGGATCCAGGTGAAATACCACATATCAGGGCACCTTCTTAGTAGAGCGATTGTTGGTTGTCTTCGATGTGCTTGTTGCTCACCCGGCCAAACATCTTGATGTAGGTCCAGAGGGTATACGCCAGCACAGTCGGGACGAAGATGACTGCCACGACCGTCATCACCTTGAGGGTGTTGAAGGAAGCGGTGGCATCCCACATGGTCAGACTCTGGGAAGGCTCAAGGCTGGACGGCATCAGGAACGGGAACATGGAGAAGCCCGCCGTCAGAATGATGCCTGCGATAGCCAGGGAAGAGCACAGGAACGCCAGCCAACCTTTACCCAGCTTGGCCGCGCCCGCGGTCAGCAGGCTCATCGCCAGACCCAGCACGGGCGCCGCGATCATCCAGGGATAGAGGTTGTAGTTGTTCATCCAGGCACCGGCCTGCACCACCACTTCCTTGTGAAGCGGGTTGGTGACGGCATCGGTCGCCATGGTGCCAACGACCACATAACCGTCCATCCCGCTCACCCAGACACCGGCCAGCGCGAACAGCACCAGGGTCAGCAGGGAGAAGATCATGGCGGCGGTACTGGAACGGGCCAGCACTTCCCCTTCGGTCTTCATCATCAGCCAGGTGGCACCCTGGGTAATGATCATACACAGGCTCACCAGACCGGCCAGCAGGCCGAACGGGTTGAGCAGGCCGAAGAAGTTGCCGTGATAGGTCAACATCAGGAACTGGTTGAAGCTGAACGGTACACCCTGCAGCAGGTTGCCGAAGGCGACCCCGAAGATGACAGGCGGCACGGCGCTACCGACGAACAGTCCCCAGTCCCAGTTGTTGCGCCACTTGGCATCTTCCCGCAGGGAGCGGTACTTGAAGCCGACCGGGCGCAGGAAGAGGGCCATCAGGGTCAGGATCATGGCGATGTAGAAGCCGGAGAAGGCTGCCGCATAGACCATGGGCCAGGCCGCAAACAGGGCACCACCGGCGGTCACCAGCCATACCTGGTTGCCTTCCCAATGCGGGCCCATGGTGTTGAGCATCACCCGACGCTCAACATCCTTCTTGCCAACGAAGGGCAGCAGGGCACCGACCCCCATATCGAAACCGTCGGTGACGGCGAAACCAATCAGCAGCACGCCGACCAGAACCCACCAGACCAGACGCAATACTTCGTAATCAAACATGGGATCCTCTCCTTAAGCCTTGCTCTGTTCGAAGTGGTACTTGCCCGTTTTCAGACTGCTCGGGCCCAGACGTGCGTACTTGAACATCAGGTACATCTCGATGACGAGCAGCACGGTGTAGAACAGGCAGATCCCGATGAGGGAGAACCAGATCTCCGATGCCGGGAGATTGGAGGCGGAGACGGAGGTTGGCAGCATCTCGGCGATGGTCCAGGGCTGGCGACCATATTCCGCGACGAACCAGCCACACTCGATGGCGATCCAGGGCAGCGGGATACCGTACAGCAGCGCCTTGAGCAGCCACTTGCGCTCGCCGATCTTGTGGCGGGTGCTGTCATAGAAGGCGACGCCGATCAGCAGCAGCATGACGATGCCGCAGGCCACCATGATGCGGAAGGCGAAGAACAGCGGGGCCACCTGCGGGATGGAGTCATCCACGGCGGATTTGATCTGTTCGTCGGTCGCGTCGGTCACGTTGGCGGTGTAACGCTTGAGCAGCAGGCCGTAGCCCAGATCCTGCTTCACCTCGTCGAAACGGGCGCGGGTATCGTCGGACTTGTCACCGGATTGCAGCTTGGTCAGCAGGTCATAGGCGACCATGCCGTTACGCACGCGCAGTTCGTGCTCGCTCTTCAGATCCTTGAGGCCGGTTACCTGACCGTCCAGGGAACGGGTCGCGATGATGCCAAGGGCATAGGGGATCTTGATGGCGTAGTCGGTACGCATCTCTTCCTGGTTCGGAATGCCGAACAGGGTAAAGGAGGCTGGCGCCGGCTCGGTGTTCCACTCGGCTTCGATGGCCGCCAGTTTGACCTTCTGCACTTCACCGGTCTCGTAGCCGGACTCATCACCCAGGATCAGCACGGAAACGATGGAGGCCATGCCGAACGCGGCCGCGATGGCGAAGGAGCGACGGGCGAAAGCCACATCACGATTCTTGAGCAGGTAATAGGAGGAGATACCCAGCACGAACATGGCGCCCGTGGTATAGCCCGCCGCTACCGTGTGGACGAACTTGACCTGGGCAACCGGGTTGAACACCAGCTCGGCGAAGCTCACCATCTCCATGCGCATGGATTCGAAGTTGAACTCGGCACCGACCGGGTTCTGCATCCAGCCGTTGGCGACCAGGATCCAGAGGGCGGAGAGGTTGGTCCCGAGGGCCATCAGCCAGGTCGCGGCCAGGTGCTGGCGCTTGCTGAGGCGATCCCAACCGAAGAAGAACATACCGACGAAGGTGGACTCCAGGAAGAAGGCCATCAGCCCTTCGATGGCCAGGGGAGCCCCGAAGATATCGCCGACATAGTGAGAGTAGTAGGCCCAGTTGGTTCCGAATTGGAACTCCATGGTCAGCCCTGTGGTCACCCCGAGGGCGAAGTTGATCCCGAACAACTTGCCCCAGAACTTGGTCATGTCCCGGTAGACAGTGTTGTTGGTCATCACATAGACAGACTCCATGATCGCCAGGATGAAGGCCATCCCCAGCGTCAAGGGTACAAACAGGAAGTGATAAAGGGCCGTCGCAGCAAATTGGAACCGCGATAGGTCTACCACATGCTCAGCAATCATGATGTTTCCTCACCGATTATTGGCACGGCTATTTTAAGTTTTAAGGACAAAGCTTCCATTGGAAGGCCCCGAATGATCGGCCATACCAAGAACGATGACCGGATTCGACTGCAACCACATTAACAACAAGGCAATATACAAGAACAAAAAAAGCTAATGTTTAACATCTGGTAAACAATAACAGCGATTCTATTCCCGCCTATAATGACCGCTGTTTTATATCACCTTTATTTGATTGAAATCAATGTAAAACCATCACCTATACATGCCTTTTCAAGGCAACTTATCGGTGCGAAACCCTTAATTATGGGAGCTGCATCACAAAAAGATGAAGTTCGTAAATCTTTGATTTAAATCAATTTTAATACATCAGGAAATAGTTTCAATTCTGTTAAATAAATAATAAAACCACTATGGTGAAGCTTGTATTCTCCATACTGAATAGGTGATCTCGATTGCAATTTAAAACCAGTAAAAACACATGTTTATGCTTATTTTACCGCTCGCACATTTGATTAGTTAATCTAATCCTAATGTGGCAAATTTTCTTGTTTGTCCGGCTTGTCGAGTGCTCCTACAATGCGCCTCGCAGTGAGGGCATACCTCTGGATACAGGCCGGTCATACTGGGTTCCCGGTACGTATTCGATGAACATTTCGAACCTGTTTGTTGGGATTAATGATGAAAAAGTTTGTTGCCAAGACCATTCGTTACTACAAGCTTTCGTTCGTTCAGCTCTATCAAATGAACCGACTCTGAGGCCTCGCGACGGCTCCTCAGTGTTTTCCTGACCGGTCTGCAGACGCTCTCACTGTCTGTGAACATCCATCCTGAATTGTCTTTGCCCACCGCATCTGCCGTGGGCTTTTTTTTTGGCCTCGGGAATTTTGTCAGAATAGTAAAAAACCGCCCCTGGAGGCGGTTTTTCGTTCAATCAGATATTTCTATGCTTCCGGCGGCCGCTGCAGGCCGAAGTGAGCATACGCTCTTGCCGTCGCCAGCCTCCCCCTTGGGGTCCGCTGCAGATACCCCTGCTGAATGAGATAGGGTTCCAGCACATCCTCGATGGTGTCCTTCTCTTCCCCGATGGCGGCCGCCAGGTTGTCGAGGCCCACCGGCCCTCCCATAAACTTGTCGATGACGGCCAACAATAGCTTGCGGTCCATGAAGTCGAAACCTTCGTTATCCACGTCCAGCATGTCCATGGCGCGGGCCGCAATGGGTCCATCAATCCGGCCATCGGATTTCACCTGGGCGAAATCCCGCACCCGTCTTAACAAACGGTTAGCAATACGCGGGGTGCCGCGGGAGCGTCTCGCCACCTCCAGCGCCCCGTCGTCCGACATCTCCAGTCCGAGGCAGCGGGCGCTGCGGGCGACGATGTCGGTGAGATCCTTGACGTTGTAGAACTCGAGACGCTGCACGATGCCGAAACGATCCCGCAGCGGGCTGGTCAGGGAACCGGCCCGGGTGGTGGCGCCGATCAGGGTGAAGGGGGGGAGATCCAGCTTGATGGAACGGGCGGCAGGCCCCTCCCCGATCATGATATCGAGCTGATAATCCTCCATGGCCGGATAGAGCACTTCCTCCACCACGGGGCTGAGACGGTGGATCTCGTCGATGAAGAGCACGTCGTGGGGCTCGAGGTTGGTGAGCAGGGCCGCCAGATCGCCAGCCTTCTCCAGCACCGGGCCCGAGGTGGTCTTGATGTTGACCTCCATCTCGTTGGCCACGATGTTCGCGAGGGTGGTCTTGCCAAGGCCGGGGGGGCCGAAGATCAGCAGGTGATCCAGGGCTTCTCCCCGCTGGCGGGCTGCCTCGATGAAGATCTCCATCTGGCCGCAGACGTGATCCTGACCGGTATAATCCGCCAGCTTCTTGGGACGGATGGCCCGGTCGATGACCGCATCCTCGCGGGATTCCCCCGCCGATATCAGACGATCCGCTTCAATCATGTGCTACCTCACCTGGCTGTACCGCCATGGCCACAGGCTCTGCCTTAGACATTGCCATCCCTACACCAGACTGCGCAGGGATTCACGGATGATCGCCTCGACCGACATGCCATCGGCCGCCACCTTGGCAACGATCTGGCTCGCCTGCTGGGGCTTGTAGCCGAGAGCCACCAGGGCGCTGGCGGCCTCTTCGCTGGCATCCGGCGCCCGCAGAACACTCTCTTTCTCGGGCAGGCTGATGGCGGCGGGAGAGAAGAGATCGTGGCTGACCCAGCCCTTGAGGCGATCCTTCATCTCCACCACCAGACGCTCGGCGGTCTTCTTGCCCACCCCCGGCAACTTGACCAGGGAGCTTACCTCTTCACGCTCGACGCTCATCACGAACTGGGTGGCGGTCATGCCGGAAAGAATGGCTAGCGCCAGCTTGGGGCCGACCCCGTTGGTCTTGATCAGCTCGCGAAACAGCGCCCGCTCCTGCTTGTGGTTGAAGCCATAGAGCAGCTGGGCGTCTTCCCGCACCACGAAGTGGGTGTGAATGACCGCTTCCTTGCCAAGATCCGGCAGATCATAGAAGCAGCTCATGGGCATGTGCACCTCATAGCCCACACCGCCAACTTCCAGCAACACCTCGGGGGGCTGCTTCTCGATGATGACGCCTCTCAAGCGACCGATCATGTTCTCTTCCTCGCCACGCAGACACTGTATGAATTGGGCCATAGCATAAAGAATAACTGGATAAGTATCCAGCATAGGCCTGTGGTGAAGCACCGATCCCATCGCTGGGCAAAGCGCCTGCCAACCGGCCTCCCTCCGTGCCCGACATGCCCCTTCCCCATTCCTCGGCGCACTGAATTTAGCCCTTGGGCCGCGCGCCTCGGCCTGTTAAAATTCCGCACTTGAAATTTTCCAGGGCTCCGGGCCCGAACTAGCTAAGGTCTACCGCGATGCGTACCAGCCAATATCTGCTCTCCACTCTCAAGGAAACTCCCTCCGATGCGGAAGTCGTCAGCCATCAGCTGATGCTGCGCGCCGGCATGATCCGCAAACTGGCCTCCGGCATGTACGCCTGGCTGCCATCCGGCCTGCGGGTCCTGAAGAAGATCGAGAACATCGTTCGCGAGGAGATGAACAGAGCGGGTGCCATCGAGGTCTCCATGCCGGTGGTCCAACCCGCCGAGCTGTGGCAGGAGTCCGGCCGCTGGGATGACTACGGCCCCGAGCTGTGCCGCCTGACCGACCGTCACAACCGTCCCTTCGTGCTGGGCCCGACCCACGAAGAGGTGATCACCGCCCTGATCCGCTACGAGGTGAACAGCTACAAGCAGCTGCCGCTCAACCTCTACCAGATCCAGACCAAGTTCCGCGACGAAGTGCGTCCCCGTTTCGGCGTGATGCGCGGCCGGGAATTCCTGATGAAGGATGCCTACTCCTTCCACATCAGCAAGGAATCCCTGATCGACACCTACGAGAAGATGCACGCTGCCTACTGCGCCGCTTTCACCCGCATGGGTCTGAACTTCCGTCCGGTACAGGCCGATACCGGCTCCATCGGTGGCACCGGCTCCCACGAATTCCAGGTGCTGGCCGAGAGCGGTGAAGACCTGATCGCCTTCTCCGATACCTCAGACTACGCCGCCAACATCGAGATGGCCGAAGCCCTGGCCCCGGCCGGTGAGCGTGCCGCTGCCACCGCAGCCCTGACCAAGGTCGCCACCCCGGGCGTGCACACCATCATTGATGTTGCCGCCTTCCTGAATGTGGCTCCGGCCACCATCGCCAAGACCCTGCTGGTACTGGGTGAAGCGGACGAGCACGGCAAGCAGGCGGTCATCGCCCTGGTGCTGCGCGGCGATCACGAACTGAACGAGATCAAGGCCGAGAAGCTGCCGGGTGTCGCCAACCCGCTGACCTTTGCCAATGATGAGCAAATCAAGGCTGCCGCCGGTTGTGATGCCGGCTCCATCGGCCCGGTCGGCTTCGCCGGTCGCATCATCGCCGATCGCAGCGCCGCCCACCTGGCGGACTTCGTCTGCGGTGCCAACGACACCGGCTTCCACCTGACCGGCGCCAACTGGGATCGCGACATCGCCTCTTACGAAGTCGCCGACCTGCGCAACGTGGTGGAAGGCGACCCCAGCCCCTGCGGCCAGGGCAAGCTGCTGCTCAAGCGCGGCATCGAAGTGGGTCACATCTTCCAGCTCGGTACCAAGTACTCCGAAGCCATGAAGGCCAGCGTGCTGAACGAGGGCGGCAAGTCCGTCACCATGGAAATGGGTTGCTACGGCATCGGGGTCTCCCGCCTGGTGGCCGCCGCCATCGAGCAGAACAATGACCAGTACGGCATCATCTGGCCGGAAGCCATCGCCCCGTTCGAAGTGGCCATCGTGCCGATGAACATGCACAAGTCCGAGCGCGTCGCCGAGCAGGCCGAACAGTTCTACGCCGAGCTCAAAGCCGCCGGTGTTGACGTGCTGTTCGATGACCGCAAGGAGCGCCCGGGCGTAATGTTCGCCGACATGGAGCTGCTGGGGGTTCCCCACGCCATCGTCATCGGCGATCGCGGTCTGGACAACGGCGTGGTGGAGTACAAGTGCCGCCGCACCGGCGAGAAACAGGAAGTGGCCATTGGCGACATCATCGCCCAGCTCAAGGGCAAGCTGGGTCGCTGATAGCACCGACTCAGCCTTCCACCATTCATAAGAAAGCCCCGAGTGCCACGGCACTTGGGGCTTTTTACATGTGGCATTTATCCTTCATGACCCACCGCAATGCCGCGCTGCTGCGAAGGGATATCGCGCTGTACAGGGCGCGGCTGATTTCCTAGACTGGCGCTCTTTACCCAGCGTGCCCGAGAAGCTATGCCCATCGCCTCAGCCAATACCGTTGTCGTGCTCGACTTCGAGACCACCGGCCTCTCACCCGGACAGGGGGACAGAGCCATCGAGATCGGCGCCGTCAGGATCAAGGATGGCCATATCAGCGAGCGTTTCTCGGCGCTGATGAACCCGGGCTTCAACGTCAGCAGCTTCATCGAGCAATACACCGGGATCAGCAACGCCATGCTGAAACAGGCTCCCCCCTGCCACGAGGTGATGGCGGATTTCGTCGACTTTATCGGTGATGACAATCTGGTCGCCCACAACGCCTCCTTCGACAAGCGCTTCCTGGATGCGGAAGTCGAGCGGCTGCCGGCGCGATATCGCGGGCAGTTTGCCTGCTCCCTGCTGCTGTCGAGGCGGCTGTTTCCCGATGCCCCGGATCACAAGCTGGGTACCCTGGTGCAATACAAGCGCCTGCCCAATGACGGGATATTTCACCGCGCCCTGGCGGATGCCGAGGTAACGGCCCACCTCTGGCTTGCCTTGTTGGAAGAGCTGGAATGTCGACATGGCATTATCGACCCGGATTTTGCATTGCTGCTGACCCTGGGCAAGAAGCCAAAACAGGCGATGGCATCCTTCCTGCGGGAATATGCGACCCGGACATGATCTGTGCCGACATGCCGCCCCCATCATCCATGCCGACATCCGATTTACCCGCCTTTGATGTCCACCGAGACCCGGCGCACAGACGGCCAGAGGGAGCTAACACTGCCTGCGAATGAAAAAGCGCGCCTGTTGGCGCGCTTTTTGTCATTTTGGCAGTGGTTGATACCGCCAGCACTCTTATGCTCAGTCGTTTCGTCCGATGAAGAGATCCGTCACATGGCAGCTGCTGCGCGCCTCGAGGGCATCCAGCATGTAGGCGGCAGCATCCTCCGGCGTCA
The DNA here is from genome assembly GCF_040215105.1 of Aeromonas veronii. NCBI lineage: Bacteria > Pseudomonadati > Pseudomonadota > Gammaproteobacteria > Aeromonadales > Aeromonadaceae > Aeromonas > Aeromonas veronii. The sequence continues at coordinate 3,824,922 of NZ_CP157875.1, forward strand.
TGAAACGGCTCGGATCCACGTGTTCCGAGTTGTCCCAGAACTCGCTCCTGATCCCGCTCGGGTAGAGGTTCACCAGTCGCAGGGGTGAGCCCTTGAGCTCGGCCCGCAGGGATTCCAGAAAGCCCCGCATGCCCCACTTGGAGGCGCAGTAGAGGCTCTCGTTGGCCTTGCCGCTCTGGGCCGCGGAGGAGAGCACATTGGCCAGCACGCCCCCCTTCTCGCCGATGAGGCGCACCGTCTGCTGGGCCACCAAGATAGTGGAGACGAGATTGCTCTCCACCACCCGGCGCACCTGCTCTGCGGTGTAGACCCCGACCGGGCCGAACTCCCCCACCCCGGCGCAGTGGATCACCAGCTCCGGCAATCCCCCCCAGGCCACGGCGGCGGAGAAGGCCATCTCCACCTCCTCGTGGTGAGCGAGATCGGCGGCGATGCCGACCACGGCCTTGCCGAGCAGCTGTTCCTGCTCCTGCAGCTTGTGATAACGGCGCCCCATCATGGCAACCCGGTGGCCGCGCGCTACCAGTCCGATTGTCAGTGCGCGTCCAAGGCCGGAGCCCGCGCCAGTCACTATGATGTGGCCCATCATTCCTCCCGGATCAGACCTGGATATTCGGATTAGAACGTGAATTCGCCGCCGATGAACCAGCCATCGACTTTCTGGTCGACACGGTCGAAGTCCATGTCCACTTCACGCCAGCCGGCGCGCAGCTTGAGCGGCACGGAGGCGAACTTGTAGGAGCCGCCCAGACGGTAGTCATAGTTGTCCGCATCCTGCACACGCAGATCGCCGAAGGCCGCAAAGCCGGTCCCCGGAATGCGGATCTCGCCGCCGGTGTAGGCCATCAGCACATCCTTGTCATAGGAGTAGTGCTGGGTATTGAAGTCACCGTCGTAGCGACGACCGGTCAGACCCAGATCGAGCTGGAACAGATCGTTGTTCATCAGGCGATAGTAGAGGGTCAGATCATAGGCCTGCAGCTCGTTGTCGAAGGCACCACCGCTGCTGCTGAGGTCGGACATCTCGAACTTGGCATTGGGCAAGAACCAGATCCCGTGCTCCAGCTGCAGGTAGCCGTTCCAGTTGTAGTCATCGTCATAGCTGCCATCGGCCCCGACGCCATCGATCTGACCGCTGCCTTGTGCGTTCCACACATCGGCACCGGCTGCGAAACGCCAGTCATCGGCGGCCATGGCGGCGTGGCTGAACAGGGCAAGCAGGCTGCCGGCAATCAAGGTCTTCTTCATCGTATAACTCCCTTATGGACTGGAAAGGCCATCATTTTACCCAGCGCGCAAGGAATACCTAGAGCAAAAAGCTGAACCAGCGTCCATTAATGTCAGTGCTGCATGCCTTTCATCGGCTCGACCGGCTTCACCGGCAGGCTCAGGCTGAGGGTCTGACCATCGTCCAAGCTCAGGGTCAGCGGGAAGGGGGTGTCCCGGGCGAGTTCTCGCACCTCGAACAACATGACGTGGAAGCTGCCGGGTTTGAGCGCCACCTCTCCCCTCGCGGGGATCTGGATGCCATCCACCCGGCGCATCCTCATCACCCCGTTCTCGTGCAGATGGGTGTGCAGCTCGGCCCTCGCCGCGCCGGGGGAGCTGACGGTGGTCAGGGTCACCGGCTTGTCGCCGTCATTCTTGAGCACCATGAACGCAGCCGTATTGGGGGATCCCGGGGGCAGCAGACGCACATAACCATCGATGGCCTCGACCTTGGCCAGGGCCGGGCTCGCCAACAGCAGGGTCAGCATGGAGTAAAACGCACGTTTAAACATGGTTTGAATCCTTTTATGATGTTGTCAAACGACGCAAAGCTTACCCCCGTGGCACGCTTTTGACAGCCTCAGATGACAAGGATTCAGACATGGCCCCCACAATTCTGGTCGAGCAGCAGGATGGCTTGCTCACCCTGACCCTCAACCGACCCGACAAACGCAATGCCCTCGACACCGGGATGTACCAGGCCCTCACCGCCGCGCTGCAACAGGCAAGCCAGGATGAGTCTGTGCATGTGGTGCTGCTGCAGGGTCAGGCGACCTGTTTCACCGCCGGCAACGATCTCGCCGACTTCATGGGTAAAACCACGCTGGAAGCAGACGATCCCATCCTGCAGTTCCTCCACGCCTTCGCCGATTTTCCCAAGCCGGTCATCGCTGCCGCCGCGGGCCCGGCCGTCGGTATCGGCACCACTCTGCTGCTGCACTGCGATCTGGTCTATCTGGCCGACAACGCGCGCTTGCAACTGCCCTTCGTCGAGCTGGGGCTGGTACCGGAGTTTGCCTCAAGTCTGCTGCTGCCCCGTGCCGTCGGCCACCTGAAGGCGGCAGAGCTGTTGCTGCTGGCAGAGGTCATGGATGCGGGTGAGGCGCTGCGGCTCGGACTCGCCAACCGGGTGGTGGCGGCCGATGAGTTGCTCGGCCTTGCGCGGGAAACCGGATTGAGGCTCGCGGCCAAGCCGCCGAAGGCGCTGCAAAAGAGCAAGGCCCTGCTCAAGCAGGAGCTCAGGCAAGCGGTGCATTTCGTCATCGACATGGAGGCGCGCGCCTTCTCCCAGGCCCTGCAGGGAGAAGAGGCCCAGAGCCGCATCGCCCGCAAGCTGGGGCGACGGGACTGACGGTCAGTTAAGGCGGAAGCGGCCGATCAGCTCGCAGCCCTGTACCCTGTCCTGCACCTGGATCAGTTTGGCTATCTCGGGGTTGGGGTGGCGCTTCAGGAAGGAGAGCAGGGCGGCGCGGCAGCAACCCAGCTCGCTGATGAGGGATTCGCACTCCCGGTTCGGACACTGGGGCACCAGGGCGGTGACCAGTTCCGAGGCGAGCTTGAGGTAGCGCAGCTCGTAGGCCGGCTCCTCCATGGCGCGCCAGAAGTCGGCGAGGCGATGGCAGGTGGCGACCCGCATGCTGGCGAGTTCATCCAGCGCATCGGCGCTGAGAGAGTCCTCATCCAGTTCATACACCTCTCCCAGCGCCTGCTGGTAGAGACAGATCGCCGTGCCGAGCGCCCCCATGTCCAGGGCGTTTTCCGCCTCCAGCATGTAGCGTTGCCAGTTGTCATTCATCATCATCTTCCTCTCCTCTGCCGACATGAGTGGAAGCTGTATCATGGCTAATTGAGAATAAATATCAACCAGAGCGTTTGTGCAGGATCCACCCTATTCCGCTATCTGCGGGGCCCACACCAGGTTCAGCCCGCACTTTTGGATTGATTGACGCGACACTGTTTGCCGGGATAGCCGGGCAACTCCCTCGCCTTGCTGCTGCAGGCGAGTCGCTTGGCCTGGGAGAGACGATCCGCCAGATTGGCGTCGTTGACCGGCAACCAGTCCATCTGCTGGCCGAGCCAGCTGGCCCAGGCAAACTCGACGAAGTAGACCCGCCCCTTCTTGCTGAAGTAGCCCGCATCCTGCAGCTGACCCGCGAGGGTGCGATAGGGATAATCCGGCAGATCGCCGATGTGCTCGGGCAACTGCTGGGGGGTCAGGGGCTGGCCCTTTTCATCCTTCAGCCAGGCCCAGTGGTTGTTCTGCATCTGGCTCCAGAAGCTGCTCTTGTCCTTGAGCCTGGCGATCACCTTGACCCTGGCCTGCTTCACCCCCTGCTGCCACAGCGCCTTGGTCAGGTGGTGCCTGTCCACCAGCCAGTAGCCGCCATCGGGGGCGATGACCACGGGGATCTCTTTCTTTTTCATCAACTTGTCGAGCTGTTCCGGGCTCTTGTCCGCCAGCTCCCGCGCCGTCGCATCGACCTGCAGCTGCCCCACTCCGCCCTGGGTCGGGTGCAACTGGGCAATGCTCAGCTCACACCAGCTCCCCACCGCGCTGGTGCGCTCGCAGGGGGCCAGCGCCCAGGCACTCTGACTCAGGGCACAGGCCAACAACATCCATATTCTCATCGCACACTCCTCTGTCGGGCGAAAGGCTCGGGCTAAACAAGGTAGCACGGTCCGGCAATCCCGGGACTCACGCTGGCGGTCTGACCAGCAAAGGGGATATCATGATTCCCCATCTGCCGGCGAATTTTTCTCGCCGAGTTTCTCCCCGCTTCACACTATTTGAAGGATTCGTCATGAAAGGATGGAGCCCCCTGCTGGCCCTGCTGGGTTGCGCCTGCGTGCAGGCTGCTGATGTGCCACCCGGAACCCAACTTGCCGCCGAACAGGCGGTCGTCCGTCACCTGAAAGACGAGCCCACCAGCCTGAGCCCCCTCAAACTGGTCGGCCTGCCTGAGCTGCAGGTGCTGCGGGATCTCTACGAGGGATTGTTGACCCAGGGGCCGGATGGCAAGGTACAACCCGGGGTGGCATTGCGCTGGGATAACGAAGGCAATCAAAAGTTTACGTTCCACCTGCGGCCGGATGCCCGCTGGTCAAACGGCGATCCCGTGCGCGCCGCCGACTTCGTCTACGGCTGGCGCAAGCTGGTGGATCCCAAGGAGGCGGCCACCTTCGCCTGGTTCGCCCAGCTCGCCCACTTTGAGAAGGTGGACGAGATAGTCGCGGGCAAGGCCGCGCCGAGCGAGCTCGGGGTCAGGGCCCTGGACGATCACACCCTGCAGGTGAGCCTCTCCCAGCCGGTGCCCTATTTCCTGAGCCTGCTGACCCACCCCAGCCTCTCCCCCCTGCATCAGGCCAGCATGGAGCAATACGGCAACCAGTGGACCCAGCCCGGCAAGCTGGTGGGCAACGGCGCCTTCGTGCTGAGCCACCGGGTGGTGAACGAGCGGCTGGAACTGACCCCCAACCCCTACTACTGGGACAGGGCACACACTGTGCTGACCCGGGTCACCTTCGTCCCCATCAATCAGGAGAGCGCCGCTACCAGCCGCTACCTGGCAGGGGATCTGCACATCACGGAGTCCTTCCCCAAGGAGCAGTACCAGAAGCTGATGAAGCAGATCCCCGGGGAGGTCTATACCCCGGAGCAGCTCGGCACCTACTACTACGCCTTCAACACCCGGCGCGCGCCGCTGGACGATGTGCGGGTGCGCAAGGCGCTCTCCTACACCATCGACCGCGGCCTCATCGCCGACAAGGTGCTGGGCACGGGGGAAAAGCCCGCCTATCACTTCACCCCGGACGTGACCGCCGATTTTGAACCCAAGCCGAACCTGCTCTCTACCAGCAGCCAGCAGGCGCTGGATGAGCGGGCGAGAACCCTGCTCAAGGAGGCGGGTTATGGCCCGGACAACCCCCTCAAGCTGACCCTGCTCTACAACACCGCCGAGATCCACAAGAAGATGGCGCTGGCCATTGCCAACCTGTGGAAGCAGAAACTCGGTGCCCGCGTCGAGCTCACCAATCAGGAGTGGAAAACCTATCTCGACAGTCGCCAGAGCGGCCAGTTCGAGGTGATCCGCTCCTCCTGGGTCGCGGATTACAACGATCCTTCCGCCTTCCTCGGCCTCTGGGGCAGCCAGCACAGCGGCAACATGGCCCGCTTCGCCAACGCCCGCTACGATGCCCTGCTGGCGCAGGCGGCCAAAAGCCAGAATGCCAATGAGCGGGCTCGCCTGTTCGATGAGGCCGAAACCATACTGCAGGATGAGGCGCCGATTGCCCCCATCTACCAGTACACCAACGCCCGTCTCATCAAGCCCTGGCTCAAGGGTTATCCCATCAACAACCCGGAAGACGTGGCCTACAGTCGCCAGCTCTATCTGATCAAGCACTAGACCATGCTGAATGCGCGGGGCCAGCCTGGCTGGCCTCACGCATACCCTGTTCCTATGGCCTTTATCGACATAGAATGCTGCCTTTCTGCCGCCCCTAGCCGTTGAATCTCTCTGTATATGCGCCCTTTGCTCCTGATCCTGCTGTTCTCGACCCTGCCCGTCCAAGCCGCCACCGAAACCGAATGCCAACAGGCCTTCACCGACTGGATGTTGAGCCAGCAGCAGGCGTTCAGCGATCGCAAGGCCAGCAAGATGGTGCGGCGCAACGCCGAACGGGCCATCGATCAGGTTCGCACTGAATACGCCAAGCAGGGGAGCTTCTGCCAGGCCATGGCCTGGGTCGAGGCGGACAAGACGCGGGATCCCAGCTTCAAACCGAGAAGCGGGGAGATCCACGATTTCAGAGCCGGTCGATAGGCCCTTGAATGCACCTTTCAACTGCTCTTTTTTATGCGTCATAGTGTTGAATTATTGACCTAAGCCAAGATGACCCCTTGGGCCGTCCCTACAATGAAGCCTGTATAAGAAACAAGAATAAAAACAATTTTATCAGTTACTTGGCTCAAATCAGGACGCGCACATGACCACAACCCAACGGAAGGGCGAGATCCGCTTTCCCGATCAGATATCCCTGATCTCCACGACAGACCCCGCCAGTCACATCACCTATACCAACCAGCATTTTTGCGATGTGGCGGGCTACAGCGCCAGCGAGATGGAAGGGGTGCCCCACAACCTGGTGCGCCACCCCGACATGCCCAAGGCCGCCTTCGCCGACATGTGGCGCAGACTGCAGCAGGGCAAGAGCTGGATGGGACTGGTCAAGAACCGCGCCAAGAGCGGCCAGTTCTACTGGGTCAACGCCTATGTCACCCCCATACTCGACGACCAGCGTCAGATCATCGAATACCAGTCGGTGCGCACTCGCCCCAATGAGCAGGATATCGACTGGGCGGAGCGCCTCTACGCCCGCGTCCGGACGGGCAAGCCCCTGCCCTGGTCGAGCCGCCTCAGGCTGGAACCCGGCCCCCTCACCCTCTGCCTGTCGGGCATTGCCCTGCTGGCGCTCGGCCTCGCGCTCACCACGAACCAGCCCGCCTGGGGGGTGATAGCCCTGCTCTGCCTGCTCGGCCAGATGATCCACGGCTGGCATTGGCAACAGCGGCTGCAGCGACTTCTCGCCAGCGCAGGGCAAGAGCTCGGCACCCCGCTCTGCCAGGTGCTCTACAGCCGGCGACGAGACAGCCTGGGAGCCCTCGAGCTGCTGCTGCGCATGAAGAAGGCGGAGCTTCGGGCCGTGGTGGGGCGCAGCGTCGACACCAACCAGCAGATCCTGCAGGCCGCCGAGGATGACAGGGGTCATATCCAGACCATAGACACCCATTTGCAACAACAGCGGGCCCAGAGCGAGCAGCTGGCCGCCGCCATTACCCAGATGAGCCAGTCGATCCGCGATGTGGCCGGCAACGCCCATCAGGCCAATGCCCTGGTGAGCGAGGTGCAGCAGGTCTCCGTCAGTGGCCAGCAAGCCATCACCACCACCACTTCCTCAGTCAACCGGCTGCATCAGGAGCTGGATACCAGCCAGAGCGTGCTGGCCCGCCTGACCCAGGACAGTCAGAAGATCAGCGGGATCCTGGAAGTGATAGGCCAAATCGCGGATCAGACCAACCTGCTCTCCCTCAACGCCGCCATCGAGGCGGCCCGTGCCGGCGAACAGGGGCGCGGCTTTGCGGTGGTGGCCGACGAGATCCGGGCCCTGGCCCAGAAGACCCGCAGCTCCACCGGCGAGATCAGCGACATGATAGGGGCGCTGCAGCAGAGCACACAGCAGTTGTCAGACGGCATGAGCCAGGGGGCCAGGACCTCGGCCCTGTGCCAGCAACAGATGGGGGATACCGCCGAGGTGCTCAACCAGATCAACCGGATGCTGACCCAGGTCACCCACACCAGTGACGAGATAGCCCAGGCCGTCAGTCAGCAGGCGGACGTCACCAGCACCCTGGATCAGGGGATCCAGCAGATCCACCAGCTCGCCAACCTCACCGCCGACAACGGCCGACAGGCGCTGGACGGCATCACCCTCCTGGTAGAGCGGCTGCAAAACCTCTCTCGCCTGATCAACCAGTTCCACGACTAGCCCTGCCCGGGGCGCGCACCCGCCGCGCCCCCTCTCTCCCGAGATCAATCCTTTTTGGCTGACGCTCCCCATATGGGGCCTTTCATTTATTTGTAACAAAAATGTAAATAAAATGACCCCTGTGCCCGCCATAACAGTCACGTTCCACCGTGCCGCGACCAAAAAGGACTTAGATAATGCACCTGCTCCCCCGATACACCGCCCTGATCTTCGCCGCTTCCCTGCCATTGCAGGCCTTGGCCGATACCGATGTCTACCTCACCAACAACGGCCCCGAGCCCCTGCAACTGGAGATCCGCCAGAGCGGCAGCGGCCAGTTGCAGCAAGGCAGCCAGTGGACGCAGCATCGAACCGAGCTCGGCCCCTGGGAGAGCGCCATGGTGCTCAGCTTCAATCGCTACGAGGGAGTGAAAGCGGGCAAGGACTACTTGTTCGAGACCCGCGTCACCACCGCCAGCGGTGACACCTATCGCCTCAACCAGCGAATGGAGGGCACCTGGTGGAACACCACGCTGCAACACGGCGGCGAAACTCCCACCGGCGCCTCCGGCTGGCAGAGCGATCGCGCCATCCATCGCCTCGCGGGGCCGCAGGAGCTGGCCTTCGCCGCCAAGTTCACCGGCCGCTACGACGATCTGCACTATATGCTGACCCCGCCCAAGCAGGTGGAACAACCCGAGCCGGCGGAAAACGCGCTGAAGGTCGCCAGCTACAACGTCTGGGCCCTGCCGGTCATCGCCTCCAGCATCGGCGAGCGGCTGGCCCTGCTACCCGACCATCTCAAGGGTTACGACGCCCTGCTGCTGCAGGAGGTATTTGACGGCCGCCGCGAAGGCTTCCTGCAGGCGCTCGCCAGGGAATACCCCTATCAGACCAGGGTGCTCGACAAGCCGGGGGTCAACATCCACGACGGCGGCGTGGTGATCGTCAGCCGCTACCCCATAGTGCGCGAAGCCCAGCTGGTCTATCCCCAGTGCACCGGTACCGACTGCTTCGCCGACAAGGGGGTGATGTACGCCGAGGTGATCAAGGGGGGCAAGGCCTGGCACCTGTTCGCCACCCACACCGCCAGCTTCGACACCGACGAGGCGCGCAGGCTGCGCCAGATCCAGTTCGGGCAAATTCGCGCCCTGGCCACCAGCCTCGCGATCCCGGCCACGGATACCGTCATCTACGGCGGCGACTTCAACGTCAACAAGCGCAAGTTCGCCGATGACTACGCCAATATGCTGGCCAATCTCAATGCCCATGAACCCGCCTACGGCGGCTATACCGAGGCGACTTTCGACCCCAGACTCAATCCTTACGCCGGTGGCCCCCTCTCCGGTGGCGCCAACGTCGAGTACCTGGACTATCTGGTGGTGAGCCGGGAGTACGGCGCCGTGAGTCATAACCTCAACAGCGTCTGGATCCCGCGCACCAGCGACGGCAGCCTCTGGCCCGCCAGCAACCTTTCGGATCACTTCCCGGTCAAGGGGGAAATTGTCCGATGAAACGGCGCTACTGGGTTCTGGCCCTGGCCACAGTACCTATGGTGGTGCTCAATCTCGTCTGGCAGGAGGCGCCGACGGCCTCAGCGGGTACCGAGGCCAGTCAGAGCAGTCTCCGCCCGCAGCCGGTGCTGTCAGCGCCCTCCAGGCCCATCTCGACAGATGCGCCATCGTCTGTGGTCACCAGCAACCAGACGCTCGCCCAGGCACCAGCCCCCAGCTGGCGGGCCCTGCCAGAGGAGGCCGAGGACCAGCTCGCCCGTGACATCCAGGAGAGCGACCAGCCGCTGGACGCGCGGCTGGAGAATCTGAAAAGCGTGGAGGCGCAGTGGCTGGAGGAGGGAGAGAGCCTGACCTTATTGCAGGGCCGCTATGCCCAGGCGCTGGAGCAGTTGGCCAGCGAGAGCGAGCAGATGACCCTGAGCGAGCGCCTGGCCGCCCTGACCCGACTGCAGGACGACTGGGCGGCGCAGTACCCAGATTTGGCTTCCGAGCTGTTCAACCCGGACGCCCGATTGCTGCAGGCGCGCCAACTGTGGGGGGATGAGGAGCTGGAGACTGTTAGCCGTCACTTCCTGCCCGCCGAGCGGGTCGAGGCCAGTCTCGACTTTGCCAGGGCGCACCAGCAGCAGCTGGATCAGCGCGGCCGCTATCAGCAGCAGCTGGCCGAATTGGAGCAGCAGTTGGCGGCAAGCCAGGGAAGCATGGATTCAGCGCACTGGCAGCAGCACAGGGAGGCGGTACTCGGTCAGTGGCGACGGGACTTCTTCGCCCAGGAGCAGACCCGCCCCTGATATCAGAGGCTTCGACCCCTACACATAGAAAAAGGGCCCGCATTCGGGCCCTTTGCTTGTCACTCGACGCTATCAGGCCAGGGGATAGCTGGCATCCAGTCCATTTTCACAGCGCCAGTTGGCCCACAGCTTGCCATCCGTGCCCATCTGCAGGGTGGCGAAGTTGCGGGTGCGCAGGTAGACGGGCGCCCCGAACGGCTTGAGGAGTTCGGTGCGGATCAGCCGGCTCTCGTCCAGGTACTCGGGGTTGTCGTTGGTCATGGCCAGGATCCCCATCCACTGGAACTGGGTGGGGCACGGGTGGACGATGCCGGAGGAGACCAGCTGATGCAGGTTCAGCACCCCCTCCCGCTTGTCCTGAACGACCCCGAGGCACCCCACGTGCACGTCCCCGGACAGGATCAGGGTCTTGGGCTCCAGGCTGGTATTTTTGTCCGCCCTGGCGTTCTTGCGCCGCAGCCGGGCATTGTCCAGCAACCGCATGATGAGGCGGGCCCGCTCCCCTTCATGGGCCTTGGCGCGCCAGTGATCCTTGAGATCATCGGTCAGCTCCTCCTCCCAGGGAGTGGCGTCCAGCGCCGCTTCACTGAAGGAGAAATCCCGATAGACCACGGGCACCCCCGTCATCACCAGCAGATCCCCGCTGGTGCAGCCCGCCAGCGCCTCGTTGATCTGATCCCACTGGGCCCGGCTCATCACCTGGGTCAGGGTGCGGGTGGCCCGGTTGTCCAGCGCCAGGATCTGGTAGCCTCGGAAGCCGAGCCGCCAGGAGTGATGGCCCAGACTCTTGTCCAGCAACGCCGCATTGGCGCCGGTGCGCAGTTGGAACAAGCGGAAATATTTGGCGGCGGCAGCATAGATGGCCTGATAGACCTCGCAGCGCTGCAGATCCTCCGGGTAGCTGCCCCAGCCATCGAAGATGTCGTGATCGTCCCACATCATGGCGCTCGGCACCCGGGAGAGCATGAAGGCCACCTCGAGACGCCCCCACTGCTTGCAGTAGAGCTCGCAATAGAAGCGATCCAGCTGATCCACCATGGTCTGGGTCGCCTTGCGTTTGACCTTCTCCGCCCTGTCCAGCTCGTTCCAGGCTTTCAGGGTCGGCACGCTCGTCCAGAGGGAGTCCGCATAGACCTGATCTCCCCCCATCAGCAGCAGGGAGAAGGGATGTGTCTTGTGTTCGGCGGCGAGCTTGTCCCACATGGCGTAGGGTGCCGGGGTGGAGGTGAGCAGTTTGAAATCGGAAAAACCGTTGCAGGAGGCGTAACCTATCAGCACACTCTCCTTCTTTCCTGGCATATAAAACTGCCATTTATCGTATCCACCGAGACCTCGTGCTGGCTGGTCATCCAGCAATATCTCGTAGTCGATGACAGTGCCTGCCTTCTTGGGACTCGCCTGCCAGACGAATCGCCAGAAGCCCCCTTTCGGGGTGTCCGCCTGCTTGCTGGCGGCCAGCACCTCGCCGTTGATCCTCACGGCCGCGCGCTTGCAGCTGGCCTGCGCCAGAAAACAGATGCTGTATTGGGTCTCTGATTCGAGCCCCAGCAAGGGCCCCATTACCAGACTGCTCATTCGTCATCCCTCCATGGTGAAACCCATGGAGCATAGCGAAGCGAGCGCTATTTGATACTGACCAGTTGGGCAAACGGCAAGGGGGGCCCCCTGGCTGCGACAGATTACGCCTTGCCCTTGAATTGCTTGACGCTGCGCTTTACCTGAGTGCGTCTGTTGGCCTGCTTGTCCCGGGGTGGGCGCTTGCCCTCGCCGCTACCGGGCTGATCCGTCACCGGGAAACCGGGCAATGCCAGCAGCGCCAGCTCCCGCCCGGTCAGGGTGCGGATGGCGGCCAGCGGTTCGGTCTCGCCATGGCATACCAGAGAGATAGCCAGCCCGGCGTGCCCCGCCCGTGCAGTGCGGCCGACACGATGCACATAGACGGGGGCACTGACGGGCAAGTCCAGGTTGATCACCACGGGCAAGGCCTCCACATGGATGCCGCGGGCCATCAGATCCGTAGCCACCAGCACCCGCACCCTGCCGGCCTTGAAATCGGCGAGCACCTGCTCACGGACCCCTTGTTCCTTATCCCCGTGCAGCGCCGCCACCGCGACACCCGCCTTGATGAGCTTGCGGGCCACCCCGTCTGCGGAGTCGCGAGCACTGATGAACACCAGTACCTGGGGCCAGGCATGCTCTTTCAAGAGAGCGACAAGGGCGGGCACTTTGCTGCTCTTGTTCACCAGATAGAGCCGCTCCTCGATATCCTCCGCCACGCCGTTGAGCGGATCCGTTTCTATACGTCGGGGGGCCCGCAGCAAGCCGCTCACCAGACTCTCCAGCTCGGCCGGCAGAGTGGCGGAGAAGAGCAGGGTCTGGCGGGCATCGGGCATGGCGCTGAGTATCACCTGGATATCGGGCCAGAATCCCATCTCCAGCAGGCGATCTCCCTCATCCAGCACCAGCATGTGCAGTGCATCCAGCACCAGAACCTGCTGGCTCAGCAGATCCCGCAATCGGCCCGGTGTCGCCACCAGCAGCTGGGGCCCCAATGCCAGCTCACTCATCTGCTGCTCCTGCGCCACCCCGCCGCACAGGGTCACGATTCGCAGCCCCAGGGCATCGGCCCCCGTCTTCAGCGCCTCGCTCACCTGGGTCGCCAGTTCCCGGGTCGGCACCAGCACCACCCCTTGCACCCGGGACGAGGTGGCATCCAGTCGCTGCAACAGGGGGAGTCCGAACGCCAGGGTCTTGCCACTGCCGGTACGGGCCAGTGCCAGCAGGTCCTCTCCCGCCAATACCGCCGGAATCGCCCGTTGCTGTATGGGCGTCGGTCTTTGCAGGGTGGCAGGCAGGCTAGCCAGCAAGGCGGGATGCAGTTCGAGTTCGCAGAAGGTCATGACGTTACATGGATGAAGAAGTGGGAGGCGAAGTCTAGCCAGCGATCCCACGCCAGTGCAACAACCATGGACAATGCCGGCTCCCTGTGGTGTTCTTTTTATCAATCTGTCCGGGTGGCCATCGGCCCCCTCATTCAGGAGTACAGCTAGATGGACACAGCTTATCCCCGCACTCTCGTTGCCGCCCTGTTGACCCTTGGCCTGGCCGCCCCCTTCTCTTCCCAGACCGAGGCCTGCGGCTACGACATGCTGGTTGGTGACCCCTTCGCCATGGCCTGGCCTGGCTCACTGGATGTGGCCATCGCGACCGCCAATGCCATCTCCTCCAACCGGATCTCCCCCATTCCTGCGATGGCGGGAGGGGAAGGCTTCGTGCGAGCCCAGCAGTGGCTGCTGCAGCTCAAAGACAACCTGCAGCGGGCCGATCAGCCAGGGGGCTTTTTCATCCTGCTGGTGGATTCGGGGCTCTGGTCGAAGATGAGGGGCAAGGAGGTCTTGCTGCTGCAACTGCACAGTCCAGCCCCCACAGCGCAGGATAGGGTGGTCATGATCAGCGAGGCCGGGCTCAATGCCCTGCTCTCCAGGCAGATAACGGTCGAGCAGGCGCAACAGCTCGGCGTCCTCACCCTGCCGCAGGATCCGGATCAGCAGCTCGGCCAACACCTGCACCGGGCGCTCGCCCAGACCGATCCAGCCCTTCAGCAGAGCTGATAACAAAACGGCCCACTCAAAGCGGGCCGTTCTCTTTCAAACCTGTCGTGACAGGCTCTTCGCATCCGATCAGGCCAGTGCGGCCAGGGCTGCGGCGTAGTTCGGCTCATCGGCCACTTCGGCCACCAGCTCGCTGTGCAGAACCTTGTTGTCGGCATCCAGCACCACGATGGCACGGGCAGCCAGGCCTACCAGCGGACCGGAGGAGAAGGCCACACCGTAGTCCTGCAGGAAGGAGACACCGCGCAGGGTGGAGAGGTTTACTACCTTGTCCAGACCTTCGGCGCCACAGAAACGGGCCTGGGCGAACGGCAGATCGGCGGAGATGCACAGCACCACGGCGTTGTTCAGGGAGCTGGCCTGCTCGTTGAACTTGCGCACTGACGTGGCGCAGGTCGGGGTGTCCACGCTCGGGAAGATGTTCAGGATCTTGCGCTGACCGGCGAAGTTTTCCAGGGTCACATCGGACAGATCCTTGGCAACCAGGGAGAAGGGCTTGGCCTGCTCGCCGGCAACGGGGAAGTGACCGGAGACGGAGACAGGGTTGCCTTGCAGGGTGACGGTATTGCTCATGTTATGTCCTTGATGATTGATTGAGGATCCGGGCTCCCAGTATAGGCCCAGCGGGCAGAGACAAACACCCGACAAGATAAGGGATATCATGGCTTCGGATCCACACGCAGGATGCGCACCGAACCGTCCCGATGAACGGCGATGACAGGGGCTTGACCTTGGACTAAACACCAAGGTTTACACTCCCCTCAGTCATCCAGGATCCCGCATCGGCGGGACCCCTTCCACGAGGAACGCGATATGAGCAAATCCTGCTGCGGCACTCACCCGGTTGCCGCCCCGATCAAGGCCATCAGGGCCAGCACCACAGAGCACCACCACGACAGCCACTGCTGCGACAACGCGGCGCCTGTGACGACCTGCAGTGCCAGCCAGCCCCATGAGCATCAGGATCATGGCGTCGGCGACCCTCCCGGGGATGAAGAGCCCCCCAGAGGTGGCTGTGCCGACCAGGACTGTTGCACGCCCCCCTCACCCGGGATATCGGCCCATGCCCATGATCACACGGCTCACACCGAAGAGGATGAAGAGCCCGCCCCCCTTGGCGAACCGGCACAAGATGCCAGCCGCCATAGCTGGCAGGTACTGGGAATGGATTGCCCGAGCTGCGCCCGCAAGATAGAGACCGCCGTCGGCCGGGTGGCCGGTGTGCAGCAGGCCCGCGTGCTGTTCGCCACCGAAAAGCTGGTGGTGGATCTCGCCCCCGGCCTCTCCCCCGATCCCGTGACCGCCGCCGTGCGGCAAGCCGGCTTTCAGCTCAAGGGGACAGTCCAGGGCAAGACGGCCGATCAACCCTCTGCCAGCCCGCTGATGACGCTGCTCGGCAAGTACTGGCAGCCCCTCTCGCTGGCGACCCTGATGCTGGTCGCCGCCCTGCTGCCGGATAGCGTCGGCAAGCCGCTGTTTGTCCTGGCCACCCTGTGGGGGCTCTGGCCTGTGACCCGCAAGTCTTGGGCCCTGACCAGGAGCGGCTCGCCCTTCGCCATCGAGACCCTGATGACGGTCGCCGCCGTCGGCGCTCTCTTCCTCGGTGAGACCGCCGAGGCGGCCATGGTCTTGCTGCTGTTCATGCTGGGGGAACACCTGGAGGCCTATGCCGCCGGTCGGGCCCGGGCCGGGGTCACCGCCCTGATGGCGCTGGTACCGGACAAGGCGCTGCGCATCCGCAAGACCCCCGAAGGCGAGCTGCGTGAAGAGGTGGCGGCCGACGAATTGCGCCCCGGCGACCTCATCGAGATAGCCCCCGGTGCCCGGCTGCCTGCCGATGCCCGCCTGCTCGACGCCCTCGGCGCCTTCGACGAGAGCGCCCTGACCGGCGAGTCCATTCCGGTGGAACGCAAACAAGGGGACAAGGTGCCCGCCGGCAGCCTGGCGGCGGACAGGGTACTGCGCTTGGAAGTCGTCTCCGAACCCGGCAACAACGCCATCGACCGCATTCTGCACCTGATTGAAGAAGCCGAGAGCCAGCGCGCGCCCATCGAGCGCTTCATCGATCGCTTCAGCCGCTGGTATACCCCGGCCATGATGCTGGTCGCCCTGCTGGTGGTGCTGGTGCCACCCCTCTTCTTCGGCCAGAGCTGGGATGAGTGGATCTACCGCGGGTTGGCGCTCTTGCTCATCGGCTGCCCCTGCGCCTTGGTGATCTCCACCCCGGCGGCGGTCACTTCCGCCCTGGCGGCCGCCACCCGGCAGGGCGCCCTCATCAAGGGAGGCGCGGCGCTGGAGCGGCTCGCCCACGTCGATACCGTCGCCTTTGACAAGACTGGCACCCTGACCCTGGGCAAGCCACAACTCACAGAGCTGATCAGTCTGGATGGCAAACCCGAGTCCGAGTGGCTGGCGCTGGCCGCCGCCATCGAGCAGGGCTCCCACCACCCGCTGGCACGGGCCGTGGTGGCCGCCGCGAACGAACAGGGGCTAACCCTGTCTACCGCCACAGACCTTCGTGCCCTGCCCGGCATGGGGGTGGAGGGGCGCATCGATGGCCTGCTCTGGCAACTGCTGGCCCCAAGCCGGGTTGCAGCACTGACCGAGGAGACGGGCGCCAGAATTGCCACGCTCGAACAACAGGGCAAGACAGTCGTTCTGCTCTGCCAGGAGGGGGCCGCACCAGTCGCTCTGCTGGCCCTGCGCGACCAGATCCGGCCAGACGCCGCTGCGGCACTGCAAGAACTGCACAGCCTGGGGCTGCAGAGCATCATGCTGACCGGGGACAATCCCAGAGCCGCCGAGGCCATCGCCACCGAGCTCGGCATGGGCTGGCGTGCTGGCCTGCTGCCGGAAGGCAAGGTGGAGGAAATTGGCAAGCTGACCCAATCGCAGAAGATCGCCATGATAGGGGATGGCGTCAACGATGCCCCCGCCATGAAGCGAGCCAGCATCGGCATCGCCATGGGGGGCGGCACCGACGTGGCGCTGGAAACCGCGGATGCGGCCCTGACCCACAACCAGCTCGGTGGCCTTGCCGCCATGATCCGGCTGTCACGGGCCGCGCTCGCCAATATCCACCAAAACATTGCGCTGGCGCTGGGCCTCAAGGCCATCTTCCTGGTCACCAGTCTGCTGGGCATCACCGGTCTGTGGATAGCCGTGCTGGCCGATACCGGTGCCACTGCTCTGGTCACCGCCAACGCCCTGCGCCTGCTGCGCAAGCGCTGATCATGACGGCTAGATCTAACCAGTGATCCCTCACTGGCTAGGTCAGCCGCAACAAAAAGCCGCAACCTTGGGTTGCGGCTTTTTGTTGCGGGCGGTGAGACGTAGTCAAAAAAATCAAGGCGCGGCTGATGATGGCAGTCCGCGCCTTGTGCTTACGCTCTCGGCTTATCCCACCCTTGGCGAGGTGGAATTCAACCCATGACTGCCGAGTCAGCCATGGGCTCGATGGGTTGGCTTACCTGGGGCTGCACTCCTGAATAATGACGGTGCCTACTTCACCGGATGCCTTGCTGGGATCGACCTTGATGAGGAAGCTCCACAGACCGCTGTCCAGCGTGACACTGTTGTTACCCATGCCACCATCCCCGTGTTGCAGCGGATAGGATTGTTCAGCGCTCAGCGGGAGCAGCTTGCCGCCCGCATCCTGCACGTAGAACTGCTTGCTCCAGTTGCCATCGTCGTTGGCAAACTTGAACTCGAAACTGCCTGCATAGTTGAACGCCGCCTGATAGATGGCCAGGTTGCCATCCATCCCCTTATAGTTCAGCTGGTAGGCGGCCTGGGCATTCCAGTTGCTCAGGCTGCCGCGCACATAGAGCGGGAAGCCGAGCGGATTGCCTGACACCGTGTCCAGCACCTTGCAGGCTTGCACCGGCTCGGTGTAGCTGACGCTCAGGCTGGGCTTTTCCTTGTTCATGGCGGTAAACACGAACTTGTAGGTTCCGGCCTTGTCGACGTTGAACGGCAGATCTCCGCCATTGGCGCAGAGCACGCTGACCTGGCCTGCCGCCAGCTGATCGGAATCACTGCATTTGCCGTAGTTGATTGGCCCGCCCCAGTCGCTACCGGCGATCTTCACCTGAGTCGACCCCAGCTGATCGGCCGTCACTTCGGTGGTGAACTCATAAGTAAAGTTGCCACTGAAGTTCATCTGGTTGACCGGATCCCACTGGTTCAGGAAGCCGCGTACGAAGACTCCGGTGTCACCAAACGGGGGGATGGTACTCAGATCCGTCTTCTTGCCCACCGGCAGGCCTGTGCCCTGGGCACCGCTCTGCGGCTTGACGAAGACGGCGGCAGACCAGGCACCCAGGGTCAGCTCACCACCACTGACCGAGGCTCCACTGGCGATGCTGTCAGTGCCGCGATGGGCGCTGCTCAACACCATGCCGGAAAGATCGATGGGCTGATCGTTGCCGTCACGGAAGTCGCCGATGCTCTGGGAGGCGTTGCTGGCGTTGATCATCACCACCAGGCCGTCGATGGTCGGATCCAGATCCGCACCGGCGCCGGTGCCGTCATCCACGCTCATCACGATAAGACCCGGGAGCTGGTCAGGACCGGTGTTGCGAAAATCGACCCGCTTGATCACCTCGGCACCGCTGCCAAGACGCAGCAGACGGGAAGATTGGCGCAGTTCCGCCAGCTCCTGATAGAAGCCCTGCATCTCGGCAATCTGATCCGGCGTCGGCTTGCTGTGCTGGCCGAGTACCTGCTCGATCAGGCCATAGTTGGCCTCATCCTTGTCCTTGCGTGGCAGACCCTTGTCGAAGTTGTTGTCCCCAAGGGTGTAATCGACCCGGTTGTACCAGTCACCGGAATCGTAGCTGTCCCGCTCCATGGACTTGGAGCGCAGCAACTCGCTACCAGCGTGGGTGAAGGGGATCCCCTGCCCCAGCATGGCGGTCGCGAGCGATACCCCCTGCATCCGCACCAGATCGGCACCGGCCGGCGCCTTGTAGACCAGATTGTCGAACAGGGTCTGGTTGTCATGCTTGGAGACATAGTTCTGGATTTCGGTCGGATCCTGGGCATAGCCCGCCGCCTGGCCGTTGTAGTCGATGTCAGAACCCTTCTTCGGAATGCCGTCCTTGTCGGTCAGAACGAACTCCTTGAGGTTCCCCGCCATGCCGAGGCGCACCAGATCGGACTGGTGCAGGGCGGTGGCGAGATCGACACCGTCCACCTCGTTGGGATCGATGAAGGCCCCATTGCCGAAGCCCTGGGTCTTGCGGATCCCCTCGCCGCCATCAAAGGGGCTGCCGCCACGCACCGCATCCCGCAGCCGATCGGAGAAGGAACCGATGCCGGTGCCGCCGAGATGCTTCTGGGTCGCCTGCACGAAGCGCTTGTCGTTCTCCACCTCGCCGAAGTTCCAGCCCTCCCCGTAGAAGTACATCTCCGGGTTGACCTTCTTCACCTCTGCCAGGGCCTGTACGATTTGATCTCTCGGGTGATGCCCCATCAGATCGAAGCGGAAGGCATCTATCTTGTAGTCCCGTGCCCAGGTCACCAGGGAGTCGTCGATGAGCTTGGCAAACATGGCGTGTTCCGGCGCCGTGTTGGAGCAGCAGGTGGAGTTTTCCACCGAGCCGGTCTCCGGGTTCAGACGCTGGTAATACCAGGGCACTATCTTGTCGAGCACGGACTTCGAACTCAGCCCCGCCTCGTTGGTGTGGTTGTAGACCACGTCCATCACCACGTTCATGCCGATGTTCTGCTTGATGGCCTGCACCATCTCGCGGAACTCCTTGATCCGCACTGTCCCCTCCGCATCGGTGGCATAGGAGCCTTCCGGGGTGGTGTAGTGGTAGGGGTCATAACCCCAGTTGAAGGAGTCCACCCCGCGCAGATAGCCATACAGCTCCTGCACCACCGGGTTTTCCTTGCTATCCGTGGTCTGCAGATCCTCCAGCACGGACGCTATGGTCTGGCCGCCACCACAGTGGCTGGCGAACTTGGAGTTCTTGACCTCGGGATTGACCTCGCACAGCTTGCTGAAGTCGTCGCTGATGTTGGCGACCTTGGCCGGATCCTCGTCGATGGTGGCGATGTCGAACACCGGCAGCAGGTGCAGGTGGCTGACGCCGCTCTTGGCCAGGGATTTCAGGTGCTTGACCGGCACGCTGTCGCCATCGGTCAGCCCGAGGAACTTGCCCCTGTGCTCGGCCGGGGTGGATTCATCATTGCCGGTCAGATCCCGGACGTGGGCCTCGTAGATGACGATGTCGGCCGGATTGGCCTGGCTGTGGGGGGCTTTCAGGCTATCCCAGCCCTCGGGCTTGAGGGCCGGATCGTCGAGATCCACCACCTGGCTGAACTCGGAGTTCATGGCGAGGCTCAGGGAGTAGGGGTCGGTCACCTGATAGGATTCCAGCTTGCGGTTGAGGGGGTGATAAACCTCGATGGCGTAGCGGTAATACTTGCCGACAAGATCGCTGCCCCCCTGCTGGCTCCAGCTGCCGCTCGCCTCATCCAGGGTCATGGCCCGCTCGCCGAGGGGCTGGTGGTGCTCATCAAACAGCGCCAGCTTGACCGACTTGGCGGTCGGCGCCCACAGCCGGAAGGTGACGTTACCCCCCTCGACCATGGCGCCATAGCTGAGCTTGGCGGCGGCTTCGGCGTAGACGGCGTCGAGGGCGCCGGCGCTCTGCACCAGGGTCGCCCCCTGTAGCACACCGCTCGTGTCGGTGCCGATGGCCACCAGCTCCCCCTTGAGCAGGGGCTTGAGATCCGCAGCCGACGGCAGAGCAAAGGCGGCGGCATCCTTGAGGTGCGGGTACTTGGCCTGCTGCTCGGCAGTCAGGCTGGTGGGGGTCAGCTTGAGGTAGGGGAAGTCGAACACCCCTTCGCTGTTGGCGGTGATGGTACCGGACTCGGTGTAGTAGAGACGAACATGGGGTTTGTCCTTGCCCCCTTGCCAGATCAGGGTGTTGCCATCGATCAGGTGGGCACTGGCCCCGGCCACGCCGAAGGCGGCGGTGAAGGCCTCGGCACGGCTGCCGAAGATCTCGTTCTTGCCCGCGACAATGGCCACGGTGCGATCCGGGTGATCGCTGAACTCCACCTTCATGTCGGCACCGGTCAGGTTCGCCAGCTCACCGTTACGGGCGATGAAGTTGATGCAGCCTTCCATCTTGGATAGGGGCACCACCCAGGCGGGGCCGAAACTGTCCGCGGCCGACGCCGTCTTGCTGGCATCGTCCCAGCTCGCGTTCAAGCCGCCTTCGGCGGTGGCGTTACAGGCATCGTTGTTCCACAGGTGCAAACTATGACTGGCGAAGGGGCCGTCGATGCCGCGCGCCGCGCTGGTCTGGGTATCCACCAGGGCGATCACCGCTTCGTTGGGGCCCGCCACCAGCAGCTCGGCCGGTGGTTGCACATTGGGAAGACGAGCGACGGGCTCATCCTGAGGTGTGGGAGGAGTAGGGGACGAGGAGCCGTTGTCATTACAGCCAGACAAAAGCGCGAGCAGTGAGGCTGTTACCAGCGCCACTTTGGTCTTTTTCATATCCATTTTTTTATAATTCCCGCTGTAGTTAGTCTCGATATTCGAGTACCCGGTTGTGGCCGAGCGGTGCCATATTAATCAGCGGGCATTGCGGCAAATGTGAGCTGATGGGCAAAAAACCACTACCCTTTCAAGAAGATAACGTTTTCATAACGAAAGTTGGATCGATCTCACAGACCGACGGCATGAATTAATCCTATTGCCTGACCATCTACCCAGGTGTAGGTAGATTACCCTTCATTGACACTTGAAACAGGAAGGAAAAACGATGGCACGCATAGAAGAACAGGCGAAGCGGCTGGATGCGGATTATCTGGCCATCAGCCAGTTGTTCGACCAGTTTTGTCAGCAGGCGGGCAGCCTCGCCGAGCAGTATCACTTCTTCAATTGGCCGGATTACGAGGATACCCCTCCCCTGACGCGCGCCTTCACCCTGCTGGGGGAACCCCGGGAGCTGAAGTTGCATTGCCAGCCTGGCGAGCGGGGAACCCTCAACGGGGTTCTGCAGATCCTGGATGAGGAAGGTGAAATACACGCCAGCCTGGGGTACCACGCCGATGGTCAGCTGCTGCTGGAGTCAGGCCGCCTGCTGGACAACCCGCCGGCGCTGTTGCTCAAGCTGCTGCTCGGCACCGTCTGGCATAAGGCCCCCCAGGAAGGGGAGCACCAGTCCCACTGATCGGTTCTAGTGCGGGGTAACTTCGATGGTGAGATGCACCAGCTCCTCATGAATGGCGAGGCGCTCGCGGATCTCGCTCGCCGGCACAGGCTCAGCCATCGCCAGGGATAGCACCCCCGCATACTCCCCCTGCCCGACCCGCCATACGTGCAGGTCACGGATCTCGGCGCCGGGCAGCTCGGCAATCACCTCCCGGATCTCCGCCACCACGGGGGCATCCATCTCCGCATCCAGCAACACCAGCCCGGTATCACGCAGCAGCCCCTTGGCCCACACCGCCACCAGCACGGCCCCCACTATCCCCATCAGGGGATCCAGCCAGTCGGCCCCCCACAGCATGCCCCCCACCAGCGCCAGTATGGCCAGCACCGAGGTCAGGGCATCCGCCAGCACGTGGATATAAGCGGCGCGCAGGTTCAAGTCCTGATGGCCGTGGTGATCCCCATGATGATGATCGTGGCCGTGATGATGGCTGTGGTCGTGGCCATGGTGGTGGCCGTGATCGTCCTTGAGCAACCAGGCACAGGCGAGGTTCACCAGCAGGCCCAGCAGGGCGATACCGATGGCCTGCTGATAGTGAATGGGGCTGGGATCCAGCAGACGAGCCACCGACTCGAACAACATCAGCCCGGCTACCCCCACCAGCAGCAGTGCACTGGTGAAACCGCCCAGCACCTCGATCTTCCAGGTACCAAAGCTGAATCTGTGATCGCGGGCATAGTGGCGGGCGGCGCGATAGGCCAGCACGGAGAGGCCAAGCGCCAGGGCGTGGGAGCTCATGTGCCAGCCATCGGCCAGCAGGGCCATGGAGTTGAAGATCCAGCCGCCGCCTATCTCCGCCACCATCATGACGACGGTGAGCAGCACGGCCCAGCGGGTCTTCTGTTCGGCCAACGGATTACCCTGATAGACCACGGGTTGGCAGCAATGCATGGGGGCGGCGGATGACATGAATTTCTCCTGCAAGGTGGAATGCAATATACTATACCCCAGTATAGTTTTAATGTGCGAGAGGATCCCATGTCACACACGGTACATAACAAGAAGAAACTGCTGGCGCGGGTCAGACGCATCAAGGGACAGACAGGGGCGCTGGAGAGCGCGCTGGAGCAGGAAAGCGACTGCGCCGCCATCCTGCAGCAGATCGCGGCCATCCGTGGCGCCGTCAACGGCCTGATGCTGGAGGTGCTGGAGGGGCACATGCGCGAACACCTGGGCGCCGCCGAGGCGACCCCGGCCGAGCGGCTGGAGGATCTGGACCAGGTGGTGCAGGTACTGCGTTCCTACCTGAAATAATCCATGGTCGGTGAGCCAGGCTTGCAAACGAACACCGGGTTCGGTCCGCCTTCCATGCAAAGGGGGCAAGAGTGGGGGTTCAGACTTGAGCCATCTCCGACTTTACGCCATGATGACCGCCGATCGTTGATCCCACACTCTGGATTCCAATTCGCAAGGACCCCCCATGTTTGAACACGTCGATGCCTATGCTGGCGACCCCATACTGACGCTAGTCGAGACCTTCCACAAAGATACCCGCGAGCAGAAGGTGAACCTGGGGATCGGCCTCTATTACGACGAGCAGGGCCGCATTCCGCTGCTGGCGTCGGTCCAGCAGGCCGAGGCCCAACGTGCCGCCACCCCGGCGCCGCGTCCCTATCAGCCCATGGAAGGGGCCGCCAACTACCGCACCGCCGTCCAGCACCTGCTGTTCGGGGCCGAGCATGCCGCGGTCAAGGCCGGTCGCATCGCCACCATCCAGACCATAGGCGGCTCCGGCGCCCTGAAGATCGGCGCCGATCTGCTCAAGCGCTACTTCCCGACCTCCGAGGTCTGGGTCAGCAATCCGACCTGGGACAACCACAAGGCCATGTTCGAGGGAGCTGGCATCAAGGTGCACGACTACCCCTACTACGATGCCACCACAGGCGGCGTCCTGTTCGACGCCATGCTGGCCTACCTGAGCCAGCTGCCGGCCAGGAGCATCGTGTTGCTGCACCCCTGCTGCCACAACCCGACCGGGGTGGATCTCTCCCGTGCCCAGTGGGATCAACTCATCACCCTGGTGGTGGAGAAGAACCTCATTCCCTTCATGGACATCGCCTATCAGGGCTTCGGTGACGGCCTGGAAGAAGACGCCTACGCCATCCGCGCCATGGTGGATGCCGGGGTCAGCTTCTTCGTCAGCAACTCCTTCTCCAAGAACCTCTCCTTCTACGGCGAGCGCTGCGGCGGCCTGTCCGTCATCTGCAAGGATGCCGAAGAAGCGGGTCGGGTACTGGGCCAGATGAAGGCGACCGTGCGTCGCAACTACTCCAGCCCCCCCACCCACGGTGGCCAAATCACCGCGGCCGTGATGAACGACGCCAGCCTGCACGCCCTCTGGGTTGGCGAAGTGACCGAGATGCGTACCCGCATCAAGGCCATGCGCCAGAAGCTGTTCGAAGTGCTGAGCGCCAAGGTGCCGGGCCGCGATTTCAGCTACTTCATCAACCAGCGCGGCATGTTCAGCTACACCGGCTTCACGCCGGAGCAGGTGGATCGCCTGCGGGAAGAGTTCGCCGTCTACCTGGTGCGCTCGGGCCGCATGTGCGTGGCCGGCCTCAACAGCCGCAACGTGGACTACGTGGCCGACGCCATGGCCGCCGTGCTCAAGGGCTAAGCCCCCAGCCCCGCCTCGGCGGGGCTTTTTGTTTCCATCCCCTTCCCCGGAGCCGCCATGGATCTGATCGCACTGTCTCGACTGGGGGGCCGCCACCTGCTCATTCTCATTTCCCCTCTGGAGCCACGATGGATCTGATCGCCCTCTCCCGTTTGGGAGGCCGTCATCTGGTGACCCTGCACCTGCTGCTGGACAGCCAGAGCGTCACCCGCACTGCCGAGCGCCTCTGCACGACCCCCTCCTCCGTCAGCAAGACCCTCAACCAGTTGCGGGAGCTGCTGGGGGATCAACTGCTCTACCGCCAGGGCAACCAGCTGCTGCTCACCCCGTTTGCCGAGCGGATCGGCCCCAGCCTGCACCGCTTGCTCAGGGAGCTTAATGGTCTCACCAGCCAGGAGGGCTTCAACCCTGTCAACTGGCAGGGTCAGCTGCACATCGCCCTGCGCGAGAGCGGCATGACCTGGCCCATGGGGCCCATCCTGGGTCGACTGATGAAGGAGGTGCCGGGGCTGGTGCCGGTCATCTGGAACAAGGAGGAGCAGGCGTTGACGGCGCTGGCGGCAGGCAAACTCGATTTCGTGATCCTGCCCCATGATCAGAGCCAGCCTCTGCCGAGCCAGGCCGGGCTGGTGTGGGAGCCCCTGCGGGAAGACAGGCTCACCTGTCTGCTGCGATCGGATCACCCGGCGCTCTCCCGGGAGTGGGATCTGGATGCTTACCTGAGCTGGCGTCACATCGCCATCCGCGACACCGAGCTCGCCAGCCCCTTCTTCGAGCAGAGCCTGGCCCAGTTGCAGGTGCGGCGCCAGATTGGCGCCACTCTGCCGGACTTTGGCAGTGCGGCGGCCCTGTTGCGCCAGAGCGATCTCATCCTCACCACCCTGGAGGGCTGGGCGAGGCAGGCCGACTTGCCGGGTCTGGTGAGCCGTCCGGTGCCGTTTGACTTTGGCGCTCTGACCCACAGCCTGGTGTGGTACGGCCCGACCGGGGAGGATCCCGCCCTGCGCTGGTTCCGCCAGCGGATCCTGCAACTGGGGCGAGGGCTCGGCCAGTCATGACACTCGGCCGGCTGGCTCAGGGCTTCTTGGTGTAGATGGGGCTCGGGAAGGAGGCGACGTTGTTGCCAAGATCCGTGATGCGGGCTGCCCCCTGCTTGCGCACCTGATCCACCCGCAGCACGTGGTGCATGGGGATCAGGGTGCGATTGACGTCGGCAAACTCGCTCTTGAGCTTCTCATGGCTGGGATCCACGATGAGCGCGGTGTGGTTGTCCCAGACAAAATTCGCGATCTCGATGAAGCCGAACAACTGCCCCTGATTGACCTCCCTGACATAGACCTCGTAACGCTCGTTGTGACAAATAAACTGCACCCGGTATAAGGCGTTGGCTTCGCTCATGGCTGTCTGTTGATGGTGGACGATTGACCCATTCTAGCGATCACCGGGCCCGGGCCCTATAGACGAAGTTCACAGTTGCGTCATATCGGGTCTCAACCTGCCTTACCTCTCCCTAACACTCAGATGTCATATGAGCGCGGGTAGGGAAACCGCTACAAAGCCCTTGTCAATCAGCGCTTTGGCCAGCCTCTCCAGCTCCTCTCTCGAGGCCTCCTGCCAGTCGAGCGCCTCCCCGCGCACGCCGTGGTGGCGAAAGCCGTTGAGGCGGATGGAGACTGGTCCCAGACTCTGCAAGAAGGCGCACAGACCCGCGTCCACCCCCCCCGCCCCGTCGAGAAAGTCGCTTCGGCCCGGCACATGGAGCAGCCGCAGCTCGGCCAGCTTGCCGCACCGTGCCAGCAGTTGCAGGGAGGCGAGCACCCGCTCGCGGTCGTACCCGGTCAGGGCGCGGTGTACCCCGTCCCGCCACCCCTTGAGATCCAGCATGGCGCCGTCCAGCACCGGCAACAGCCGCTGCCAGCCCGCGGGTGCCAGCGAGCCGTTGCTGTCCAGCAGACAATCCAGCCGGGCCAGCTCGGGATCGGCCTTGATCAGGGTGAAGAGAGCCACCACGAACGGCAGCTGGGTGCTGGCTTCACCGCCGGAGACGGTGACGCCGGTCAGCAACGAGGCATAACGGCGCAGCTGTGTCAGCACCTCGGCCACCGACATGACGCGGGTCTTGGGGCTAGCCTGGCGCGGGCAGAGATCGGTGCAGCGGTCACACTGGCTGCAGAGGTCGGCCTGCCAGCTCACCTTTCCCTCATCCAGCCGCAGAGCGCCGCTCGGGCAGGCGGGGACACAGTCGCCGCAGTGATCGCATCGCCCTATGGTGTGCGGATTGTGACAGCCGGGGCAGCGAAAGTTGCACCCCTGCAGGAAGATGACCAGACGATTACCCGGCCCATCCACGCAGGAGAAGGGTAAAATCCTGCTGACGATGGCGGTTCTCGCCAGCAAGCGGCTCCGGTCAGACCCCACCCAGGCTCGCCTCCAACCCCACCACCCGGGGAGCCCGTCTGCGGATGCCGGTCAGCTCGCTCGCCTCGGCGCCGAGGCAGGTGGTCTGCAAGCGGGAGCCCTCGTCCGCGAAGCGGGCCACATCGCTCTGGCGGATCATGTAACCGGTCACCCGCACCAGATCGCTGTCGGCCACGTTGGCGCTGAACTCGCGCATGCCGAGGGCGAAGGCCCCCTTGCAGAGCTGCAGCAGGGCCTGCGGGTTCTGGCGTATGGTGGGATCCAGGGTCAGGATCTCGCTGATCCCCGAGCCGTAATAGTCGTGATGGGGGGCCAGTGCCAGCACGTGACTGGCGGGATCCGGCTCCTCGCCGTAGGGGATCCGCACCCCAGGGGTCACCCCCCGGTCCACGCTCAGCCCCCCCTGGGCATGGAGCAGGGCCCGCCCGTTCCAGGCACGGGGCTGGGGGCGCTCGGTCACAAGCAGCGACAGCTGGGCCGAGATGCGGTAGCCGAGCTGATTCGCCCCCTCGTCGTGGCCGTAGCGCCCCGGCAACCCCTCTTTTTCCAGCAGCAGGTTCACCGCCTCCGCCATGCCATAGATCCCGAACATGGGCACGAAGCGATCCTCGTCGATCAGCCCCTCCTGCACCAGGAAGCTGTCGAAGAAGCCGGACGCGTCATGGAGGAAGCGGGTACGCGCCTCGATGAGCAGGGAAGCCTGTTCGCAGTAGTGGGGCAGCCAGCGGTGCATGAACGTTTCGATATCGGGGCTGCGCTCCGCCAACGCCTTGAGGGAGAGACGCACCAGAGTATTGGCGCCGCCCCCGAGCGGCAGTGCGTTGTAACAGCTGACGATGCCAAAACCGCGCTCATCGAACACTGACTTGTGCATGGGATAGTTGACGATATGGGGTTTTCCGCACAGGGCGATATTTTCTACCGCCTGCATCAGCAGGCTGTCCGGGGTCGCATCGGGATCCCGGAACAGACTGAGGTTCGGTGCCACCTGCTTGAGCTCGCCGTCGATGCGCAGGATCAGGCGGCAGAGACGGTTGTCATCCGGGCCGATATTGACGTGCATGAAGGCATCCGGCAGCACCCTGTCCAGATAGATCCAGAAGCGCCGCAACTTGCCATAGAGGGCCTCGTCGTCCAGTTCCCCGACAAACGGCAGCAGCAGCTGATCCAGCCGTCCCAGCCAGACCGGCATGCCGGTGACCGAAGGCACATGGTGGTAGAGGATGCGCAGGGCATCGAGAGCCTCGTCAAAATCCCGGGGGGGCGACAGCTCCAGCCAGGCCGAGCCCCGGCTCAGGAAACGCTGATAATCCGGCAGCACGTAGCGTGGCTTGTGAGGGGCATGGCCTTCGAACATGTCGCACAGCGCCCCCTCGGTCATGGCGGCCGTGACGGTAGTGGGCAGTGCGGGGTAAGGCAGGGCGTTCTCGGCGGCCAGGGCCAGGGCCTGGCGCTTCTGGGACGGAGAGAGCAAGGGATCGCAAACGATGCGCTGACAGGTGGCGGTGAGGGACATGGAAGGCTCCTTGACGGTGGAGGCTAAATCCTCACACTTGCAGGGCCTTATTTGAAGTGACATTCACAACAGAGCGGATATCCATAAACGACATCCGCTGTGCGGGATCACGGCTCAACCCAGCCAGGGCAGCAGGGTCAGCAAGCCCCCTTGCCAGCGCAGCAGGAAGAAGCCCCCCATGCCGACCACCACCACTACCAGGGTCGGCAGCCGCAGCAGGGTCAGCACCGTCACCAGCAGGGTGGCGGCGAGGTAATCGGGATCCCAGTCCAGCCCCTTGCCCGGCTCATAGCTGAAGACGATGGGCAGCCAGATGGCGGTCAGCACCGACTGGGCCGAGAAGCTCAGAAAAGCCCCCATCTCCGCACCGGGCTGATAGCGGGTCAGCCGGGAGAAGAAGGCGAAGCGGTTGAAGAAGGTGATCAGGGTCAGCAGCCCTATCATCAGCCAGGCCATGACTACCTCCTCATCCGGTGCAACACATAGCCCATCACCATGCCGGCCAGGGCCGAGACGATGATGTGGATCTCCGCCAGCAGCGGCTTGGTGACGAGGGCCGTCACGCCGCTCACCAGAGTCGCCGCCACCATGGGCAGGTTCTTCATGGCCGGGATCGTCATGGCGATGAAGGTCGCCGCGATGGCAAAGTCCAGCCCCATGTGATCCAGCCCTTCGATGTATTGACCGGCGGCGATGCCGAGCAGGGTCGCCACATTCCAGAACAGATAGAACACGAAGCCCGCGATCAGCGCATAGGCGTGGTTGAAGGCACCGCTGCGCTCCCTGTCCTTGAGCGCCACCGCGAACATCTCGTCGGTCAGAAAGAAGGCCAGGCTGGCACGCCAACGCAAGGGGAGCGAGAGCACATCACGGCGGAAGGTGAAGCCATACAGCAGGTGCTGGGAGGTGATGACGAAGGTGGAACCCACGATGGGCAAGAGCGGCGTGCCGGCGCCAAACAGCGTGGTGGCCGAAAGCTGGGCCGCCCCGGCGTAGACCAGCAGGGACATCAGCTGGGCCTGGATGGGGCTCAGCCCCACCTGCAGCGCCAGGGCGCCACACAGAATACCCCAGGGAATGACCGAAACGGACAACGGGAGAATATCGAGGGAGGCGCGCCACCAGAGCGCACCCGTGCTCTCGGCCCCGGACGGCTGGGGGCGAGCTTGCGAGATCATGAGGTCATCCTTGTCCTGTCAACGAGAACCGAAAAACCTATCACAGCGCGGGGGGAGATACCATGCCACCGTCGAGGCGGGTGAATGGGCAGAGCAGGAGACAGCCCGCCTCGCCGATACGGCGACGAGACGGGCAGGATCCATGGGGATCAGGGCTGGATGACGATGGGGGTGCCGGGCTCGATGGCGCCCCACACCTCGTCCAGATCGTGGTTCAGCATGGCGATGCAGCCGTTGGTCCAGTTGGACGGCTGCAGGCGGCGGTTGCCGATGTCGTTGCGCTGACCATGGATCATGATCATGCCACCCGGATTGACCCCTTTCTCGTTGGCCGCCTTGATGTCGTCCAGATTCGGGTAGTTGATGTGGATGGCCTTGTAGAAGCCGGAGTTGGTCTTCTTGTAGTCGAGGATGTAGCGCCCTTCCGGCGTACGCTGATCCCCTTCCTTCTGCTTGTGACCGATGGGCGCCGGGCCCAGGGCGATCCAGTAGCGTTTGACCTCTTTGCCATCCTTCATCAGGGTCAGGCTATAGCTCGACTTCTTGACCACCACCATGTCCGCAGACAGGCTGGCAAAACTCAATGCGGGCCACAGCCCCAGCAAACACAGCAATACGGCTCTCATTCCATCCCTCGACAAGCCTCTGGGGCTTTTTTGTTAGCACATCATCTGAATGTCGCCACGCCCTGACGGGGGCACTGTGGCAAGCGAGCGCCATGATATTGGATCGCCATCAATACTCAATATATCCAGAGAAACATATATGAGACCAGTCCGGCGGGCTCATGCCAGTGAGCATGCTTCCCCGGATGAATGCACAGCCAAAACAGAGAGATAGGCATTGGCTCACAAAAGGAAGACTCAAATAATCCCACTTCTTTATTGATACTTTCCTTCCCTTTCTTCTGGATATACCCTGACGCCGATCGTGTTCCAAGGAGACCCCATGCCCCCTCTTTCCTTCGTCGGCACCGGCCTGCTCGGCCTCTTGCTGGCCGTCCCCCTGAGTGCGGCTCCCCTACTGCTGCAAGGGGAACATCTGAGCTATCGCATCGATCCGGACACCCTCGCCATCTCGGTGGGCGACGTGCCGGTCAGCGCGGGACAGGTGGCTCGCCAGGTCAGCCATCTGCAGCAGGACGAGCAAGGCATACGCTGGCGCTGGCCCGCCCAGGAGACCCAGGTCGAGGTGGAACTGGACGGCCAGGATCTGCTGCTCACCCTCACCAGTGACGGTCCCCGCCAGCTCGCTTGGTACAGCCTGCCGAAGAACCAGACCCACCTATCCATGGCCTTTGGTGAGGGCAGCCGCTTTTCGGTGCGTGACAGCGACTGGCTCGGCTATATCGGCGACGAGCTGAGCGAGATCGACACCCATTATGACCTCAAGCTGCCGATGTGGAGCCAGGATGCGGGCAAGCAGACCTACAGCTGGATCCTGCAGAGCCCCTATGACAATCACCTCGCCTTCAGCCGCAAGGGGGGCAGGTTGCAACTCACCGCCAACCACGAGTTCAACCACTTCAACCGGGCTCCCCTGGTGGTGCGCCTGAGCGTCGGGGACGACTGGCTGGCGGGGGCGAGGCGCTATAGGGAATGGCTGCAGGCCGAGGGAGCCTGGCAATCCCTCGCCGACAAGTTCGGCCACATCCCGGCCGGGCGGCGCCTCATCGGTGCCAGCCATCTCTATCTGTGGGGGGATGCCCTGCTGGACAGGCAGGATGTGAAAGACTGGGCCGGCCTGCAGGCCAAGATCCTGAGCAAGCCGGAGTGGCTCAAGGCCTTTGGCAGTGAGGAGCAAGCCGCACTGGCTACGCCTGCCCCCCAGATCTGGCAACAGACCCAGATCATGGAAGGGCTCAACCGGCTGATCGCCCGCCAGTTGCCGCTCCCCGCCCAGCAAGGCCCTCTGCTGCAAGGCAAGGTGCTGACCTTGCGTCAGCAGTGGGCCAAGAGCCAGTTTGGCGATCAGCTGGTGCCCCAGGCACGCTGGGGCCAGGGGCTCTCCCTGCCGGTCATAGAGGCGCTGCAACAGGCGGGGCTGCGCAAGCTCTGGCTGGGTACCCCCCAATGGACCGCCGCCCTGCAGCAGGATCAGGCCATCGCCGCCGCCAAGCGACTGGGTTATCTGGTGGGCAGCTATGACTCCTATGACACCGCCATTCCCCCGGGTAGCAATGACAGCTGGCTCACCGCCCAACTGCCCACCGAACTCGGCAAGCGCTGCGCCATCATAGAGGCAGACGGCAAGCCCAGACCCGGCTTTGGCGGCGAAGGGGTCTATCTCAACCCCGGCTGCACCCTGTCATTTGCCAAGGAGCGCATGGGGGAGCTGGCCAAGGCCAGCGCCATCAACAGCCTGTTCCTCGACGTGGATGGCACCGCCATGGCCTCCAGCGACTACAGCCCGGCCCACCAGCAGGGCAGCGCAGCCATGATTGCCGCCCGCAACGCCCGCATGAGCTGGGTGGGGGATCGCCTCGGACTGGTGCTGGGCTCGGAGGATGGCAATGCCCTCACCAGCCAGCCGCTGATGTTTGCCCACGGCATCCAGAGCTGGGGATTTGGCTGGGAAGACGCCGCCATGCGCAAGCAGGCCAAGTCCCCCTACTACCTCGGCCAGTGGTGGCCGGACGAGGCGCCCCAGGTCTTCTTCCAGCCCGCCCGCCTCAAGCCCCGCTACCTCAAGACGGTGTTCAACCCGGCAGATAGGCTGCCCCTCTATCAGGCGGTCTTCCACGACTCGGTGATCAACAGCCACCACTGGCTGCTGGACAATCTCAAGTTCCCCGCCATCCGGGAGGAGCGGGCCCTGCTCGGCTTGCTCTACAACACCCCGCCTCTGGTCAACCTGAGCCGCAGCACCCTCAAGAGCCGTCTGCCGGAACTGGTCAAGCTGGATGCCCAGTTCGCCCCCCTGCACGAGGCGCTGTGGGACAAGGCATTGGTGGGCTTTCGCTGGCGTGACGGCGTGGGGCGGGTGCAGGAGACCCGCTTCTCCGACGGCAGCCGGCTGGTGGCGAACTTCGGCAAGGGCAGCATCCTGATCGATGGCCACAAGCTGCCGGGGCACCAGTTGCTGGTGGCCCTCAAGGACCAGCCCGTCCGTCTGTTGAAGATCTAGGCGGAGCCATCCCGAAACATCAGACCCTGCTCATTGGCAGGGCCTGTTTTTTTGGTGCCTCAATCTCGCTCCCGTGACTGGAGACGCCGTTGCAGCAGCCGATGGAGCAACTTGTTGTATCTGGCCCAGAAGTGGATCAGCAGGAACAGACCGGCTATCAGCGCCAGAAACAGCTGTCCCAGCTCCTGCCAGTCCAGCGAGCCGATGAAGCCCACCTCCTCACCGCTCTTGAGATAGTTGAACCAGGGCTGGAGCGCCAGAAACAGCCAACTGCCCCAGGTCAGCAACAGCAACAGCAGGTCACGCAACCGATAACGCCAGCTGCGTCTGTTGCCGTTGCGAATGATCATCGCCTTGCCGAGTCGATGTTTACTCACGGAAGGACTCTCCTCTGTCCGGGCTCTCCCATACCGCCAGCTGGCCGCGGCGGCGCACCAGGGCCTTGGGCACGGCGACAACCACGGTCACCAGGTTGAGCAGCCAGTAGACCAATGGATACCAAGCGCACCAGATGAAACTGCGCAGCATGGTGCGGTCGTAATGGCTGTCGATGAAGATGCTGATGCCAAATTGCAGCAGGCAGATGCCGGTCATCAGCACCCCGGACCAGGCGAAAAAATGTCCCTCGGCCAGGGCGGCAAGATCCGGGTGCAGCAGCCAGCTCAGGGCCAAAAGCAGCATGCCGTAACACCAGGCCACACTGGCGGCATACTCGAGCAGCAGCGGCCAGAAACGCCGGTTCTGCCAGCGCAGCACCCGGGAGCCGTAGCGCAACATCACCTCGGCCCCCCCCTGGGCCCAACGCAGCCGCTGCTTGTAGAGACCGCGTACCGTCTCCGGCATCAGCACCCAGCACAGGGCCTGGGGTTGATAGTGGATGAGCCAGCCCGCCAGTTGCAGCTTCCAGCTGATGTCGATGTCCTCGGTCACCATGTCGGTGCTCCAGCCGCCGACCGCCTCCACCGCTGCTTTGCGAAACGCCACCACCACCCCGGAGACGGTGAAGACGGTGCCATAGATGCGCTGAGCCCGCTTGATG
The DNA here is from genome assembly GCF_040215105.1 of Aeromonas veronii. Lineage (NCBI taxonomy): Bacteria > Pseudomonadati > Pseudomonadota > Gammaproteobacteria > Aeromonadales > Aeromonadaceae > Aeromonas > Aeromonas veronii. Next base: position 3,858,769 of record NZ_CP157875.1, read on the forward strand.
AGCCCGATGATGGAGCTGAACTCCCCGGTCTGGATCTTGCCGATGATGGTGGAACGGGTGCGCACCCTGGGGTTGCCGGTCACGGCCCCCACTCTGGGGCTCTCCAGAAAGTGCTTCACCATCCAGATGACGGCGTCGTGATCGAGAACCGCATCACCATCTATGCCCACCAGGATCTCGCCACTGGCCTCCCCCAGGGCATGGTTGAGGGCCATCGCCTTGCCCTGATTGGGCTGGTGCAGCACCCGCAGCCGCTCATCCTTCAGTGCCAGTCGATCGAGATGAGCCCCGGTGTCGTCCCGGCTGCCATCGTTGATGGCCAGCACCTCGAAGTCGGGATAACGCTGGCGCAGCAGGTGGCCTATGGTCTCTTCCACATTGGCCCCCTCGTTGTAGCAAGGCACCATCAGAGTCACCCTGGGATAACGGGGCAGAGTCAGCCCTCGCCTCGCCAGCGCCAGATCCCGCCGCTCCCACTGGAAGTAGTAATAGAGACCACCGCACATCCACACCATGGCCATCAGGCTGGGGTAGGCCAGGGTGAAGACTGCCAGTCCGTCAAGAAAGGTCGTCATGGCTGCAGACTCCCGACCTGACTACCGGAGGCAGTCGCCTGCCCTGATACGGCTCCGGTCGTGGAACCTGGCTGGCTCGCCGCCGAAAAAACGGGTTTCAACTCGGCAGGATCCGGCTGGTTGTTGTGAAAATCGTCCGGGTAGTAGCCAAAGCTGGTCACCCCTTGCTCGCGGATGATCCGCATCCAGCGCGCCAGCTCCGCGTCGGGGACGGGCTTATCGGTGCGCCAGTTGCGGCTTTGCAGCTCGAACACCAGCTTGTCGGCGGGCACGGTCACCAATGCATCCTTCGCCAACCTGGCGAGCCAGGCATCCGGATCCTCGGCTTGTTCCATGTAGGGCATGGCCATCACGGCGGTGTAGTCATAGGCTCCGGCAAAGTCTGCCATGCTCTGGGCAAACCACTGCTGGGACTCGGGCTCGGTGATGAGGGCGGCATAGATGTTGCGCGCCGTCTTGAGTCCATCCAGCCCTCCCTGCCGGTAGCGGGCGGCGGCCGCTTTCAGTTCAAGGGTGAAGTCGATGAGCTGGCGGGTCTTCTGCTCCCCTTGCGCCTTGAGCGCCGCCGGGCTGCGAGACAGCAACCCCTCCCCTTCGTAATCCCCGAGGAAGGCATCGTCGTGGAACAGCAGGCCGTCGAACTTGGTGTAAAAACCGAGATCCTCGTAGATGTCCGCAATCAACCGGCGATTGGCCGGATCCCAAGGCGCCAGGCGCAGATACTGATCCGGGGCCGGCTTGCCGGTGCGGCTGTCGGTGACATAAGGGTGACCCGGGCCGAGATCATAGGCCAGCACCGGCATCCAGGCGTAGACCTTGACCCCGGCCCGGGTACGCAGCTGCCAGGCAACCCGGTTGAACAAGTCCGCCTTCATCGGCATGTGGCGATTCGGGAAGTAGAGCGCCTCCGCCACCCCGTCGCCGTTCTCATCGGCATAGGCCTGCAGATAGACGGTGGTGATGCCGTAGTTCTTGATGCGATCCAGCAACTTGTCGAGGTTCTTGCCCTGCTGAACCGGATCCTTGTCGTAGACATAGTCGAGATCCACGTGCACCAGCCGCTGCAGCGGCTGGGACCAGGTGTTGCCCCCCATGATCTCGTCCAGATTCTGCAGGCTGGTCTCTTCCTCCAGCAGGTAGCGGCGCACCTGGCTGCCGGACTCCGCCAACCGGTTGACCCCGTCATCCAGGGTGAAGGTGTAGGGCATGCCCGCGTCGTTGGCAACCTCCAGTGCGGTCTCGTTGAAGGCGCCATAGGGCCAGACCATGATGCGCGGACTCTGCCCCAGGTGCTGGCGGATCTGCTGGCTCGACGCCTCGAAATCCGCCTTGAGCCGCGCCCTGTATTGCGCCTGGCTCTCGTAACCCTGGGGGCTCCAGCCCGCCGTGGTCACCGCGGGTTGCACATTGCCCTGGGGGTTCGCCAGCAGGCCGAAGTGGGAGGCGAAGGTGTGGGAGGCTATCTCCACCAGGCCGGAGTCCTGCATCTCCTGGATCTGCGGCCAGCCGACGAAGTAGTCCCGTGGCAGCTTGTCGTCGCCATAGGGCACCATCTGATCCCGGGGGACATCCAGCCAGCTGCCCACCAGGGCGAACACCGCCGGGTACTGATAGAGCTTGAGCAGGGGATAGACCAGGCGATAGAAGCTCTCGTAGCCGTCGTCGAAGCTGAGCAGTATGGCCTTGGGAGGCAGGGGAGCCTTGCCCGCCTTGGCATCCAGGATCTGCTGGAAGCTGACCGGCTGATAACCCTGCTGCCGGATCCAGTTGAAATGGCGGATCAAGGTGTCCCGGCGCATGGTCTGGGGATACAACTTGCGATCCGGGGTCAGCTTGAGGTCGATGATGTCGTGGTAGCAGAGCACCACATAGTCCTCCCCCTCGCGGGCGGCCTGGGTTGCCCAGGGCAGCAGCAGGGAGATGAGCAAACAGAATGGGGTGAGCAGTCGGCGTATCACAGGAAGCTCCATTGCAGATTGGCAAAGACGAAATCGCCGTACTCGGCATCGCCGTCATAGGTGGCCTTGCTACGGCCAAGGCCGTAACCCAGGCTCAGGGCTGATGAGATAACCCAGTCATGGCGGTAGCTGAGCTGCCAGCCCTGACTGCCGCCATAACCCTGTTGCCAGTAGCTGTTGCTGGACAGAAAGAGACCCTGGGTCAGGCTACGGTTGGCGTCCAGCGGCAGGCGATAGCGGGCGCCCAGCTCCAGTTCCAGGTTGCGATCCTCGAGAGGGTTGAAGTAATCCACCTCGACGTCATCGTTGCGGGAGCTGGCGGCGCGCAAGGTGCCATCGAGCCACCAGCGGTCGCGGCGCCACAGGTCCTGGCGCACGAAGCCGGAGACGCTCTTGCGCAGGTTGCCGTCGCCAAGATCCATCAGCTCGAGTTGAGCCCCCGCCTCCCGGCTCTCGTCCTGGCGCCAGTTCAGCGCGAGCTGATATTGATCGGCGTAGTCGCCCCGGGCGAGTGCCCGCAGGGGGGTGTCGGCACTGTTGAGGTTGACGGCTCCCGCGAGGGACCACTGATCCCCGAGCCGCCAGTCCAGTCGGTTCCACAGATAGCCCCTGTGGTTCAGCTCAGAACCCGTCCCTGCCTCCAGCGTCCATTGTAACGGGTAGAACGCGAGCTCCATGCCAAGGCCGCTGTAGGCGGCGCGCTCGGGTTCATTGTCGAACTCGCCAAAGCCCCCCTGACGGCGCACGAACAAACGATGGCCCGCGTCGCTGCGGGCGCTGTAGAGACGGGCGTCGTAGCGCCAGTCTCGGCTCGCCAGCACGGATCCCCCCTCGCTGCTGCCGTGGTTGAACTCGGTCATCAGGGTGGGCGCCTGTTCCTGCTTGAGACGCTGACCCAGCGCCTTGCGATCCCGGTTGCCATCCCCCAGGGCGCGGATGCGGGCCGGGGTCTGTTGCCACTGACCCCGATCGAGGCGGGCATTGAGCCGCCCCGGTTCGAGTTGCACCTGACTGGCGGGAGCCAGCCAGCGAGCCGCCTGGGCATAGGCCTCATCGGCCCGATCCGGCTGACCACGCCAGCGGCGCAGATCCCCGAGCTGCATCCAGAGCCAGGGGTTGGCTGGCGCACTGTCAAGCCAGCCAAGCAGTTGGCGCTCGGCCTCATCGGCCTGGCCGCGCCAGGCCAGCAGGAGGTTTTGCAACTGCAGCAGCCGTTCGTAATCGTCGTTGTCCATGCGGGTGTTGCCGGTGAAGTCCCAGCGGGTCAGGGGTTCCTGCCACTGGGTCAGCACCCCGCTGGCCGCCTCATAACGTTCCTGATCCGCGTAGGCATAGAAGCGCTTCTCCCGCAGCTCCTTGTCCGCCGGCATCCGCTGTGCCAGCTCGTCGTAGATGAGGCTGGCCTCACGGCTGCGCCCAAGGCCCGCCAGGGCATCGGCGCGAGCCATCAGCACATAATCGGGCTGGGCCTCTTTGGCCAGCAGGGCGGCGGAGCCCCGCTCGGCGAGTGCGAAGCGCCCGAGGGCCACCAGAGTCACGATGCGATCCCGTTCGTTGCTCACATGAAGGGGGTGATCGCTCGGCGCCTTGTCGAGGATCCGCTCCTGCAACGCCAGCGCCCGCTGCAATGCGTGGGTGGTGAGCGCGGGATCCTCGGTCTGGGCGATACTGCGCAGCAGGCTGACCGCCTCATAGTGATCCAGCCAGAGCCGGTCGATCTGATTGAACAGCGCAGGGTGCTGGCGCATCAGATCCGACGCCGCCGGGCCCGCTCCCAGGCTCACCGCGACCCGATAGAGCGCCAGCAGCTGCTCGGGGTTGTCGGGGTCCCGCTCCAGCCACTGCTGACGGGCCAGCATCTCCCCCATGGCATCATCCTGTCTGCGCGCCCCATAGATACGGGCATCCAGAATGGCCTCATCCCGGCCGAATCGGGACTCATAATCGCTGGCGGCCTGCCGGGCCAGGGTCAGGTTGCCCTGATCGCTGGCGCTCAGGTAGAGACCGAGCCAGGCATTGCGGTTATCCGGCGCCCGCCCCTGCAAGATGCGGTAGTAGCTGATGGCGAGGGGATAACGACGCTCGTCCCGCGCCGCTCTGGCGAGAGCTTCGAGGGAGACATCGGAGATGGGTTTGAACTCGCAGGGCTCACAGCTCGCCAGGGCGGCTGCCGGATCCTTGCGCCAGAGTTGCACGGCGATGAGGTCGTCGAGCACCTTGCCATCCTGGCTGCGCCGGTAGAGGGCATCCAGACCTGCGGCAGCACGCTCGAGCTGCCCCTGCCGCGCCTGGATGACCCAGGCTTCTCTTTCCTGATCGAGCGCCCCCGCCCGGGACAACCCGGGCAACAACGCGAGAAGATAAAACATGCGATTCATTCGCAACATACACCCAGATTTCGTGGCGCCAGCCATGGCGGATCAGGGTTGAGCCTGATCATTCAACGGGACATGGACACTCGGGGATTTGAGGGTGAAAGGCAGAGATTGCCCTTCGTATGTGCGGTCCAGCCATCTCCAGAGGAGACCTGCGACTTTCCGAACCCGATTCACATCGGGGGTGGCGAGGCGGTCGATTTTGAGTCTGCGTCGACATTAGTCAATGGGGGGATATTATGAACTTGGCCTGAACGCAGACTGATGGTGGGGATAAAATTTGCGGCGAAAAACATTGTTATGGCCAGGGTTATCAAGCCATATCGATTAATAGACGCTACCTGAGGCTGATAATTCGCTATTAAAATTAACAGTTTTAAACGGCAGGGGCTGCGACCTCAAGTGTCGCAGCCCCTGGCTTCAACGCAGGTCTGCCAAGCCTGGCAAGTAGCGCAAGGAGAAGAACCAGCGCTGGCTGCCGCACCGGCCCGGTGCCGACCAGAGAGCCCGTTGCTGGCTCTCAGCCAGGGGCTTGGCCTGGAAGGCGCCTTCGCCCTGCTGCTGGACGAACAGCTCGTGGATGAGCCCGGCCACCCGTCCCTCGCAGGGCTCGAGGGCGCTCAGATAGAGGTTCCGCTCCGGCTGACTCAATACGCCGGTCCCGCTGCCATCCTGCACCAGCAGGCTCACCCCGTTCTGCGCCATCAGGGTCAGCATTTCCCGATAGGCTTCAGGGCTCATCTTGCCGGTAAAGAAGCTGCTGATATAGACGGGCACCGGGTTCAACTCATTGAGCGCCTTGCCAAGACTCGCTAGGTGACGAGCCAGCAGTGCCTGGCGCTCGGGCGCTCGCCAGTTGAGATCATCGAGTTCGGCAGGCAGGTACCAGCCTGCGATGTGCCCCTCGCCGAGACGCGCCTGCCATTCCTGCGCCAGCGAGAGGTTGTGGCTCTCCTGCTGACCGAGATAGCGATCGAGATGACCTGCGCTCTGATCCTGATGCTGGAAGAATTCGGGGTCGGAATAGAGTCCCAGGATCAGGGTCAGTCCCGCCTCGTTGACACGCTTGAGCCGATCCGTCAGCCAGGCGCTCTCCTCCGGCTTGGCGAAGGCCTCACCGTAACGGGTCCATTGCACGATCAGGGTATCGAAACCTTCCCGTTTCACCTGGGCCAGGATCTCGTCCCAGCGCGCCTCGCCGATGGCGGCATCCCGCAGCTGGGGCTGATAAATAATCCCCTGACTCGCCTGGGCGGGCCATGCCGCCGCCAGCAGGATGAGAGTCAATGCCGTTATCCAATGTCTCATCACCATCTCACTCCCATGGTCATCATCAGGGTGCCTTTGTCGTAGTCATCGCCGGTTTCGATGTCCTTGATGACGGGATTGCTCTTCAGTCTGTGCTGGTATTCGATCCCCAGGCTCAGCTTGTGGGGCCAGGCATCGTAGCGGGTCTCCCCGAACCAGTGATTCCAGCGCACCCCGACGCCCCCCATCAGCAGGGTGTAGTCATCGGATCCCGACGAATATTCCACCGTGCCCCCCTCAGCGTTGTAATAACCCCGATCCGGGCTCTTGTCATTCCAGTACTGGCGCCCCTGCACATGGGCATAGGGCTCGAGGGTGTCACCCCAGCGGATCTTGTGGTGATAGCTGAGACGATAATCGGCTACCAGGCTGGTCTGCTGTGAACGCAGGTAGCGAGCCGCATCTAGATAGAGGTTCTGGGCCCACCAGCCACTCTCCCCCACATGCCACTCATCGCTGTATTTACCGTCATTCAGGAAGGAGGCGCTGGCCCGGATCAGGGTGTCGTGCTCGCCCCCCTGGCTGTTGTTGAGGGGGATCAGCTCCTCGGCCGCGAGGAAAAAAGTCTGGCTGGAAAAAGGTTTCCATCGCAGCCCTATCCCCAGAGTCGGATCCCTGAAGTCGAGAGGATTGCTGCCTCTGTCCTCGGCATAGGTACCGTCGTAGGGGGTGCCTTCATTGAGGTGATAGATCTGCTGGCTCTGGCTACTGCCATAGAGACGACCGTAGACGGAGAGCGTCTTGCCATTGCGAATGGGCTCGTCCCCCAGACGATACTCCACCTCGGTCTGGGCATAGCTCTGGGCCACGGCATTGCCCCCGATACCGCTTACTGTACCGGCCCCGGTACCGGTCCAGGCATCGAAGCTGTAGGTCCAGCGGCGTCCCAGATCCTCGTGCAAACGCCTCAGGTCGTAACGCAGCTGCGCCGGTTGCTCCCCGTCGATGGCCTTGGCGGCGTAGTCCCGCGCCTTCTGGTTGTGAGCGAGGGACTGGTTGATATAAACCAGCTGCTCGGCAAGCTGGGTATCTCCCGGCCGGTAGATGGACTCCAGCCAGTCACTGGCCGCCTGCTTCTCGTCATTGCCCAGCAGGGCATAGCCATAGGCGAGTTGATACTCCCGGTTGTCCGGCTCCAGTCGATTGGCGGAATGCAGCGCCGTGCGAGCCTGCGCCGTCTGGCCGAGGTGCTGATGATGCTGAGCCAGTTGCGCATAGTCCGATGCCTCGGGCGACAGGGCGATGGCTTTCTCAAGGCTGGCGATGGCCTCTTCATCCTGCTGGGTACTGGCCAGAGCACGCCAGTATGCCGCCCCCTGGGGCAGGCCGGCCCGCCGATACCCATCCAGCCATTGCCTGGCCTGGGACTGATCGCCGGCATCCAGGGCCGACTGGATGGCGGCCATCTGCTCCTGCTGCTCGGGAGCCAGAGTCACCTGCTGCCAGGCCTTGAGTGCCGCCCCATAGTGGTGATTCTCATAGGCCTGGTAAGCCAGCTGGCGCACATCCTGCGGCAAGCCGAAGCTGGCGGCCCGGGCGAAGGCATATTCCGCCAGACCCGGCTTGGTCTGGCGATAACAGTGGCCGAGCGCTCGCCAGCTGTCGGCATCATAGTCTGCGGCGAGATCCCCCAGCACCCGTACCACACCGTCACACTGGCCCGACTGGGCCAGCAGACCGGCTTGCAGGCTTCGCAGTCCGGGCTCAGGCAGCGGTTCGGCCAACCGATCTGGCAGAGGCGCGGCTCCTTTCTCCCCTTGCAACAGGGTCAGACGCCGGATCAGGGTTTCCCGCCCGGCCTGGCTGGCCCCCTTGTAGGGCCAGTAGTCGATGAGCAGCGCCCGGCTCGCGGCCGTGAGGCCCGCCTGCTGCAGGCGATAGCTCACCTGCTCGAGCGTAGCCATGGGCTGACGCGAGCCCCTGATGAGCTGACGCCCCTCGCTGGCCAGTTTGTTCCACTGGCGCTGATGCAGGGCGGACTCGAAAGCGAGCTCCGCATTCCCTTGCGCCGGCGTCCTGGCCAGCAGCCTGTCCAGCTCGGCCCAGCGCCCCTCGCGGCGCAGCACCGGCAACATCAGGCTGGTATAAAATCCCTGATTCTCGGCAAATTGCAGGGTCTCGTCGCTGCCGAGGGTCTGGTTATTGGCGGCCAGTTGCAGCCACTCCCGCTCCTGATCCGCCCGTTGGAACTGCGGGGCATGGGCCTGCTGGTAGCGGCCGAGGGTCGCTCCTCGCTGATCCTTGCCAAGGGCCAGGGCAATGGCCAAGTCCAGCTCTGCATCATCGCTTGGCAACCGGTGGCGCAAGGCCACGGCCTGTTCGACCTTGTCCTGTGCCAGCAGCATGTTGACCCACTGTTTCGTCTCGCCGGGTCCGAGCTTGCCCGCCTTGTCCAACCAGGCGAACTGACCCGCGGCCAGGGGCCAGTTCTGTTCCCCCAGAGCACGCTGCAGCAAGTTGCGCCGCAGACCAAGGCCCTGGGAACTGTCCGCCAGGGCGGGATCCTCCAGCGCCGTGGCCAGCGCGCCCAGATCCCCATCCAGCAGATCACGTTCGGCTCTCGCCACCTTGCACTCGAGCTGATTGCAGGCCGGATCCAGTGGGTTCTTGCGCTGCAGCCCCTCGGCCATGGCAAGCAGTTCGGCGTACCCCGGCGTGATGGATAGCTGCTCATGGATCAGCGCAGCGGCATGTTTGTCCTGACCAAAATGCTCGTAGGCCCGTGCCAGATAGAGTGCGATGACCGGGTTCTCGGGCTGCAACTTGCGAGCCTGTTCAAACTCGGCGATGGCCCTGTCACGATGCCCCCGTTCCAGAGCAGAAAATCCTTTTTGAAGGTGTGGGTACAGCACGAAACGCTGATAACTACTCACCCCTGGACCCAGGTCATATTCCGCCGGGGCGGCCATGGCACCCTGCCCGAGCAAGAGCCCGGACAGGAGCAGTAATTCGGGACGCATCAAACGGTCTCCTCTTTCTGTCGCGCCAGCCAGGCTTCATCATTCACCCCGGCCGCCCGCAGCAAGTCATGCACATTCAGTTGATAGCGGTTCTGCAGCCCCTTGGCCTGGGCCAGCACCTGTTCGCTGACCACTTCCTGATCGACCAGAAAGTCCCCAAGCACCTCTTCACTGCTCTCGTGGCGCAGCAACAGGGAGCGCAGCGCCGCCTCGTCGATATGACCGAGGGAGGTGAGGATCTCCGGCAGCATCACCTGGCTCGCCTGATAGCGGGACCAGATATCGGCGTAGCCGGCCTCATCGATCAGGCCATCGGCCAGGGCTTTTTGCAGCACGCCCTTGGGGTCGGTACGCGTGGATCGCACATACCAGCGACGCAGCCCCAGGGTGACTTCCCCCTTGCAGGCAATCACATAGGAGACCCGCGATGCGAGCTTGCGCGACAGAGCGCCAAGAGAGACAGGGTCCAGATAGGTTTCGCACCCCAGCACCAGCACCTCTTTCTCCATGCGCAGGGGGATTACCCCGTAATGCACAGCCACGTTGGGAGGCACCTTCTCCAGCAGGTCCTCGGGCAGGCTGAAGGCATCGACGTGCTCCCAGGCGACCCCGCTCTGCTCCGCCACACCGGCGGCCAGCTGTTCCGGGGTGATCAGGCCCTGATGCACCAGGCTGCTGCCAAGGCGCAGACCCGGCTCCATGTTCAGTACTGCCTCGTCCAGCTGCTGCTTGCTCAGGCTGCCCTGGCTAACCAGGATCTGGCCGAGGGGACGGCGCGCCCGGTTCTCCTCCCCGAGGCTCGGGAAGTCGTGGGTGGTCTTGTCCCAGGCCACCCGACGGGGATCCCCCTGGGCGATGATCTGGGAGAGGGCCCGCCAGTTCGCCATGAAGTTGATGATGTTGCCCCAGAACAGCCGGGGAATGGACATCATCCCCTGGATCAGGCCGTAGTAGCGGGTCACGAAGATCATCCGCTGCAACATGCGGTTGCTCATCAGAAACATGTTGATCCAAAGCAGGGTGATCAACCAGCTGTCCCCCTCGAAGATGGAGAGGAAGTAGTAGGGATCCGGCGCCAGCCACTGGTAGAGGATGAGGGCCAGCAGTTGCAGCAGGATCAGGCTGGCGGTGAAGCTGAGGAAGTTGGTCAGCGCCCCCTTGCGATCACGCCAGAGGAAGTAGTTGAGCTTCCAGTTGTTGCTCCACTTGTGGGTCTTGAAGCCTTGATAGACGATGCCGATGATCCAGCGGGATTTCTGTCGCACCGCGGTCTGGAAGGTATCGGGGAAGTATTCTCGCACGCAGATGACGTTGGTATCCCGCTCGTGCATGCCAAGCCGCCAGCGCTTGTTCGGGGTGCTCCTGGCCTCGCGGATGACGGGGAAGCGTACGAACACCTCCTCCATCCCCTTCTCCTTGAGTCGAAAACCGATGTCATAGTCTTCCGTCAGGCTCTGCACGTCAAAAGCGATACCGTCGCCGTCTTCCAGCAGGGCGATGACGGCCCGGCGGCTGAAACAGGTGCCCACTCCGGCACTGGGCACTTGGCCGGAGACGGCCTCGCGCACCGGCACATCCTTGCTGTGCAGCTCGGCGAATTCGTCCAAGTAATGCAGGCTGGTGAAGTTGTACCAGGGACGTTCGAAGGGGTAGACGGGGATCTGGATCAGATCCTTGCGATCCACCAGATAGTTGAACAGCCGCAGCTCCATGTCCGAGATGACATCCTCGGCATCGTGCAGAATGAAGCCGGCGAAGGAGAGGTTGGCCTTTCGTTCGAACTGGAAGATGGCATCGAGCACATTGTTGAGGCAATCCGCCTTGCTGGTCGGCCCCGGCCGGGCGCAGACCACCTTATGCACATTGGGGAAGCGGGCGCAGACTTCGTCCACATCCTTCTGGGTGTCGGGATCATTGGGATAGGTGCCGACGAAGATCTGGTAGTTCTCGTAGTCAAAGCGGGTCGCCGCCAGCTCCGCCATCTGACCGATCACCCCGGTCTCATGCCAGGCGGGCACCATGATGGCGAGAGGCTGCTCCTCCCGTTCATAGAGTGCCGGGTATTCCAGACGTTCGTGGCGACGATAGACGGTCAGTCGCCGCCAGGTGGCGCGCAGCCAATAGACTGCATCGATAAAGAGATCGTCGACGCCGCTCACCAGCATGGCCATCGCCACCACGATGGCGATCAGCTTCAGACCGTAGAGATAGGTGGCAAAGCCATCAACCAGCCAATATTCCGACATCAGGATCACCCCAGCAAGGTATCAGCCATGATAGCCACGATGCGCGCGCAGGCCTGGCCATCACCAAACGGATTGGCCATGGTGCGCGGGGCAAAGTCCGCCGCCTGCCACAGTTCGGTGACACGCTGGACGATGCGCTCCTCATCGGTGCCCATCAGCTGGGCATAATCGGACTCCACCGCTTCGGGCCGTTCGGTTTCCTCCCGCAGCACCAGCAGCGGCACGCCGTAAGTGGGCGCCTCCTCCTGCAGGCCGCCGGAGTCCGTCATCACCAGCCAGGCATCGGCGATGGCCTGCTGCATGGCCAGATAATCGAGGGGTTCGGTCAGGGTGACATTTGGCAGATGGCCGAGCAGCGGATAGACCGCCTCCTTGATCACCGGGTTCAGATGCACCGGGAAGAGCACCCGCATATCGGGATGAGCGGTGGCGAGACGGGCGATGGCACGGCAGATCCCGTCGACTTCGTCACCCCAGTTCTCCCGGCGGTGCACGGTGACCAGCAGATGACCCGGCTGGGGATTGTTGCGCTGGATGCCATGGCGCTCACCGGCCCAGAGCTGGGCATCGATGACGGTGTTGCCGGTGACATGGACCCGCGCTGCCGGCACCTGCTCGGCCAGCAGGCAGTCCCGCGCACGGGGAGTCGGCGCCAGATGCAGTTGTGCGATGCGCCCAATCATCTGGCGCAGCCCCTCTTCGGGGAAGGGGCGGTCAAGGCGATAGGTACGCAGCCCGGCCTCCACATGGGCCACCGGCACCTGATGATAGAACCCGGTCAGGGCGCCGAGGAAGGCACTCTCGGTGTCCCCCTGCACGATCACCATGTCCCAGTGCTCCTTTGCCATCAGGGCTTCCAGCTGGGCACGGCAGCCCTGGCTGAATTCAAAGAGACTGGCCCCCTGGCGCTGCAGCGACCAGTGAGGGCGGATATCGAAGCACTCGAGCAACTGGGTAGCCATGCTGTCATGCTGACCGGTATGCACCCAGCGCACATCGGCCCAGGGCGCCTGCAGGAGGGCATGATAGAGGGGGGCGAGTTTGATTATTTCAGGGCGAGTGCCCGATACCATCATGATCTTCTTCATCACAACATGCTCCGTTCATGAGAACCATATCACCGCAAGGAGTCTAGCCGACCAGACACATCATCAGCCCGTACCTATGCAGAATAATATCAATAGATTACAAGTCACTAGGGAGGAGGGGAACACTAATAGGGGGCGATTCCCCCGGATGATCACTCGTGGATATCCTGATACCGCGCGACAGCAGGCACGGTACCTAACGCTGGCATCCCTGTTCGCCCGGCTCGGTGTGAGGCGGTCATCATCATTGAATGGATATAGAACGTCATCAGATATGGAGCGAGTCATCAGACCCTCGTCATAGGCAATCCAGCCATCTCACGGGGGAGATCTGTGATTTTCCGAACCCGGTTCGCACCGAGGGTGGCCTATCAATCATCTGCTCAGGAGCCAGGTCAGTCCATATTTAAAATGTAAATATTCCAACAAATCGAACATAAACCAAATCCAAATCAATTATCTGAACTTAAGTCGACCTCATGACATATAGCAGCAGAGCGAGGAAGGCGATAGCGGATAAACCGGCAAGGGTCACCTCTTGTCGTACCCTGCCTGGCGCCCGCTGAGCCCGATAAAAAAAGCCCCTTTCGGGGCTTTTTTGTGCAGGCATTCGATGACATCACCGTTGGCCCCTAGGCGGGCTGACTCTCCCCCTGATAATAGCGCCGGATCCAGGCTTCAAAGTCCGCCAGCATGCGGGCTTCCGACTCGCTGTTGTCGGCGATGAGCTCGGCCCCGTGCACCACCCGGATATGGGCATTGAGGGGGGCACCATCACCGACGGGCGGACGCTGACGCGCCGCCGCCATGCAGGCCGAGGCCGTGGCCCAGGCATCCTCCACACTCTGGTTGCACACCCGGGCCAGGGGAGCTGCGCTGAAGCCCTCGCCGGTCAGGCTCTGCAGGGTCTGGTCATGGGTCATGCCGTTGCCCGGCCCCCAGTAGTGGGCCGCCAGATCCGGGCCGATGCGCGGGTTGTCGGTGAGATAGCCATCCCGGCGCAGGAAGTAGGCACGGGTCTGCTCCACCGCCATCAGGGCCAGCAGGTAGCCGTGGTAGGCGCAGGCCGACTCCTGATTGAGCAGGTGCGGAATGGCGAGCAGCGGGCGTGGACTCTCTACTCCCAGGATCCTGCGCTCCCACTGGCGGGCCAGCGCCAGCACGGCGGCCGGAGTGCGCTCGGCATCCTCCATGGCATAGAGATCCCGCTCGAAGTAGGAGACCAGGGCAATCTGGCGCTCGTTGAAGGCCCTGAACGGCTGGCGAGCCTCGATCATGGCCTTGATGAGGGCATCCGGGATCGCTTCCCCCGCCTCATTGCGGGCGTACCCCTTGAGCCAGTCCGCATCGTCCAGCAGGCTGTCGCAGAACATGGATTGCGTCTCCGCATAGGTCATGGAGGTGGGCGGAAACTCCTGGGAGAAACAGGGGGCGTTGCCGGTGACGTTGGCAAAATGCGCCGCGTGTCCCCCCTCGTGGAACAAGGTGTTGAGGCCATTCCAGCCGCTGCCCACCTGAGCAGGGTTCGCCAAGCTGGTGAAGTTGACCACGGCAGGCACCCACTCCCCCTCCTGCCAGAAGCTCGGCACCGGGCCATGGCAGAAGCCGTTCTCGTATTTCCCTTCCCGGGTCAGCAGATCCAGGGTCAGGGTCGCCTCCCGGTACTGGATGCCGAGGCGACGGAAGCTCTCGACCCAATCCTTCAGGGCTCGGGAGAAGGGCACGTAGGGGTCGAGCTGACGGGTCACGTCACCGCTCACGAAATAGCGCAGGTTGTGGGGCAGCAGCGCCGCCTCCCCCTTGGCCCCCTTCAATTCGGCGAGGCCCAGGTGCACCCGATCCTCGGTGCGGGCGATAAAGTCATCGAGCACGGCGAACAGCTGCTCCGGGCTCATCTGCTCGTTCTTGCGCACCTTGTAGTCGAAGTAATCCCGATAGCCCATGGCGCGGGCGAAGCGGTTGCGAAGCGTGACGATGGCCAGATAGCCGTTGTCGACCACCCACTGCTCCAGGGTATGGAACATGGCGAGCGCGCTCTGGCGCACCGCCTCATTCGCGCTGGCCGCAAGGGAGGCACTGGCTGCCGGCAGGCTGCCGGCCACCTGCCGCCCCTGCTCGTCCAGCAGGGTCAGCTTGAGCTCCTTGCGACGGGCGAACAGCTCTGCCTCGGCGGCCACCAGTTCGTCCATCAGCACCGCAGCCTGTGGGTCTTCGATGACGTTGCACTCGAAGAAGGCTATCCAGCCCCCGAGCCCCCGTTTGAGATCCGCCCCTTCGGCCTCGGCCAGCATGGCCCGCAAGACCGGCAGGCGGGCCGGATCGGCGCAGAATGCCTTGTAGGCCTGTTCGGCTGCGGTGAACCCGGCCTGATCATCGCTGGTGCCCATGTAGGTGGACCAGAAGAGATCCTCCTTGCGCCTGTGTACCTTCAGGTAGTCGGCATTGAGCTGGTTCAAGTAATTCCTGGCATTGGAAATCATAAGGTCCCTCTTTTTATCGGCGGCCACTGGCCGACCGTTCCTTTTTTGATGGCGCCCTGACAGCAGGGCGGGTGCGCGAGGATGCGCCTCATCACGCTAGCAAAAGCAGGCTCCGCTGTCTGCCGCGAGCAAAGGATTATCTTCGTGAATGGAGTCTTCCTGGCGGCGCTGGGTGCCGGTGGCAGAGAGGCCGGGGCCACATGGGGGAATAAAAGCAAAAAGTGGCGTATTGGCTCTACTCCGATGAGAGCAAGCTGTAAAGATTTACACTTAATAATTCAATAGAAAGAAGTCATGATGGGAGCGTCGTAGTCAAACGCGACACCATGACCCATTTTGTAGTCATTTGGCAAACTGGTTGAAAGGCCAGGACGCAAAGCCTCCGGTCTAAAGACATGTCGTCCAGGATAGCGGGGTTGCAGCACAGTGTTTCGGGAAACTCCCCTGCCAACTTGACTGCCCACATCTATCGAACAGAGGAATGTATGGCAGCAACTATTCAACTCAATCACCTCACGGCGGCGCTCGCACTGCTGGCCAGTGGCGGCGTGCTCGCTCACGGCTACATCAGCCAGCCGGAGGCACGCAACTACCTGTGCAAGACGGGTGGCAACATCCAGTGCGGCGCCATCCAGTGGGAACCCCAGAGCCTGGAGGCACCGTCCGGCTTCCCCGCTGGCGGTCCGGCCGATGGTCAGATAGCCGCCGCCGGCCATCCGCAATTTGGCGAGCTCAACGTCCAGACCAGCGATCGCTGGACCAAGCGCGACGTGAAAGCCGGCCCCTTCGCCATCAGCTGGACCTTCACCGCCAACCACACCACCCGCAACTGGCGCTACTACCTCACCAAGCAGGACTGGGATCCGAACCAACCACTGACCCGGGCCTCCTTCGACCTCACCCCCTTCTGCGTCATCGACGGGGGCATGGTGCAACCGCCCAAACAGGTTACCCACAACTGCGTCCTGCCTGCCCGTACCGGTTATCAGGTGATCCTGGGTGTCTGGGAGGTGGGGGATACCACCAACAGCTTCTACAACCTGATCGACGCCCGCTTCGAGGGTGGTACCCAGCCCCCCCTGAGCTGGAGCCAGGGCGGGACCATCTATCCCTCCATCGATCTGGCGGCCGGTGACAAGGCCATGACCCGGGTGTTCGATGCAAGCGGCGAGCGCACGGATCTGCAGACGGTGCTGACCATCGCCAGCACCGAGCAGGGCCAGAAGAACAACTGGGCCCACGCTCTGGCCAGCAAGATCAACGGGGAACAGAGCCAGATCCGCGCCGGTCAGCAAGGGAGTGACGGCCAGTTCAATCCCGTCTACGGCCAGAACCCTGTCTTCCTCAAAGCAGGCAGCAACCTGCAACGGGTCGAGATCCAGCTCGAGCAGCAACAACCGCCGATCGGTGACAGCGTCAGCGTGAGCGGCCTGGAGAGCGAGTACTTGCTCGATGGCGGCAAGCTGACCCTGAGCTTCACAGTCGCGGCGCAAGGGGATCTCGCTGTCACCAGCACCCTCTATGACCATGGTGGCGTCGCCAGGGGGCAGAGCAGCGCCGACATCAAGGACAGCAGCCAGAGCTTCACCATGCCGCTGACCGGGTTGAGTGCCGGCCATCATCAACTGGTGATCACGGGTAAACCCAAATCGGGAGGCGCGGCCGTGCAGCAGACCCTGGATCTGATGCTCAAGGATCCGGCCAGTGGCGGTGACTATCAGTACAGCTTCCCCGAGGGCGTCGCCGCCTACACCGCCGGCACCAAGGTGTTGCAACCCAAGAACGGCAAGATCTACCAGTGCAAGCCCTTCCCCTACAGCGGCTGGTGCAGCCAGTGGGCCAGCACGGCCACCCAGTATGAGCCGGGCGTCGGCTCCCACTGGCAGGAGGCCTGGACCCAACTGCCATAATCGTCTGAATGCAAAACAGGGAGCCCGAGGCTCCCTGTTTTTTATGGCGATTCACTCAGATCTGGTAATCGAGCGCCGCATCGTTGCGCAGAGCCCGCGCCTGGATGTCTGCCAGCGCCAGTTCCGGGTTGCAGAGCTGGATGAACTGCCAGGCGAAATTGTGCTGGAACTGCCCCTGCTTGAGGCCGATCCAGGCGGTGTGAGGGGCAAACAGCCGGCTGCCGTCGAGTTGCACCAGCCCCTTGTCCCGCTGGCCGTTGAAGGCCATGTCCGCCAGTATACCCACCCCCATTTCCAGCTCGACATAGGTCTTTATGACGTCGGAATCCTGAGCCGTCAGCAGGATCTGCGGCACTATCCCGGCTTCGGCAAACGCTTCATCTACCCGCACCCGCCCGGTCAGCCCCGCCTGATAGGTGACGATGGGCCATTGGGCCAGCGCCGCCAGGGTCAGCTCCCGCTCGGCGGTGAGGGGGTGCTGCTCCGGCACCACTATGTTGTGATGCCAGCGATAGTAGGGAAACGCCACCACCCCTTCGCTCTTGTCGAGTTGCTCGCTGCTGATGCCAATGTCCACTTCGCCGGTCTGCACCAGCCGCACTATCTCCTCCGGGCTGCCCTGACGCAGCTCCAGCTGCACCAGCGGGAACTGCTCGCGAAACGCCTTCACTACCCGCGGCAGGGCATAGCGCGCCTGGGTATGAGTGGTCGCGACCAGCAAGCGTCCCGAGTCGCGGTTGGCGAAGGTGCTGGCCAGCTTGCGGATGTTGTTGGCGTCATTGAGGATGCGCTCGGCGATCACCAACAGCTCCTTGCCGGGCTCCGTCATGCCGAGCAGCCGCTTGCCGTAACGGATGAAGAGCTCCAGCCCCAGCTCTTCTTCCAGCTCGCGGATATGGCGGCTGACCCCGGACTGGGAGGTAAACAGGGCGTTGGCGACCTCGGTCAGGTTGTAGTCCCGCCGCGCCGCCTCCCGAATAATGCGTAATTGCTGAAAATTCACGTCATCGCCTCCTGCGCTGACCGGCCCCGTGGATGGGCTCCCGGAGCCTTGTTCTCTGTCTCAAACCTGAACACGATGGATGGCTCGCGCACTAGATCTGGTAGTCCGGGTAGAGCTGAGCCTGCTTGGCGATCAGCCTCACCCCCTGCCCCGGCACCAGGGTACGGGCAGCCTCCTTGCTCAGCTCGGCCTCGTAGTGGGCCCCCTTGCCATTGGGAGTGCCTGCGTCACCGTTGCCCCTGAGTTCGACCCGGATCCGCGGCCCCATGGGCAACAGACGAGTGATGGTGGCGCTGATGCCACCTGGCGCATCCGCTGGCAGGATCTCCAGCTCGTGGGGGCGCACATAGGCGATGGCCGCGCTGCCCTGGGCCAGCCGGGAGTCACTCGCACCCCCCAGCCACTGCTCGCCGATGCCGAGCCCCTGCTCCGCCACCCGGCCATGGAACAGGTTCACGCTGCCGAGGAAGCTGTGGACGAAGGAGCTGGCGGGCTGGTCATAGACCTCGGCCGGAGTGCCGACCTGCTCGACCCGACCGGCATTCATCAGCACCACCCGATCTGCCACCTCCAGCGCCTCCTCCTGATCGTGGGTCACGAACAGGCTGGTGACGTGCAGCTCGTTGTGCAGTTCCCGCAACCAGCGACGCAGCTCCTTACGTACCTGGGCATCGAGGGCGCCGAACGGCTCGTCCAGCAGCAAGACCTTGGGCTGTACCGCCAGGGCCCGCGCCAGGGCAACTCGCTGGCGCTGGCCACCGGAGAGCTGGGTCGGGTAACGGCCAGCCACGTGGCTGAGCTGCACCAGATCCAGCAGCTCCTTGACCCGGGCACGGATATCCGCCTCGCTCGGGCGCTCGCTGCGCGGCTTGACCCGCAGGCCAAAGGCCACGTTCTCGAACACCGTCATGTGGCGGAACAGGGCGTAGTGCTGGAACACGAAGCCGACGTTGCGCTCGCGTACATGCAGGGCGGAGGCATCCTCCCCCCGGATGATGACGTTGCCGCTATCGGCCTGCTCCAACCCGGCGATGATCCGCAGCAAGGTGGTCTTGCCGCAACCGGAGGGCCCCAGCAGGGCGACCAGTTCGCCGTCGTGGAAGTCAAGGTTGATGTCGGCCAGGGCCGCGTACTGATTGAAATGCTTGTTGAGTCGTTGAACCTGAATGCTCATGGCTGCCTCGTTGAAACTGTGAAATCAGTGAGATTTAATGGGCTGACCACGCAGCCGGGCCAACAGGGTTTCCCCCAACAGGGTGAAGATCCCGAACAGAGCCAAGAGGCTGGCCACCGCGAAGGCGGCGCCGGTCTGGTACTCGTTGTAGAGGATCTCGATGTGCAGCGGCAGGGTGTTGGTCTGGCCGCGAATGTGGCCCGAGACCACGGACACGGCGCCAAACTCCCCCACCGCCCGGGCGGTACAGAGCAGCACGCCATACATCAGACTCCATCGAATTCCTGGTAAGGTGACCCGCCAGAACATCTGCAAACCGCTCGCCCCCAGCATGATGGCTGCCTCTTCCTCTTCCGGTCCGCGAGCCTCCATCTGGGGCAACAACTCGCGCACCACGAAGGGCACGGTAATGAAAGTGGTGGCCAGGATGATCCCAGGGGTGGCGAAGATGATCTTGATGTCGTGCTCACTCAACCAGTCACCGAACCAGCCACGGCTGCCGAACATCAGCACGAACATCAGGCCGGCGATGACGGGGGAAACCGAGAACGGCAAGTCAATCAGAGTGATGAGTAGTTGCCGGCCCGGGAAGCGGAAGCGGGCGATGGCCCAGGCGGCCGCCAGACCGAACAGCACGTTCAATGGCACCGAGCAGAGGGTCACCAGAGCGGTGAGGCCGAGGGCGCTCAGGGCATCCGGTTCGCTGATGGCATGCCAGAAGAAAGCAAGACCCGGGCTCAGCGCCTGAATGAAGACGGTAGCGAGTGGCAACAACAGCAGGGCGGCAAACCAGCCCAACCCGACTGTGATGAGCAACCACTTGACCCAGACCGGCTCGCGAGTCACGGGCTCATGGCTCGACCGCGTGCCCTGCGGGGCGGTCTCGACAACCAGGGTAGAGGCATTCATATGCGGCTCCCTCCGATACGGGCCCAGCTCCAGGCCTGCAACTTGTTGATGATCAACAGCAGAATGAATGAGATAAGCAGCATGACGGAGGCGATGGCGGAGGCGCCTGCGTAGTCATACTCCTCCAGGTGGCTCATGATCATCAGCGGCGCGATTTCCGACACCATGGGCAGATTGCCTGCGATGAAGATGACGGAGCCGTACTCCCCCACCCCGCGGGCGAAGGCCAGGGCGAAGCCGGTGAGCAGCGCCGGGATCAGGGTTGGCCAAAGCACCCTGGCAAAGGTCTGCCAACGGTTGGCCCCGAGGCTTGCGGCCGCCTCCTCCTGCTCGGTCTCGGCTTCACGCAGCACCGGCTGCAGGGTGCGCACCACGAAGGGCAGACCGATGAAGGTCAGGGCTATCACCACACCAATGGGGTTATAGGCGAGTTCGATGCCAAGGGGAGCAACCCATTGGCCGATCCAGCCGTTGGGGGCGAAGATGGCGCACAGGGCGATACCGGAGACGGCGGTGGGCATGGCGAACGGCAGATCGATGAGCGCATCCACCAGACGACGACCGGGGAAGCTGTAGCGCACCAGCACCCAGGCCAGGATGAGACCGAACAGGCTGTTGAGCAGGGCGGCGATAAAGGCGGCACCGAAGCTCAGGCGAAATGAAGCCAACACCCGGGGGGAGTTGATCACCTGCCAGAATTCGGCGGCACTCAGGTTGTTGATGGCAAACAACACCAACGCCGAAAGCGGCAACAGCACCAGTATGCCCAGGTAGAGCAGGCTGAAGCCCAGCGTCGCCCCCAGGCCAGGCAGGACAGAGTAAGAACTTAATCGCATAACACTTCCGATTGTTATAAGTAAGTTTCGATATAGCGATTCTGCTCACTCCCGCCAGATGCAACAAACACCAATAACGCCTTTGCTAATCACTTTTTTATCTAACAACGATGAAACAAGGCTTTTAGAGCAACAAATATAAAAAAAGGTCTTTTATATAAATAAAAGACCTAACCAAACGGAGCCGTAAAACCAAAACCGGAAGTGGATGCCATGAGTACGATCATGGGGACGGACGACGGGCCCCCATCTCTTGTGTTTCCTCCTTGGCCTCTGCGCCGTGACGATCGATGACTAACGGAAGCTGAGTGCCGCCCGCTTGCCCCAATCGGTCTGAAGCGGTTCCACCACCATCTCGGCCCGCCGATGAAGGGTGCCGAGCAGGTTGAGACCCTGACTCCACTCCCCGTGACCTGACTGGGCATTGATGTGGCCCACCTCCCCCGCATCGAACAGGGGAACCTGCCACTGGCGGCTCCAGTACTCGGCTCGCTCGAACGACATCCATGGATCGTTGCGACTGGCGATAAGCTGGGCGGAGACCTTGACCGATCCCGCCAGCGCCTCGTCCGGGATGCCAAAACGGGCCGGATCGGCGGGAGCCACGATCAGGATGGAGGAGACCTTCTCCGGTTGCAGCCTGGCGGCGGCGATGGCCGTCAGGGCACCGAAGGAGTGGGCCACCAGATGCACCCGGCCACGCCGGCTCCTGAGCTTGCTCGCCAGCTTGGCACTCCAGACCGTGAGGTCAGGCTTGTCCCAGGGCAGCCCGACCATGCGCTGCCACTGGGGGAAGTGTTGATGCCAGCGACTCTGCCAATGATCCGGTCCGCTGTTGTGCAGACCGGGAACCAGGAGGATCTTGTTCATCTGGAGGCTCCTATCCGTGATGCGGGACCCAGTGGGGCAGACTTAGCTGCCCGGCTGGTAGATCTGGTCGAACAGACCGCCCTGGGAGAAGTGTTTCTTCTGGGCCTTGTCCCAATCCCCTTCCAGATCCTTGACGGTGAACAGGTTCAGGGTCGGGAACTGGGCCGAGGTCTCCTTCAGGATCGCCGGATTGCTGGGACGGTAGTGATACTTGGCGATGATGCGCTGCCCCTCATCGGAGTAGAGATAATCGAGGTAGCCCTTGGCGACCGCCTCGGTGCCGTGTTTCTTGGCGACCTTGTCCACCACGGTGACCGGCGGCTCCGCCAGAATGGAGACGGACGGTACCACCAGTTCAAACTTGTCACTGGTGCCCGGCTGACCCAGCACCAGCAGCGCCTCGTTCTCCCAGGCCAGCAGTACGTCGCCGAGGCCGCGTTCGATAAAGCTGGTCGTGGCACCGCGAGCACCGGAATCCAGCACCTTCACGTTCTTGAACAGGTCTCCGACGAACTGCTTGGCCTCCTCCTCACTGCCGTCCTTCTTCAGGGCATAGCCCCAGGCAGCCAGGTAGTTCCAGCGCGCCCCGCCAGAGGTCTTGGGGTTGGGGGTGACGATGGAGACATCCTTGCGCACCAGATCGTCCCAGTCCTTGATCTGCTTGGGATTCCCCTTGCGCACCAGGAAGACGATGGTGGAGGTATAGGGAGACGCGTTATTGGCGAGCCGTCCCTCCCAGTCACTGGCGGTGAGGCCGGCCTTGGCCACTGCATCGACGTCGTAGGCCAGCGCCAGCGACACCACGTCGGCTTCCAGACCGTCCACCACGGCACGTGCCTGCTTGCCGGAGCCACCGTGAGACTGGCTCACCACCACATCGTCTCCGGTCTTGCTCTTCCACTCCTTGGCAAACGCCGTGTTGTACTCCTGGAACAGCTCGCGGGTAGGGTCGTAGGAGACGTTGAGCAGCCGGACTTCGGCGGCATTGGCTTGGCCGAGCGCAAGCAGGGATAACAGGGAGAGAGCGGTCATTCGCAGTTTCATGGTGATACTCCTTATCGTTGGATTGAGTACAGCATGCCTCCTCTTTGATATACCAGGAAGAAAGAAATAGCGCATTGCTTATCTCTTTTCTGCATATCAAGGGTGAGTCAAAAACAAGATTAAGGTGAGATCGCGAGGGAAAAATGAGAAATACAGGGACGAAAAAAAGCCCAGTCGTTAGACTGGGCTTCTTGTTAGTGGCGGAGCGGACGGGACTCGAACCCGCGACCCCCGGCGTGACAGGCCGGTATTCTAACCGACTGAACTACCGCTCCGCATTCGGTTAGCTTTCGCTAAATCTTTTGCCGCTTCATGAGGTGTCATCCTCGCAGCCAATCGCGCAATGTGTGCACAACTGTTTAATTGGGTGCCTGGCAGTGTCCTACTCTCGCATGGCGAATGCCACACTACCATCGGCGCTACCGCGTTTCACTTCTGAGTTCGGCATGGGATCAGGTGGTTCCACGGCGCTATGGCCGCCAGGCAAATTCTTAATCTAGAAAGCTGACGTGAATAACGATGTCGCTCTTGGCTCGTCGCTATCACTGAATTTGAGTAGTTCATGCACTTGCTACAAGGCCCAGAACACTTCTTGGGTGTTGTATGGTTAAGCCTCACGGGTAATTAGTATGGGTTAGCTCAACACGTCACCGCGCTTACACACCCCACCTATCAACGTTGTGGTCTCCAACGGCCCTTTAGGACCCTCAAGGGGTCAGGGATGACTCATCTCAGGGCTCGCTTCCCGCTTAGATGCTTTCAGCGGTTATCGATTCCGAACTTAGCTACCGGGCAGTGCCACTGGCGTGACAACCCGAACACCAGAGGTTCGTTCACTCCGGTCCTCTCGTACTAGGAGCAACTCCCTTCAATCATCCAACGCCCACGGCAGATAGGGACCGAACTGTCTCACGACGTTCTGAACCCAGCTCGCGTACCACTTTAAATGGCGAACAGCCATACCCTTGGGACCGACTTCAGCCCCAGGATGTGATGAGCCGACATCGAGGTGCCAAACACCGCCGTCGATATGAACTCTTGGGCGGTATCAGCCTGTTATCCCCGGAGTACCTTTTATCCGTTGAGCGATGGCCCTTCCATTCAGAACCACCGGATCACTATGACCTACTTTCGTACCTGCTCGACCTGTCCGTCTCGCAGTTAAGCTGGCTTATGCCATTGCACTAACCTCCTGATGTCCGACCAGGATTAGCCAACCTTCGTGCTCCTCCGTTACTCTTTGGGAGGAGACCGCCCCAGTCAAACTACCCACCAGGCACTGTCCGCGAGCCCGATTCAGGGCCCTGCGTTAGAACATCAAACATACAAGGGTGGTATTTCAAGGACGGCTCCACGACAACTGGCGTCATCGCTTCAAAGCCTCCCACCTATCCTACACATGTAGGTTCAATGTTCAGTGCCAAGCTGTAGTAAAGGTTCACGGGGTCTTTCCGTCTAGCCGCGGGTACACCGCATCTTCACGGCGAATTCGATTTCACTGAGTCTCGGGTGGAGACAGCATGGCCATGGTTACACCATTCGTGCAGGTCGGAACTTACCCGACAAGGAATTTCGCTACCTTAGGACCGTTATAGTTACGGCCGCCGTTTACCGGGGCTTCGATCAAGAGCTTCGCTTGCGCTAACCCCATCAATTAACCTTCCGGCACCGGGCAGGTGTCACACCCTATACGTCCACTTTCGTGTTTGCAGAGTGCTGTGTTTTTGATAAACAGTCCCAGCCATCTGGTCACTGCGACTCCCGACAGCTCCATCCGCAAGGGACTTCACCATCAAGAGCGAACCTTCTCCCGAAGTTACGGTTCTATTTTGCCTAGTTCCTTCACCCGAGTTCTCTCAAGCGCCTTGGTATTCTCTACCCGACCACCTGTGTCGGTTTGGGGTACGATGACTTGTAATCTGAAGCTTAGAGGCTTTTCCTGGAAGCAGGGCATCAATGGCTTCCGCACCGTAGTGCGTTCGTCTCGTGTCTCAGTGTTGTGTCTCCGGATTTGCCTAGAAACACCACCTACGCACTTTCACCAGGACAACCGTCGCCTGGCCCACCTAGCCTTCTCCGTCCCCCCATCGCAATTACAAGTCGTGCAGGAATATTAACCTGCTTCCCATCGATTACGCCTTTCGGCCTCACCTTAGGGGTCGACTCACCCTGCCCCGATTAACGTTGGACAGGAACCCTTGGTCTTCCGGCGAGGAGGCTTTTCACCCCCTTTATCGTTACTTACGTCAGCATTCGCACTTCTGATATCTCCAGCATACCTCTCGATACACCTTCGCAGACTTACAGAACGCTCCCCTACCACTCACGCTTAGCGTGAATCCGCGGCTTCGGTGCCTGGTTTGAGCCCCGTTACATCTTCCGCGCAGGCCGACTCGACTAGTGAGCTATTACGCTTTCTTTAAATGATGGCTGCTTCTAAGCCAACATCCTAGCTGTCTGAGCCTTCCCACATCGTTTCCCACTTAACCAGAACTTTGGGACCTTAGCCGGCGGTCTGGGTTGTTTCCCTCTTCACGACGGACGTTAGCACCCGCCGTGTGTCTCCCGGATATTACTTACTGGTATTCGGAGTTTGCATGGGGTTGGTAAGTCGGGATGACCCCCTAGCCCAAACAGTGCTCTACCCCCAGTAGTATTCGTCCGAGGCGCTACCTAAATAGCTTTCGGGGAGAACCAGCTATCTCCGAGTTTGATTGGCCTTTCACCCCCAGCCACAGGTCATCCCCTAACTTTGCAACGTTAGTGGGTTCGGTCCTCCAGTTGATGTTACTCAACCTTCAACCTGCCCATGGCTAGATCACCCGGTTTCGGGTCTACACCTTGCAACTAGACGCCCAGTTAAGACTCGGTTTCCCTACGGCTCCCCTATACGGTTAACCTCGCTACAAAATGTAAGTCGCTGACCCATTATACAAAAGGTACGCAGTCACCCCGAAGGGCTCCCACTGCTTGTACGTACACGGTTTCAGGTTCTATTTCACTCCCCTCACAGGGGTTCTTTTCGCCTTTCCCTCACGGTACTGGTTCACTATCGGTCAGTCAGGAGTATTTAGCCTTGGAGGATGGTCCCCCCATGTTCAGACAGGATGTCACGTGTCCCGCCCTACTCGATTTCACATCAAGGTTGTTTTCGTGTACGGGGCTATCACCCTGTATCGCCGGCCTTTCCAGGACCGTTCCACTAACTTCCAAGATGCTTAAGGGCTAATCCCCGTTCGCTCGCCGCTACTGAGGGAATCTCGGTTGATTTCTTTTCCTCGGGGTACTTAGATGTTTCAGTTCTCCCGGTTCGCCTCCGTTAGCTATGTATTCACTAACGGATACCCAGCTTATGCTGGGTGGGTTTCCCCATTCGGAAATCTGTGAGTAATAGCGTCTCTTACCGACTTCTCACAGCTTATCGCAGGTTAGTACGTCCTTCATCGCCTCTGACTGCCAAGGCATCCACCATGTACGCTTAGTCACTTAACCATAC